>JAWLHT010000358.1:0-1814 GCA_041690195.1 Candidatus Latescibacterota bacterium
CCCCTGCAAGGGGGAAGGTGGCCGCAAGGCCGGAAGGGGGTCTTGGCTGCGCTCGCCACGATTTGGCCCTGTTTTCTGACTCAACCCGATACCCACATTGGTTTATAACAGCGATGACCGGATTTATCGATAGTGATTCAAAATTGGTATGACAAGGTTCAGGAAAGAGGGACCTTTTTGGTCAGTATTTGCCGTCACGGGTGAAAGCGGATGGCTCGCCGGAGAGATCACGCCTCGCGTTCGACCAGGTACTCCTCGCGGAACATGCGAACGAGGGCGAGGAGCACGGTGATGATGATCGGGCCGAGAACGAGACCGATGACCCCCCACTCCTTGAGGCCGATGAAAACGCCCAGCAGCACGGTCACGGGATGGATTCTCCCCAGTTTGCTGGTGAGTTTGGGGCGGATGATGTTATCAACCGTGCTGATCAGGGCAAAGCCCCAGATGATCAGGCCGAAACCTCCGAAATAATTCCCCTGCGCCAGCAGGACCAGAGCGGCGGGGACCCACACGATAAAGGAGCCGAGGAAGGGAATGAAGGAAAGCAGGGTCATCACGAATCCCCAGAGAAACACGCCGGGGACCCCGAAGATGAGAAAGCCGATGGCTCCGAGCGAGCCCTGCAGGAGTGCGATGAGGAACTGCCCGAGAATGAGCGACCGGGTGCCGGAGGCGACCTCCGAGAGGAGCAGATCGACGTTTCGGTTGCTCAGGGGAAAGTAATTACGGAACGAACTGAGGACGAAGGCGGAGTTGACCAGGAGATAATAGAGCAGGAAAAACACGAGAAACGTGGAGAGCAGAAATCCCGTGATGCTGATGATGACTTTGGGGGCAAGCGCGGCAATGGCATTCTGGGCGGCGACAGCCAGCCGTGGATAGAGGTCGTTCAGGTTGATACGGCTGAAAAGGTCCAGGCCGAAACGGTCGGTAAGCATCGCCTGTACGTTCTGGAATGCATTCTGGGCGGCGACAACGGTTTCCTGATCAAAAAGCGTGGAAACCTGACGCTGTACCGCCAAAAAAACCATGAGGGACGGGAAGAGAATAAGCACCAGGACCAGGAAAAGCACGGAGAGAGCGGAAAAGGTTTTTCTTTTGCTCACCCGGAGAAAATATCTGTATATTGGGCTTGTGAGATGCGCAAGGACAAACGCAGTGGCTATGGACGGAAAAAAAGCGGAAATAATCGAATAGAACTTGGCGCCGACCGCCAGGATGATGAATAGCAGGAAGTAGAATCCGAATGTCTTGATATCCATGGAACACCACTCGCCTGATCGTGGTGAGATTTATTATCGGGGATGCACGGGATCTTCCTCTAGTATCGCACTTTTCTTGGGGGAAATCAAGTCGTTTATCCGGCAGGGAGAAATCGAACGGCATGACCGTACTGCTCATTTTCTTCTTTGGGGCGCTGCTCATTTCCTTTTTTTGCTCACTCATGGAGTCAATCATCCTCTCCATCTCCCATTCCTATATCGGGGTCATGATAAAACGGGGAAAGCGGAGCGGAACGATTCTTCGGAACATGAAGCGGAAAGTTGACTATCCCCTGGCAGCCATTCTTACTTTCAACACGGTTGCCAATACTGTCGGCGCGGCCGCGGTGGGCGCCCAGGCTTACCAGGTGTTCGGAAGCCAGTGGACCGCGGTGGTCTCCGCCGTTCTCACCGTTTCCATTCTGATTTTTTCCGAAGTGTTCCCCAAAACACTCGGAGCGGTGTACTGGAAGAAATTCGCTCCTTTCGCCGCTTATTCCATCTCGGTTATGATTGTCCTGTCCTATCCCGCGGTGCGCATGCTGGAAA
>JAWLHT010000358.1:1824-4662 GCA_041690195.1 Candidatus Latescibacterota bacterium
GACCATATCCCGTCAGGCGCCCCGTGCGCAGATCAGCCGCGAGGAAATCATCGTGCTGGCGGAAACGGCAGTCCATGAGGGCGTACTGCATAAAAAGGAAGCCAAGATCATCGAAAACCTGCTGTTGCTGGACGAAATCCGCGTTACGGACATCCTCACCCCGCGCTCGGTCATCGTGGCCCTCCAGAAAGACCAGACCGTAGCCGAAGCCATGGCCATGGAACCGCCGATCCATTTCACCCGCATCCCGGTTTACAACCGGGGCCTCGATGACGTCATCGGTCTCGTGCACCACGACCGTCTGCTGGAAGCCTTTTACACCGGCCGTTCCGATGCACCGGTCGAAACCCTCATGGGGCCCATTCATGCCGTTCCTGAATCCAAGCCCATCACCGACATCTTCGAGGAGTTCATCAACCGGCGGGAGCACCTTTTCGAGGTGGTGGACGAGTATGGCGGCACCGCGGGCATTGTCACCCTGGAGGACGTTCTGGAAACCCTGCTCGGAGTCGAGATCGTGGACGAGTTCGACTCCGTGGAAGACATGCGGGCCTATGCTGTCGAAAAATGGAAACAGCGACGGGAGCGGAATATCTGATTGAAACCCCGTCCGGGTTTTCCCGCGTTGCCCCCGGCCACACCGAGAGATGAGGAATGACGGGTGTTGTAGTAACCATAAGGGAAAACCATTGGCACGTATGAATACTAAAGATGTCAGTGGAGTTGCTGGCCGGTAACTCACCCCCTTAATCCCCCCCTCTCCCGAGAGAGGGGGAACCGAGCCTTAGAACAGAACGGGACAGCCGATAACGAGTCATCCCCTCTATAGGATAGAGAGGGGACCGAGGGGTGAGTTAGATTATCAAAACACCCGTTCACCACTCCTGGCGAATGTCCATGACCATCTCTACTCCCCCAGTGTGAAATAAAACACCGCACCTTTGCCCACCTCTCCTTTCGCCCACATCCTGCCGCCGTGGCGGTCGATGATTCGTTTGGCTATGGAGAGCCCAATTCCCGTTCCGGGGAACTCCGTATCCGAGTGCAACCGGCGGAAGGGAGCGAAAAGCTTTTCGGCGTACCGCATGTCGAATCCCGCTCCGTTGTCCCGCACGAAGAAGATACGGCTGCCGTTCTCACGTGTCTCCCCGAATTCGATACGGGCGTCCTCCCGGTGTGAGGTGAATTTCCAGGCGTTGCCCAGGAGATTCTGGAGTACCTGGCGGAGCAGGGTTTCGTCCCCTTCGACGGTAACGCCCTCCTGGATGACCGGGTCTACGTTTCTTCCGGGATCGGAGGCCCGCAGTTCCTCCAAAACCGAGTTTGCCAGGCCGCTGAGATCGGTTGTGGTATACCGAAGCTCTCCCCGGGTGGTTCGGGAAAGACGAAGGAGGTCTTCGATGAGCTGGGACATGCGCTGGGCCGCCGCCCGGATGCGGCCGAGATAGTCCCGGCCCTCCGCATCGAGCCGCTCGGCATAGTCCTCCAGCAGCGCCAGGCTGAACCCGTCCAGGCTGCGCAAGGGGGCCTGAAGATCGTGGGAGATGGAATAGCTGAACGTTTCCAGTTCCTTGTTCACGGCGGCGAGCTGGATCGTCTTTTGCGTAAGCCTGCGGTTCAGTTCCGCGGCGCGGTCCTGCGCCTCTTTTCGGCTGGTAATATCATAGCTGATAACGAGAATCTGCCAGATGGCATCATGCTCATCCACCAGCGGAACGATGTTCATGAGCACCCAGTAGCTACCATTCGGAATCTCAAGGTTCGCCTCCAGAGTTTGGATTTCCTTCGTTTCCATCGCTCGATGGAAAGAAGGCATGTACGTGTCGAGCACGGACTGCGGATAAACTTCCTCATCAATACGGCCCACAATATCTTCCCGGGAAAGTCCGCTTTTCTCGATCCCTGTCCGGTTTATATACTGAATACGCCTTCCGGAATCATATACAATGAACACTCCCGGGAAATAGTCGATCGCCGCGCGGAATCGTGTCTCGCTGGCGCGGAGTGATTCCTCCGCCCGTTTCCGTTCGGTGACGTCGATGCCGATACCGATGATGGCCGGTTCTCCCCGGAGCAAGACCAGTGATGGGGAAAAATCTATCCACCGCACCGCGCCGTTCCGGGCAACCATCCGAAATTCGTAGTGAGACTCCACGTGGTCTCCGGCCTGCCGCCGACGCGCCCGGTCCATGATCATCGTCCGGTCTTCGGAATAAATGAACCGGGAGATATCAGAGTTGTATATCTCCTCCAACGTGTACCCGCTGATTTCCGCGAAGTAGGGGTTCGCATATACAAACCGGGTTCCCCGGACAATACCCACCACGGCGGAGGTGTTCTCGGCCAGCGTACGGAATCGTTCCTCACTTTCCCGCAGGGATTCTTCCGCATATTTCCGTTCGGTGATGTCCCGCACCAGCATGATAAACCGGGTTTCCGGGTCAGAGGGATCTCCGGCGGCGGCGGCGGAAAGCTCGAACCATTCCTTTCGTCCCGATATGTCCAGGGAATACACAACCCCGGTGATTGTTCCCGTTTTCGCGGCATCGGCCAGGGCAGCCGAAATGATATCCACCGTATCGGCGGGGAGCACTTCCCCCAATGGATGCCCGAGAAATTCTTCCGGCGCACGATAGAGTTTTTCGGGGTGAACCGCATGGAAATTGTAGATGTGACCCGCGCGGTCTACTTCGAACATGATATCGGGAAGGGCATTCAGTGTCGCTTCCAGGTGTGCGTTGGCGTCGCGCAGCGCTTGTTCCGCGCGCTTCCGCTCGCGGATCTCCCGGGTGAGTTCCTCCGTGCGCTCCTCAACCAGTTCCGCAAGATGTTCCCGGT
>JAWLHT010000359.1:0-4627 GCA_041690195.1 Candidatus Latescibacterota bacterium
GACGGACGCCGGTGTTTGTTCAACGGAGATACACTCTACCACGGCGGAGTAATCGGGCTGCTCAATTACCCCATGTCAAGCATGGAATGGTATCATCAGGGACTCCCCAAGTTACAGGGACTCGGTGTTGACGGTTTGTTTCCCGGACACGGGATTATGTGTATCAAAAACGGACAGAAGACTATCGAAACCGCCCTGAACCAACTGCACAGTATTTTTGTACCTCAGAGCGTGGGCCAGACCATTACGTATCACGTATAACCGTTTTGGGTTGACTTTGCGCCGGGGATATGCTATATTTATTTCCTCGACAGGGTGGTGGATGTAGCTCAATTGGTTAGAGCGCCAGGTTGTGGCCCTGGAGGCCGTGGGTTCAAGTCCCATCTTCCACCCCAGATTACTGCAAAAAAGGTTCAGGCCCACTCCTGAACCTTTTTTGCGTTAGAATGCCCGGCCGCTCTTTTTTCCGGCTCTTGACGCAGGGCCGGATACACCAAAAAATAGCTCCTCCATTAACACCTCTTGGCCTTCGGTTCTAATCACAGGGTGGGGGAGAGGCGTGCCGGGCTGAAACTGTCCCCAACCTGTGCTACTGAACGTCCGTGAAATATTCCGGCACAGACAATCGCATTGAACTGTTTACATCACCACAGTTTAACCGTATCTTACGATTGCAGATCTATCAATGCCCTTTTTTTCGGATATCTGGTTGAGTCAGATGGATGGGATATTCAGCGTGTAAATGAATGATAACATGTCTTCCGGCTCCGCTGAACCCGCTGTCGTCTCCGGCGACATGGACATACATGAGAAATACGGACGCGGCACAGATCCGCTGCCCTCCAACCCGATACCCGTAGACCCTCTTGTGCGGGTTTGTTCCGGATTGCCAAGCATCATTGTCAGTAATAGTCAATTCAGGTATCCCGCCAATTCATCCTCCCGTTTTACTGAAGGGAAAACGAGGTATACACCAGTTTATCGCTGATGAACTCTGCTGACATACCCCGATAACAATGAAGAAGGAGTTGACCGGTGAAGAACATCATGACTGTACTCCTGGCGCTGTCTCTGCCGAGTATTGCGCCTGACATTTCTTTTTCACAGGAACGTGGAGAGCCCGACAAGTACAACCTCGACGTAAAACCCTTTGACCCTTCGGTTGACCCGGACGGCTCCCTGTTTATACGGAACTGGCGGGAGTCGGCACGGAGAACGGTTTTCGGCAATCTCTCGGAATGGGATATTCTCACTCCCAGCGATGGAGATTCAGAACGTCCGAAAGCTCGTGGCGCGGTACTCACCGCAATCACCCGCCTCACCTACGGTATTCTCGACCCGGGGAAAACCACAACGCCGGCAACGCTGCAGAATGAGCAGAAGATTTTCTACTTTGTGTCTGGAGAAGGCACACTGACAGGAGGGCCCAAAGCCGCCGCAGTGCGGGAGGGAATCGGCGTGGTTGTCGCTCCGGGAATTGAATTTTCGATAAAGAATTTTGGGGCGGAGCCGCTGACCATGTACATCATCACCGAACCGGTACCATCAGGATTCAAAGCGAACCGTGAAATCGTGGTGAAAGATGAACGGGGCACAAAGTGGTCAAGCAACAATGTGCATTGGAGTCATAACTACAAGAATTTCATCAATTCCAGTGACGGGCTCGCCACGCTTACCGGTATGGGGCCGGTGTGGTACATGCCGGGAACCATCGGCCAGCCGCACACGCATGGCGATCCGGTTGAGGAGATATGGTTCGCATTGAGCGGAGACACCACACTTCTTCTGGGCAAACAGTTCTTCCATCTGCCTCCCGGAACCGCTTACAAGATTCCTCCCACGGGTTTCACCGGACATTCCAATATTAACGCCTCCGATAAACCCATCAAGATGTTCTGGATGATGCGCGGCGGCAAACCGGATAAAACCGGATTCAGGTACGGCCAGCTTGACCCGGAACCGTACGACCCGAAAACAGAGTCACGTATTGACATGTTTATCTCCGGATACCGCGAGCATATGCAGTACTCCACCCACGGCACCCTTCTGGAACGGGACATGTTCACTCACAACACCGGCGATGCCGCTCGTCCCACTGACCGGGGATCTGTCCTCAAATATCTTGACCGCTTCACATATGCCATGCTTGTCGAAGGCGACCGTACCGCCCCGACTACTCTTACCGATACGCAGGAACTTTTCTACATTCTCGAGGGGAAGGGGACGATAACCAGCGGCAACAGGACCCATGACCTGTACCCCGGTGTTGCATGCCTGGTTCCCAGGGGACTTGAATTCGTCATGGAGAACACGATGAATTCCCCCCTTACCATGTATCTGGTCGCAGAAAAAGTCGACCCGTCATTCCAATCGGTGAAGAACATTGTGTGGCGGGATGAAAATGTTGAACCGTTCCACACCACGACAGCGCATTGGGTTAATAACAACAAATGGCTCGTCCGCAAAGAAGAAGGGCTCTCGAAAATCGGCCTTTTTCTCACGGTTACCATTCCGCCCAACGCTTTTGCCCAGCCGCACAGCCATGACCCGGGAACGGAAGAAATCTGGGCGCCGCTCGATGGCACGGTGAATTTCATGCTTGGCAAACAGCTGCGACGCATGAATATTGGTGAGGCGCATCTTATTCCTCCCGACAGCAGGACCCCGCACGCGAATTTCAACCCCGGGGAAAAGCCGGTGAAGATGCTCTATATCGGGCTGTTCAACCAGAAGTAGACACCGGATAGAATGGCGGTTGGCCTTCGCATATTCGGCCTCATACGCATTCAGTGCCAACACAGTTTAATTCATCACCCGGCAGGGGCGGTTTACGAACCGCCCCTACTCGCACCGGGACATCGCTTTTTACTTTCTTGAAGTCGAATTTGTATACAGGCGTGTCTGAAGGTAACACAGGCCGCGGTTGGGTTCCCTTTGCGGTAACAAAAAGAATTCAACGATTATTTGAGGGAGCATGTCCCCATGAATGGAAACGGGAGGGCCGATTGCCCTCCCGTTTCCATTCATGGGTTATTTTTGCTTATATCGTCACGACTTTCTGACTGCCCTGTACCACCGCGCGTTACTGGCGGGCGTATTCGAGCAGGTTCAGGAAAAGTTTTTTCGGAACAGATGACTGCGGCCTTGAACTGGAAAGCTGATCCATGAAATTCAGTGTGCTCAGGAAAATCTGACCGTTGGCAAAAGGGATTCTGGTCAGCGAGGAATAGATGTCCTTCCGCCCTGTGGGGGCCAATCCGACGATCAGCTCAGGTCCGAGATGGTCCATCAGCAGTCCCGGCATGGAACGAGTGTGATAGAACTCCTGGTACTCCCAGTTCATGGCCTGCGAAACCGGCAGTCCCTCCATAAAACGGTTATCCCCGACAAAGTATCGTCCATCACCCGCATCTGCGCCCTGATGGAAGTAAATCGCGTTCCGGTTCAGTGTGCGCGCCATGGATTCAGCCTGGTCGAACACGAAGAGCGTCGCACCGTTGGTTACCATTTCCATGATTCGAGTCGAAGTCCCACGCCAACTGCGATTTTCAGCGTGAGGCCCGATTATGATGTAGTCATAATGGTCTTCCGGTCCGCCCGGTGAAAACTCGGGCAGAGTAATGCCCCGGGTCTCAAGGAGAAACGCATTGATGACCCCGGTTGTGTCGATGACCGCTCCACGTCCGCTCAATCCGGGACCACGCCGGTAGTCAACGGTGAAAATGTCATCGAAACCGTCGGCCCTGACCTCGTCCCCCTTCAGGAGCCGTGATTTGAGGACATATCGCCCGGGCTCGGTGAGTTCAGGCAGTTGGAGTCCCTCGACAAGGAGTTGTCCGAACCGGGTACCGCCTTCAATATTGACGGAATAAGTTTTTGACAATACAATCTTACCGTCGGGATTGTACAGCCGTGCTTCGAGCGTATGTTTTCCGGTAAGGTTTTCCTCGTTGACGATGAACAGGTCGGCAACTGCCGTCCCGCCCACCGGGTGAACCTTGTCCCGTACTTTCACCGCGATGTAGAGCGGCTGGGTGTAATGGGAGAATATGGCAGGGTCCGCCACCGGGTTACGGTAATTGTCCACAAGATCGGTGCGCGACCCGCCGGACCCCCAGGAATTGATATTGAACCCGTCGAAAATATTCCCGGTACGGCAGTTCTCAATGACCCTGCCGTGATAGTAGAACATTGTCACGCCGAGCGCTTTTGTGAAGTCGTCCACGGTGGGGAAGAATTTCCGGTATCCGCTCCGGTCCAGGAACCGGTCATACTCGTCGCACCAGTCTATGTGCTCCCGCTCACGCCATCCGGAAGCGCCGGTACGCAGAAGCTCCTCCTTGATCTTCTGCAGCCGGGGCGGGCTGGCAAAAGCGCCTTCCTCTCCGAGATAAATAATCTCATCACTGCCCAGCTGGGGCAGGGAATCGGTGTTCGTTTCCACCAGTGTGCCGCGGAGATAAAACCGGGGATTGTTATAATACTGATCCAGGTATCCCGGGAAGGGTACCCAGTGGTGCTGATTCCACCATCCGTATTCCCGTTGTTCTTTCTCTCCCGGGCGCATGTGCAGTTTGAAGGGATCGGGTTCGTGATTGAGTATCCTGCGTTTCTTCGGGTCGCAGTC
>JAWLHT010000360.1:0-4588 GCA_041690195.1 Candidatus Latescibacterota bacterium
GGAAACCCGGCCGGACAATTATCAACAGTTCGCGGGATATCCTGTATGCCTCACGGGAAGGGGATTATCCCGAGGCCGCCCGGCAACGGCTCCTCGCTCTCCGGGAGGAGATAAACCGGGGGCGCCGCGTGTTCTGAACCGGCATTCCATGAAGCAAACACCGGCATCAGTTTACTGGCCGGAAAGCATCATGTGGCAGACTGCATTCTGTCGGTTCCGTATCGACTCGGGAGTTTATTGCATAGCGTTTATGTGCGAATCGTATTGCCGGAATTAACTTTGCGTTCGTCGGAGAATACCCGTGGAAGTTTGCATGCTGGGAAGCGGTTCCAAAGGCAACTGCCTCCATATCGAACACCGGGGATCCGTTCTTATCGTGGACCAGGGGTTTTCATACCGCGAGTTGTCTGCGCGGATGGAAATCCGGGGACTCGATCCCGGTCGAATAAAGGGTATCCTGGTTACCCACGAGCACACGGACCATATCGCGGGGGTCGGGGTTACTGCCCGGAAGCTCAAGGTGCCGGTCTATGCCACTTCGGGAACATTCGCGGCAAAACGGGATATATTCAACGGCACCGAAACCCTTGTGGCCATTGAAGGCG
The DNA here is from genome assembly GCA_041690195.1 of Candidatus Latescibacterota bacterium. GTDB lineage: Bacteria > Latescibacterota > Latescibacteria > Latescibacterales > Latescibacteraceae > JAWLHT01. The sequence continues at coordinate 606 of JAWLHT010000360.1, forward strand.
GTGCCGTGCTCTCCATCGCCGGCATGGAAGTGCTTCCCTTCACCGTTTCGCACGATGCCAATGAGCCGGTGCAGTACTGCGTGACAGCGGGCAAGCGCAAACTCTCAGTCGCGACCGACCTCGGGTTTGTTTCCACCCTGGTGGAACATAATCTCGGAGATTCCGACCTTCTGGTCATTGAATCAAACCATGACGTGGAGATGCTCAAACGCGGTCCGTATCCCTGGGAACTGAAGCAGAGAATCATGGGGAGAACCGGACATCTCTCCAACCGTAACGCGGCGGAACTGCTTTTCAATCTATGTCAGCGCAAATCGGTCCGTGCGGTCCTGGCCCATCTTTCGGAAGAGAACAACTTGCCGGAACTGGCGGAGCGCGAGGTCAGGGATCTTTTCGAACGATATGACAAGCGCCTTTCACCGCTCACCATCGCGCTGCAGCAGGAACCGACGCCAATAATCGAGGTCTGAGTTCCGCAGATCCTTCCATAGCAAAGTCTCCGATTTCGACACAGTGTCGCAATAAGCGGATAAGCGATGCGCCCATCGGAGATCTCTCCCCGTGCGGCGGGGTCTCCCACCCTTGAACCAGGGGTGAAATGACAGAAGGGGAGCACGGAATTAGATGCTTGTTTCGCCCTGAGCCGTAAGACAACCGTTCTTCGCTACTGCATGTTTCTGCAACAAATGAGCCGGATGAACTCCCGGTCAATCTCGATGTCTGTGTTCCCGATATCGAGTTCGTGTGACGAGATTATCTGTCGAGCCCGCCAATGCCCGTTGAAAACCGGCGTCGGTGCGATGCTTCGTTGTATCTCCGTATATGGAACGAAATTCTCCCGCAAACGTAATTAACTTCGTTCACCTTTGTCGGCGGACTATGTTTTACCCGTTGCCCTTTGCTGCCTGGAGAATCATATTACCGTGAGAATATCTTGCCGTAAGGAGGCGTGAAATGCGGGGGATGCCGATATTGTTAGTCTTGCTCGGCCTTCTGTTCACGCCGGGATACATATCAGCCGGAACTCTGGTTCCGGTGGAAGCTTACGGTGTTGTATCGCGGCTCGTATTGGAGAGCCGTTATGCCGAGGCGGAGCGGGTGATTCGCGAGTATATCCGCGGATATCCCGAAGAGCCTCTTGGGTATCTCCTTGCCGCCGCGGTAATTCAGTATGAAGGCACAGATTATGAGGATTTTTCCCGTGAGGAAGAATTCCGGGACCTGCTGAACCGTGCCGAGTCTCTTGGAAAGCGGAAACTGAAGGAGGACAGCCGCGATCTGTGGGCCCATTACGCAGTCAATTCCGCGCGGTGTTTCCGGGGGGTGCGCATGGTTTCGGAAGGCAGCTTTGTCCGCGGCTACATGGCCAGCCGTTCCGGTGCGTCCGGGATGGCATGGATCCGCTCGGTAGATTCCCGTTTTTATGACGCGTATCTGTGCGATGGCAGTTATCGGTTCTGGAAGAGCGAGGCAGCCCGGTCCATGCATGTTTCCGCCCTCATGGGAGACCACCGTGAAGAGGGGATTGCCGACGTGGAGACCGCGATTCGCGAAGGAGTTCTGACCGGTCCCATCGCAAACACCGTGCTTTTGGAGATGCTCCTGGAATATGATCCGGAAGCGGCGGTGGAGCGGGGTGAGCGGCTGACTGGACGTTATACCGGCTGCCGTCTCTTCGCCTGGCAGCTTGGTGAGGCATACAAGAAACTTGGGCGATTCGATGACGCGGAACGGGTGTTTACCGCTCTGGCTGGGAAATATGCGTCGGACCCGAATGACGACGGCTCGGGACAGATCCGGTGTTGGTGGAAAATGGCGGTGCTTTCCCGGGATATGGGACGGTTGGACCAGTGCCGCCGGTTTTGTGAAAAAGTGATCGATATTGGTAAAAGCGGTTCCGTTGCCGTTCGACAGGCATCGCGAATCGGAGCGGCAAAAAAACTGATGACGGAGATGGCGGGTGAGCGCTAATGCTCGGGTTTTGGTAGTGGACAATGACCGTACCGTTCGGTGGGTGCTGGAAAAAGCGCTTGCTGATGAGGGATACACGGTTGACACGGCGGGCGACGGGAAGGCAGCGCTGGATATGATCGCATCCACCCGTTACGCACTGGCGGTGATGGATGTTAAGATGCCGGTGATGGACGGGATCACCGCCATGCGCTCCATTCGCGAGTTGAACGAGCCTCCCGAAGTAATCATGATTACTGCGTATTCCAGCATGGAAAACACGGTCGAAGCCATGAAACTGGGTGCTTTCGATCATGTGGTTAAGCCGTTCGATATAGATGAAGTAGTGGGGCTTGCCCGGCGAGCCATTGAAAAGTATGAAACAAGAGAAATTCCGGCCGCTCCGGCTGAGCCGGAGAACGCAGACCGCATCATTGGAAGTTCCCCCGTAATGAGGGAGCTTTACAAACTGCTGGGCCGTCTCGCTCCCACCAGCAGTTCCGTGCTCATCACCGGAGAAACCGGAACCGGTAAAGATCTAATCGCCCGGGCCATCCACTATCATTCGCCACGCCGGAACGGCCCCTTCATAATGGTCAACTGTGCGTCACTTCCCGGTGAACTTCTGGAAAGCGAGCTGTTTGGTCACGAAAAGGGCGCGTTTACCGGTGCAACTTCCCTCCGGATCGGCAAGTGCGAGCTGGCCGACGGCGGCACCCTGTTTTTGGACGAAATCGGGGCGATGCGGCTTGACCTGCAGGCCAAACTCCTCACTTTTCTCCAGCGGAGCGAGTTCGAACGGGTTGGCGGTTCCCGGACCATGCGCGTTAACGTTCGCGTTATCGCAGCGACCAACGCCGGCCTTCGGGACATGACCGCCCGCGGGCTCTTTCGAGAAGATCTGTATTTCAGGCTCATGGTGGTCCCGGTGCAATTGCCGCCCCTGCGGGAACGCAAAGAGGATATTGCTGAATTGGCCCGCTATTTCGTGGACCGGTACAATTCCCGCTATGGTCTCGGGTTCAAACTCACGGCGGAGACTTTGGCCGGTCTTGAAGCGAGAGAATGGCCGGGCAATGTGCGAGAGCTGGAAAACCACATACACCGCATGGTGGTGCTGCAATCGGATCAGCTGGGCGGACGGGACGAGACTTCTTTCAGTGTTCCCGCCCTCAAGAATGAGAAGACGATTGAGTCGCTGATTGAAAACCTGGTGAACAGCGACTCCGCCAACCTCCTCGACGCAGTTCATGCCATGGTTGAGCGGCCGCTCCTCCTCCGCGTACTGTCCTCGGCTGGAGAAAACCAGAGCGAGGCAGCCAAGCGGCTCGGCATTTCCCGTAACACGTTACGCAAGCTTATGGCGCAGTATGGCATGCTTTCCTGATGGGAAAGGGAAGGAACAACTCCATGAAAAGTATACTTCGTCTGGCTGCAATGCTCCTGCCGCTCTTCGTGGCTGTTGTTTTGACCGGATGCGGAACCTCTCCGGTGGAGAATGACGGCGGAAACGGTTCTCCGAGCGGCGGGTTCACCCTGTACTTCGATACGGACGGGTTGTCGAACAATTTTGTGAATGACATGACAGTGGATTTCTTTCGAAACGGACTGTGGATAGCCACCCAGAAGGGTATTTCGTTTTATTCCTTCGGCGATTCCCTCTGGACGACCTACGGCTCCGCAAGCGGACTTCCCAACCTGCAGGTGACCTCACTGGCGATGAATCTCGGGACGGTATGGGCGGGAACCATATCCGGACCTGCTTTCTTCACCGGGATATCCTGGAGCGAGTTGCCCGACCAGACCGTCTTGCCCAATACGTTCATTACCGCAATTGCCAGTATGCCGGAACCCGACTATTCCCTTTGGTTCGGCACGCGAGGCGGGGTCGCCCGACGCACCACTTCCGGCCAGTGGACTTCCTTTACTGTTCTCAACGGTCTTTCCTACAACGATATCACCTCTATTGCCCGGGATTTTACCGGGAATATCTGGGTGGGAACCCAGAATGGTCTGAACGTGTTCGACGGGGC
>JAWLHT010000361.1:0-4559 GCA_041690195.1 Candidatus Latescibacterota bacterium
ACCGCTGGCGATTAACCAGATCTTCGAGCGTTACCGAGTCCAGCACTCCTTCCACTGCGTCTCGGACCGCGCGCCAGACTTCCGTGGTTACGCATGCCCCGGCCTTTCCACACTCGCCGTCAAGCGTACAGGAGACAATATCAATGGGGCCTTCCAGCGCCCGGACGATTTCTCCGACGGTTATGGCGTTGGGTGTCCGGGCGAGCTCGTATCCGCCGCGGGCTCCGCGGGTGCTTCGTACCAGGCCGGAGGCGCGCAACGCATTCAGGATATGCTCAAGATACCGCTCGGACAGGCTCTGGCTTACCGCGATTTCGCGGACCATGACCGGTCCGGAACCATACCGGATCGCCAGTTCGAGTGCGGCCCGGGTTCCGTACCGGCCCTTTGTTGAAAGTTTCATTGGTGTTTTTTCCTGGATGTCGTGCAATTATTACAAACATACTGATGTTAGTAATATTGTTTCCAGCGCTCCATGTGTCAAGTCATTTCGCGTTTCCGCCCCGAATCGCCGGGTCACGGTTCATCTTCATCCGCATCGAAACCGAAGAGCGGTTCTTCCTCGTCGTCCGCAACATCCGCTCCTTCCTCCGGGTCGGTTTCGAACTCCTCGCTGTCTTCGTCTTCCTGCACGGGGAGTGTGGCGCCGCTCTCCTCCGCAAAGCCAGGCTCTCCTTCCGAGAACCGTACCGCCAGAATATCCAGTGCTTCCTGAGCCTCGTCTTCCGACACCACTATTTCGATCTCGCCGAGACCATCCACACTCACCGGGTAGACGCTTCTCGGCATGACGGATACTCTCCGGGCATGGATTCCTTCGGCGTGAAGGAGGTCGAGCGCCATGCTGGCCATGCTCTCCTCCCAGGTCCGATACACGGTTACTTCGGACATGTTTGGTATATCCCCTTTCTGAAAGCGGTCTGTTTCCACAAGACGAGTATCGGATTGAGTCAGGGTCATCAGCGCAGGTGCGTGAAACCATGCCTCCCGGCATCGCTGAACCCTCTATTTTCTCCGGCGACATTTCCCTTGTCACGGGAGATACGTGAGAAAACAGCAGCGGCACAAACCCTGCTGCCGACCAAACCCGAAACCCATATTCTGCAATGAAGCGTTCGCGCCTTATCCTTGATAAGGCGGAACGCGCCTGAACCGAAAAGAGAGTGAGACAGATCTTCGTACGCTCCCGGAACCGCAGTCACAACCGGATTATTCTCCGCGTTCGGCCATGTGGCGGCAGGTATAAAGGCGGCAGTTTACCGGACGGTTTTCATAATCCAGGCATTGGAGACCGTCCTCGGAAACTTTCGAGCACCGCATCGGCCACTGGATGTAGTATGCTTCGTCCTCTTGTACCATTCGCGCTCCTTCATGGAGCAGCCACCACTCGCGGAACACCCGGTCATGGTAGTCTTCTTTGGATATTCGCCAGCGGACTGTGGTGCAGCATTCCTCCCGCTCGGGACAGGTTGCCTCGAGACACGGAGTCTGTTCGAATATGTTTTTAATGTCTTTCTGATCCATGGAAATTCCTTGAAGTGAGGAGCGGATTTCTCTCCGTCCGTAGGCGGTGGTGGAAAAGGACGCCTGTTAGCGGCGCCGGTTCCTGCCGATTGTATACGTATCGAAACTCCCTGCAATAAAGCCGGCAAGATACCGTGTGGTTTTGATTGCGGCTGGCGTTATTTTGTATAAATTTAACCGCAGGAGATAGTGCTGTCAATTGCGAGCTTGAGAAACCGTCTTTTTCATTTTTTTCCGGAAGCAGGGAGGCCATAATGGGTAAACTTGACGGCAGGGCTGCTGTAATCACAGGTGGTGGAACGGGAATCGGGAAAGCCATCGCACGGCGGTTTCACGAGGAAGGGGCGTTTGTCGTGGTATGCGGGCGCCGGATGGAGAAGCTGAACGAAACCTGCGCGGAACTCTCGACGACCGGGGACCGGGTCGCCGCGGTCGGTGTTGATGTGACCGACGAAGAGGATATCGCCCGCCTTTTCGCCGAAGCGGTGTCTCGTGCCGGGAAAGTTGATATCCTGGTGAACAATGCCGGGGTGATGCGGTTCGCCAAACTCCATGAAACTCCGCAGGAACAGTGGGATCTCATGATGCGGACAAACGTCTGGGCTCCCTGGCGTCTCATGGTCCACGCCCTGCCATATCTGCGGCGGAGCGGCGGTGGTTCCATAATCAATGTCTCCTCGATTGCGGGCATCAAGGCCTTTTCGGGGAGCGGGGTGTACTGCGCTTCCAAAGCCGCGCTCCAGACCCTTTCCCAGGTCATGGCCATGGAAGCGGCCGCGGACGGTATCCGGGTGAACTGTATTCTCCCCGCGCTGGTGGAGGACACCGAGCTTTCCGAACCCATTTTGGCGCGGAGAATGTTCCCTCCTTCTGGGATCGCATGCGCGCTCTCCATCCGCTGGGCCGGAACGGCCGGCCCGACGATATTGCGGACGCCGCCCTCTTTTTGGCCTCGGAGGATAGTTCCTGGATTACCGGAGACTTGCTCAATGTTGACGGCGGTCGTCACCTGGCCACCAACCGTCCGGCGGAGTGAGGATTTTTCGTTTGAGGAGATTTAAAGGACTCTTGGGGAGGCGGTCGTCGTTGCCACTGATCCATAAGGGTTATTTGCCACCTCCATTCTCCCTCTCGCGAGAGGGAGAATGGAGATGCATTGTCGTAAACTTGAGGGAAAGCCACTGATACGCATGAGTACAAAAAGATAATCAGTGGAGGTTTTGGCCGGTAACTCACCCCTTGGCCCCACCTCTCCAGAGAGAGGGGGAATTGAGCCACCGGAAGCACCGAGACGGCCGATAACGAGTCATCCCCTCTCTTGCGAGAGAGGGGAACGAGGGGTGAGTTACTCTTTCGGCAAACCCGGAGTCACTGGGCGCCCCTTTGTGCGGCGGTGTTTGACGATATTCCCCGGAGGTGCCGGTTGCACCATTCCAGGTGACGTTCACCGATATCCAGGATAAATTTGGGCTCGGTGATGCCGTGCCCCATCCGTGGATACACCACCATTTCCGTGGCGCAGCCCTGGCGTTTGAGCGCATTGTGAAGTTCCTCTCCCTGGGAGAGTGGAACCCGGACGTCTTCCTCGCCGTGGAGAACCAGTGTCGGCGTGGAGACGCCTTTAATATTGCTCATGGGGGAATGCTTCCGCCAGGTGGCAGTGCGGTCCCAGTATTCTCCGCCCATATAATCCGGGATGAAAGAGTGAATGTCCGAAGTTCCGGTGAAGCTCATGAGGTTGGTCACGCCCGCGCCCACGATGGCTGCCTTGAACCGTTTTGTCCGGGTAATGGTCATGGCCGTCATGTATCCGCCGTAACTCCATCCCAGGACACAGAGACTGTCCGGATGGGCGACTCCCATCGTGATCGCCCGGTCTACACCGCTCATGGCATCTTCATAGTCGCCGTACCCCCAATCGACATAGTTGGCAAGGGCGAAATCCTTGCCATATCCGCTGCTGCCCCTGGGATTCGGCCGGAGGAGTGCGTACCCTTCCTGCGCGAAAGCCTGAATGGGATAAGAACTCCCCGCGCCGGTATACGTTTCGGAGAATACGCCCATGGGGCCGCCGTGGATGTAAAGCGCCAGCGGATACCGTCTCCCCTTTTCGTATCCAACCGGATAGGTGAGCAGCCCCTCGATTTCGAGGCCGTCCTTCGATTTCCATGCGATGACTTCCGTCCGTCCCATCGGCAGCCGGGGGAACCGGCCGCTCAGGTCGGTCAGTTTCCTTGGGGAGCTTTCGCGGATACTGGTGAGGAAAATCTCCGGGGGAGTTTCGGAGGATTGGCGGACATGGGCGAGAACCGCTCCGCTTCCGCCGAGCGAGGGGTCGGAATCCGTTCCGGAGCCGGATGTGATCATCCGGGGTTCGCCTCCGGCGAGGGGAACCGCGTATACCCGCCTGACCGTTCGTGTGGTCGCAAGGATGTATACCTCGCGGCTATCGGACGACCAGCCGATGACCCGTCCCGGAGCGCACATCGGTCCCGGAGTCAACTCTCTCGGCTCGCCGCCGTTGGAGGGAACCACGGTCAGTGTGTGATAGTAGTACAATCCCCACTTTTCCTCGCCGCCGTCCGACATGAACGCCACCCATTTGCCGTCCGGCGAGCAGCAGGGGGACAGGTCCGCGCCCTTCCTGGTAACCAGCGGGCGGATGGTTCCGCTGTCCGCGGCAACGATCGCGAGATCGGAGGTCATCCAGACATCCGCCGATGGCGTGGCTTGGCGGCTGAATACCAGCGCGCTTCCATCCGGCATCCAGTCGAAACCGGTGACATGGAACGCTCCGGCGGTGAGGCGGCGGGAATTCCTGCCCGTTTCTCCCCCGATGTCAACCGAATAGAGGTGCGCGTACCGGAAGGCTGTATCCCGGACCACCATATCCCGCCGTTCTTTCCGCCGGAGCGTCTCCTCCGGGGATTCCGGCTCGTAGGCGGTGTACGCTATCCGGGCGCCGTCCGGGGACCACGCATACTCCATGACCCCCGAAGCCGCGGAGGTGGCCCGTTCCGCTTCACCGCCATCCA
>JAWLHT010000362.1:0-4531 GCA_041690195.1 Candidatus Latescibacterota bacterium
ATCAGAAAACAGGGCCAAATCATGGCGGGCGCAGCCAAGACCCCCTTCCTTTACCCCATTCGTACCAAATCGGTACGAATGGGGGCCCCGGGGCCTTACGGCCACCTTCCCCCTGGCAGGGGGCGGGAAAAACACCACTCATGCGCGTGAGTCTTGCTTGTGCTGCTTCGGTTCGTTGCTCACTCAACCCGATACCCGTGAGAAAAACCAATGTGAGCGCAGATGAATACAGATCAGAATTGTTTCCCATCGGCGCATATCACGGGTAATGTTCTTTTCGCCGGTTCAGACATTGGGGAGAACCCTGGCTCATGTTCTTTTTCGATGATTTCGGTCCGTTTTTTCGGTATCTTGTACGAGTCCCGTTTTATGTCCGGAAGCAACAATTCTGACTTCTGTTTTCTGAATTTCGACTTCTTTCTTTTGGGGGAGTTTTGCAATGGCTGATACACGAGTGAAGGTTACCCGGGAAGCGGCGCTGGAGTATCACCTGGGCGGGAAAATCGGGCTCGACCTGCTCAAACCGCTCCGCAATGACCTCGACCTTTCCCTGGCTTATACGCCGGGGGTGGCCGAGGCCTGCCGTCTTATCGAGAGCGAGCCGGAGCGGGTGTTTTCCCACACCGCCAAGGCGAACACCGTGGCGGTGATCACGGACGGTACCGCGGTGCTCGGACTCGGCGACATCGGCGCGGCTGCCTCTATCCCGGTGATGGAAGGGAAAGCCGTGCTCTTCAAGGCCTTTGCCGATGTGGACGCCTGGCCGGTACCCCTGGAGGGTGTCCGGGCGGATGGTAAAACCGGGCGGAGCAACCCGGACCTTTTCGTGGAAACGGCGGCGCGGCTCGCGGTGATGTACGGCGGCATCAACATCGAGGATGTGGCGGCGCCGGAATGTTTCGAGATCGAGGACCGTCTCCGCGAAATGCTCGATATCCCCGTATTCCATGATGACCAGCACGGAACGGCCATCATCAGCCTGGCCGGGCTCAAGAACTACCTGTATCTCTCCGGAAAAGCCATCGAGGACATCACCGTTGTCATCAACGGCGGCGGCGCGGCTGGCATCCGCATCGGCGAACTCTTCCGTCACGCCGGAGCGCAACGCATCCTGATGTGCGACTCGCGCGGGGTTATCCGTGAAGGCCGCACCGACCTGAACGAGCAGAAACGCCAGTTCGCGGTTTGCACCGATTGCCGAAGTCTGGAAGACGTGATGCGGGGCGCCGATGTGTTCATTGGGGTATCGAAGCCGAAGCTGGTCACCCGGGAAATGGTGAAGTCCATGGCGGCCTCGCCCGCGGTGTTCGCCATGTCCAATCCCGAGCCGGAAATCCGTCCCGAGGAGGTAATGGCCGCCCGTGACGACGCTTATATTGCCACCGGACGCTCGGATTATCCCAACCAGATCAATAACGTGCTCGGGTTTCCCTTCATCTTCCGGGGTGCGCTGGATGTTCAGGCCCGGGACATCACCATGAACATGAAACTTGCCTGCGCGGAGGCCCTGGCCGAACTTGCCCGCGAGGAAGTTCCCGGATACATCCGCATGGCGTACGGCGGTATTGACCTGGAGTTCGGGCGCGAGTATCTCATTCCCAAACCCTTCGACCGGCGGGTATTGGTCCGTGCTTCCTCGGCGGTGGCCGAGGCGGCCATGCGGGACGGTGTGGCCCGGAAACCTGTGAATATGGATGAGTATATCCGGGCGCTGGAGAAGAAAGCGGAAATGTTTGCCGGGGAATAGATACAGTACATCCCGGTATCGGGGACCACGGTCCCCAATCCGGCTGACGGAATGTATTCATGCCGCATGCCGATTGTCTGCAAGCAGAGGGGGGCGGGTCTTTAGACCGCCCCCCTCTGCGCTGATATGCGTTTCCCCGCCCGGGCGACAGTACGCCTTTTTCCCGCCTTGAAACGAAATTCGTATCACACGGTTTGCAGGCGGTTGATCATCTCCCGGAAAAGGAGAAAAGTCGTTTCGACTGTCTCCGGAGGAACCCGGTCCGGCGTGTCTTCGGGACGGTGCCAACAGATGGTTTTGAGGTCATCTTCGGCATTTGCGTCCACGACCATGCCGGGGCAGACCAGTCCGGCGTCCTTGAACGGCTTCGCTTCGCGGTCGAGACCATCCATGTCCCGGAAGGTGCGCGTGCCGGGAAGTCCCAGCTCGGTCTCGATGGTCCGGATCATGGCCTTGAGCGGTTCATCACGGGTCATGACCAGGAGTTCCGGTCCCCAGGTCACCGAATCGAAATTCGCCACGAACCGGAGATTGTCGAGCCTTCCGCTCTCCCTCCAGCGAGCGGCCAGGCTCTTTGTTCCGAGATAGCCGTATTCCTCGGCGCTGGTGGCGACAATGGTGAGTGTCTTCCGCATTTTTTTTCCTGCAAAGGCGTGGGCGAGCATGAGGAGCATGATGAGCGATGCGGTATTGTCATGGGCCCCGGGGCTGCAGTACACCGTGTCCAGGTGGGCGAAGAGAAGGAGTTCTTCGGCGCTCTGGCCGGGGAGTGTGCCGATGACGCTGCTGGTGGGTGTGTCCGGGATGATCCGGGCCTGATACCGCAGCCCGACCGGAGCTTTTTGGGCCAAAGCTTGCTCCAGGAGCGGCGCATCCGGGGTCCCAACATTGATCACGGGAATTCCGCCCGGTTCCGGATAGTAATAGTGATACGGACGTGGGACGGCTTTCCCTTTCACCCAGGATTCCGAGACCGCGATGTGGGCGATGGGTTCACCCGCCGGATTAACCACGTGGTAGACCACCCGGGGCTGCTCGCTCTTCTTGAGGACACCGGTGATCCCTTCCGGCGGGGTTCCGCCCGAACCGTGCGATGGACGGCACTCCACCCGGACGCCTCCAACCGTAAACTCCGGCTCGTCGAGAAGCTGCCAGCAGGGAAAGGTGAACGTATCCAGTTCCACGGCCGGAAAGGCGAGCGACAGCTCGCGCCGCACGATTTCCACGGAACGGTCGTACGCCGGGCTGCCGATGGGCCGCGGCCCAAGGTCGGTGCAGAGCTCTTTGAGCATGTGCGTCAGGTAGGTCCGGCGTTCTTCCGGAGATGCCATGCCGGTTCCGCCGGATTCTCCCGCGCAGGAGGAGATAAACGGGACGGTCAGAAGGGATGTTCCAGCCGCTTTCATGAACGCGCGCCGCTGCATATGTTCCCCTTTGCCAAAGACAGGAAAGATCGCTTTTAGTTTGTGGCAATATATGGTGTTTCCTGGATTGCGGAAATATAATTCGGCGGGCTTATTCATCGGATCGTGGTTATCCCTCTTTTCTTTGTCGCTTGCGCCACGGTCGCTATCCGAGTATTTTGCCTTTCTGGAAACTGACCGGGCGCGGCATTCGGGTGACCGGAGTCGTTCCGTGCGCCACGGCGCTCAACTCACAGGAGACAGAGAATGTCCATGCTGTTCCGAAAACCAGAACCCCGGCATCCGTCGCCGCGCATCCTGAGTACGTGCGCCGTCCGGACGGCAATGCTGGCCATTGTCCTCTTATCTTGTGCGTTCCCGGCAGTCGCCCAGGAGGACTTCGCCGTTTTGAAAGGCTGGCGACGTCACGCCGACTCCGGAAGCTGCCTTTCCGACGAGATCATGCGGCGGGCCTGCGTTTCGCTGGACGCCCGGGACCGGGCGCTGGCCGGTATCCGGTCCCGTTCCGGCTGGGAGACGTATATCGCCTCGGCGCGGAAGAAGCTGCGGGCCGCCTTCGGCCCCTTTCCGGAGCGGACGCCGCTGAATGCCCGGACCGTGGGGGGCTTCGATCACGAAGGTGTTTCGGTGGAACTGGCAACCTTCGATTCGCGGCCGGGATTTCCGGTTACCGGCGCTTTTTTCAAGCCCGCCGGGAGTACGGGGCGGCTCCCCGCGATCCTTTACGTCTGTGGACACACCGATGAGGGCTTCCGGTCGGCGGCGTACCAGCAGGTATGCCTGAACCTGGCGAAGAAAGGCTTCGCCGTTCTCGCCATCGATCCCATCGGCCAGGGCGAGCGGCTTCAGTACTTCAACCCGGAAACGGGGAAATCGGCGGTGGGCGGTCCGACCGCCGAGCACTCGTACGCCGGGGTGCAGTACCTTCCTCTGGGGCGCACACTCGCCATGGTGCGGGTCTGGGATGCCATCCGCGCGGTGGATTACCTCTGCGGACGGCCGGATGTCGATCCCGCCCGCATCGGCGTCCACGGACGCTCCGGGGGCGGCACCCTTTCGGCCTATCTTGGGGCGCTGGATGACCGTATCGCCGCCGCCGCGCCGGAGTGCTACATCACCAGCTTCCGTCGCCTGCTTCAGTCCATCGGGCCGCAGGACGCCGAGCAGAATCTTCTTTCCCAGATCGCGTCGGGGCTCGATCACGGCGATTTCCTCCTGGCCCGCGCGCCGCGCCCGACACTTGTGGTAACCACCACCCGGGACTTTTTCAGTATCCAGGGAGCGCGGGAGACCGTGGCCTCGGTCGCTCCGGCATTTGCCGCGCTCGGATACGAACACAATCTGCGTATGACCGAAGACG
>JAWLHT010000363.1:0-2227 GCA_041690195.1 Candidatus Latescibacterota bacterium
CTCTCCAGAGAGAGGGGGAATTGAGCCATAGGAAGCACTGAGATGGCCGATAACGAGTCATCCCCTCTCTTGCGAGAGAGGGGAACGAGGGGTGAGTTACTCTTTTCCGGCCTGAGCCACAAGACACCCGTTCACTACAAATCGCTTATCTTTACGACAATGGGACCGAGGGGTGAGTTACCGGCCAAAGCCTCCACTGACTTTCTTTTAGTATTCATGCGTGTCAGTGGTTATTTCTCATGTTTACGACAATGGGACCGAGGGGCTGAGTTATATTTTCAAGCCGGCCCCCGCAACATCCGAAAAAAATCGCCATGACCGCAACAATACGGATTGAAAAACGCTTTGCATGTAGTTATAATAGTAATAATGCAATGTAGTTTTAAGGTATGGTTGGCAGCCGGTCCTGTGCGAGGCTGTTTCTCTCTTTTTGTCTCCCATGACACGGGAGATGACTTCGGAGGGATCATCTGCCTCCCGGGTAATCTGAACCGCGTGTTTACCCCCTGTCCTGCCAGCCCAACCCGATACCTGTAACCGCTGTGTGTATTATGGTCCACCCGCTCCGTGTCCGGTTTTGCCCGGCGCCGGGCCGGGTGATCAGCGCCGAACCCGTCAGACGTTCGGAACGGGTCCGGTTCGGTGTATTTCTTCACCGTAGGTTTTTGGCGGGAATTCCCTCTGCCGCGGGGAGGTGATATGATCGTATTCCCGGAGTGGCCGCACTCCTTCGGTTCGACGATTCCCGGCGACGGCTCGTCTGTCGGTTCACAATATCTCAATGTACATTCAGCACGGAGGTGCTCCGATGAAACGGAAGTTCATGATGTTGACTGTTCTGGCGATGGCGTTCGTGGCGTTTGCGCCTTCCGCCTCGGCCATCCATCTTTTGAATCCCTGCCTGGAAGCAGACTGCTCCGGGTTTAAGGTAAAGGCGGATGTGCAGACATTCAAGAATATTTATCTCTGTTACAAGGTCACGCTTACCCCGGAGTGCGGTGAGCCGGAATGCTTCGAGGGGTGCCTGCCGGTCACTGTCGCGGTGCTGTGGGAACCGGAAACGGTGCCGGTCTGCAAGGCAGTCTGCTGGCCCACTGTGCTTTGCGGAAAATACAGTGTCACCGCCCACCTGGAACTCCGGGAAACAGAGTGCGGTCCGCCGATCGTGTGGGACTGTGTGGAGCAGTCCAAAGATCTCGGTCCGGTATGCGTGGACTGTCCCTGCGGATGCTGCCCGGGCACGGCGACTCCGGGATACTGGAAGAATCACCCGGAGGCATGGCCGGTGGATGAGATCGAAATCGGCGGAGTGACCTACGCCAAGGCGCAGGCGATCGCCATCCTCAAAGTAAAAGGTGAGAGAGGGGACAAGACCCATACCATGTTCCGAGCATTGGTTTCCGCGAAGCTGAACGTGCTGATGGGGTGCGATGACAGGTGCATCAAGGAAACGATTGCCGCGGCCGACGCGTGGATGGAGGAATACGGACCGGTGGGTAGTTGTGTGAAAGCCGGAGGGAACAATTCACCCTGGAGGTGCGGCGAGCAGTACTATACTCTCATGGACAAGTACAACAACGGTCTCCTCTGCGTACCGAGCAGGGATGAGATGGAGAACAATTACGAACCGGTTGCCAAGCCCGTGGCGGAGAAGCCCGAGGCCGAAATTGCGCTCGGGAACTATCCCAACCCGTTCAACCCCAATACCACCATCACCTTCACCCTTCCCGAACCGGAGCAGGTGGTCCTGAAGATCTACAACTCCATCGGGGCCGAGGTGGCCACCCTGACGGAGCGTGCATACTCTTCGGGCACGCACTCCGTGGACTGGAACGCCCGGGGAATGGCCAGCGGAATCTATTTCTGCCGCATCCAGGCCGGACCGAAGGTCGCCATCCGCAAACTCATGCTCCTCAAGTAAGCCGTCCACCCGAACCATCGACAAAAAAACGCTCTCCGCCGTCACGGAGAGCGTTTTTTTGGGAATGCCGACGGTACGGATACCTGGTCCTTGTACACGGAAGGGAAGCGGGCTTCGCCGTACCGGGGGTGTCTGTGCAAAGTAATGCGAGGGGAAGGCGTTTTTTGTGGGGGATGGCGGGATTGTGTGATTATATTACAATATATATAATTATAACATATGATTCGTACACTTCGGGCGGCCGCCCGTATTGTGACGTTCCATTTATCACCGCAGGGAGCACAGCCATGTCCATGCAAGAAGAAT
>JAWLHT010000363.1:2237-4522 GCA_041690195.1 Candidatus Latescibacterota bacterium
TGACCATTGAATCCCGGATCCGGCGGCTGGAGGATAAAATCAGGGAACTGGAGACCAAGTTCGAGTCCGCCAGCCAGGATGCCAGGGTGGAACTCCGGCGGCGCATCGAGGAATGCCGCCATCAGGAATTGGACGCCCGCAGGAAGCTCCAGGAGTATTACGACCGTTCCGGCGGGTTCGGGCGGGACAAGGAAGCGGTCGCGCACGCCGGGGACGTGCTGCGGGATGTGTTCGGGAAAACCCGATGAAGGAACGCTTGGGGAGGGTGGCGACTGCCGGAAGCCGGATCCCGGACGTTCTCCGCATGCGAACGGGGACTGCCGGGACATCTTCTTCCCATGCACGAGGAGGGACAATGAGCCTGAAACATCGTCTCATGCGCAAGCTGCGTAACCGTATCTGGAGGGACAGCCGTGCCATCATCCGGCTCCGGAGGCGGGCACTGGATGCGGAGAAACACACGAGATACATGCTGCACGACGAGATAGACGATCTGAAAATGGAGCGGGAACAGGACGTGCTCAAGCTGGAGGAACTCTGCGAATCCGATGACGGCGTTCTGGAGGAAGTGAAGGCGGGAGTAGAGGTGGTTGTGGAGGAAGTGAAGCAGGGGATTTCCAGCGGCGTGGGAGATGGTTCCTGACTTCCCGTCCGGCTTTGCGCCGGTGGACTCCCGCACAGTCGGCCGCTTCCGCCCGGCCCCCGGTATCCATGCACCGGTGGAGGAACAATGTATGCGAGTCGGCCTGATACTTGCCGCTGTGGTGATCCCGGCGTTCCTGCTCGCCGGGTGCGAGGCGGCTCCGGAGTATGTTGCCTCGGCCCGGGACTTCCGGGATTACGAGTCCTGGCGGGTTATCGACTACTCCATCGGGCAGGCCAACCCGTTGCTCGGGGGAGCCCACCGGGGCGGGGACGAGCGGTACTCCAGGCGGGTATACCTCCGCCCCGGATCGGTCATGAAGGATTCGGCCTGGGCGGTCGGCACGATCATCCTGAAGGAGACTTTCACCTGGGAAGACAGTGTACGGCGGCTCAGCCCCTCCGACGGGGTTCTGGCCATGGTGAAGAGGGGACGGCGGTTCAACCCGCGCGGCAGCGGATGGGAATGGTTCTCGCTTTCCGAAAACGGCCGTATCGTCAGTCGGGGAGGCGACCGTGTGGGGATGTGCAATGTCTGCCACCGGTACGCCGTGGTGCAGGACCGGGGTATGGATTTCGTGTTCGCCGCGCCCACCGAGTTTGAATACGATGGCCGGGATTTGCTCGACCACCGTCACTGGCCCCAGGTGGACCAACTCCGGGGCCGCGATCCGTTCCTGACCCACATCCGTGATGTGCACGATTCCCTGGTCACCCGCCGGGTCTATAAAAAGCAGCTCCTGGCCAACCCCGATACCGACTCCCTCGGTTACCCGATCGGAACCGTTTTTCTGAAGGAAATCCTGCGGCGCGGCTATGTCGTGGCCATCCTGGCCCGGGCCAAACGGGGCGGGGGATTCAACCCGGATAACGGCGGGTGGGAATGGTTCGTGGTGGACCCCGCCTCATTCGTCATCCGCGAACGGGGCGCTTCGGCGGCGGAGGACGCCTGCAACCGGTGCCACCAGAAGGCAAACAGCCCCGGGAAGGGACGGGACTTCGTGTTCCGCCATCCCGGGGATCCCTTCAACCGGTGATTGGGAATACCGGTAGCGGAAACGCTGGAAATCGGCGGCTTCGGGCGGAATGAGCAGCTCGCCCCTCTTCCCTCGGTCAGCTTTGCGTTCCGGGCTTGCCTTCCTCGGGGTTGCGGTAGAGTCGGGTGGTGGGATAGGCGAAGTCAATGTCGTCCTCGGCGGCGAAGGCCCGAAGGACGTCCTCCCAGATGGTCTGTTCGCAGTCGCGCCGACGGCGGGGTTCGGTGAGAAAGCGGATGGTGAGGAGAACCCCGCTGTCCCGTACGGTGGTGTACACGGTGGGGGTGAGGGTGGGATGGAAGAGCATGAAACGCAGGCTGGCCTCCCGTACCCGATCTTCTGCCTCGGCGGAGAACTGGGGCGTGTACCGGTTGGCGATGTCCATGAGGATGTGCTTCGCTTTCTCCCAGTTGCTTTCAAACGTGACGAGCACCGGGATTTCGTGCCAGATATAGTGGAAGCCCCGGCTGTAGTTGGCAAGAGCCCGGGTGAAAATGCTGCTGTTGGGTATTTTCACGATGCGCCCGGTGCTCTGGTCGCTCTGGACCCAGTTGCCGATCTCCAGAAGGGTGATATGAAAAAACCCCACGTCTATGACATCCCCCG
>JAWLHT010000364.1:0-4497 GCA_041690195.1 Candidatus Latescibacterota bacterium
CCCCGGGATGAAATACGGATAAAAGATGATGAAAGCCAAAACCGGAGAGTGCACGAATCTTTTATCCGTATTTCATCCCGCTTTTATCCCCCGCATCCCAATTCAGATCATCTTTTCCGTTTTTCCCCTTTCCTTTCCCCTTATCTTTTCCTTTGCGTCTTCGCGTCTTTGCGTGAGATATTTCTTTTCTTTTTTCTCTCTTTTCTTTTCTCCGCGTCTCTGCGAGAAACATCTTTTGAAAGGTTTTCCATGCCGCAGCCAACCATCGTGGTGCTCGACGGGTTCACGCTCAATCCCGGCGATTTGAGCTGGGAGGGGTTGCATGCCCTCGGGTCCTGCACCGTTTACGACCGCTCCGCTCCGGATGAGGTGTTCGCCCGTGCCCGGGAAGCGGAAATTCTCCTCACCAACAAGACAGTCCTCGACCGGGCGGCCATTCTCTCCCTGCCGCGCCTCCGGTACATCGGGGTCATGGCCACCGGGCATAATGTCGTGGACGGGGCCGCCGCGCGGGAACGGGGAATCCCGGTGACCAATGTTCCCGTCTACGGCACGAATTCCGTGGCGCAGATGACCTTCGCCCTCCTCCTGGAACTGGCGCGAGGGGTGGGACACCATGCCCGGACCGTGCGGGAGGGCCGCTGGAGCGCGAGCCCGGACTTCTGCTACTGGGACACCCCGCTGGTGGAGCTGGACGGCCTCACTCTGGGAGTCGTGGGGTACGGCCGCATCGGTCGGGAAGTGGCGCGCCTGGCCCGGGCGTTCAACATGCGGACCGTCGCGTATACCCTTTCGGCGCGGGAGCCGGAGCCCGGAGTCGAATTCGTGCCGCTCGACGATCTCTTCCGGGAAAGCGACGTCGTGAGCCTGCACTGTCCGCTCACCCCGGAATCGCAGAGGATGGTGGACGCCCGCCGGCTCGCGCTCATGAAGCCCTCGGCCTTTCTCCTCAATACCGCCCGCGGCCCGCTGGTGAACGGTCACGACCTGGCGGAAGCGTTGAATTCCGGACGAATCGCCGGGGCCGCCGTGGATGTCCTGCCGGTGGAACCGCCGCCCGCGGACGACCCGCTCATCGGGGCGCGGAACTGCATCGTCACCCCGCACATCGCCTGGGCCACGCTCGCCGCCCGCAAGCGGCTCATGGACACCGTGGTACGTAATGTGACGGCGTTTCTCCGGGACGCGCCGGAGAACGTGGTGAACTGAGGATGAATGACTCCCCGTTATCCGGGAACCGTCCGGCCTCCGGGTCGTCGTACCCGCCATACCCTCTTTCCGTATCTTCCGGAATTGCGTATATTACCGGAGACAGGGAACCTCATACACGGGAAGGTAACGGTGCCTGCTGACACTCCGAAAATAGACCGCCGTCTCGGCGACGAATGGGAAAACTGGACCGGCGACCTCGATGAGAGCCAGTCGTACCACGAAACCGCGGGGCTTTTCACCCTCTATGCCTCTCTGGCGCTGTTCGTGCTGCTGGCCGGGCTGGGCTTCGTGCTGTACATGATCGAACCGCGGCTCGCTCTCGTGCACCACGCACTCCCCCTGATCGCCCGGGGACTCGCCCTGTTTTTTGCCCTCGTCTCCGGCGGACTGGCGGTTCTGCTGATCCTCAGCGTGTTCACCGGCCGCAACCTGATCTTCAACAGCCGGGTCGGACAGGTGGCCGCCTCGCGCATTCTGCCGCTGGCCTTCGTCATCGCCCGCCGTCTCGGCATCTCCCGCGACCGTCTGGGGAATTCCTTCGTGCACTTCTCCAACGACATCGTCCGGGCCACCCGTTATCGCGCTCCTGGGCGGACCATCATTCTTCTGCCCCGCTGCCTGAAAGCGGACGTGAAAAAGGCGGTGCAGGAACTGGGGGAGCGGGCCGGTGTGGGCGTGTTCATCGCCACCGGCGGCGGAGAGGCCCGTCAGGTCATCCGTCGGGAGCGCCCCGGCGCGGTGATCGGCGTGGCCTGCGAGCGCGACTTGGTCAGCGGCATTCGGGATGTCGCCCCCAAGATCGCCACCCTGGGGGTGACCAATCAGCGGCCCGAAGGCCCCTGCAAGAACACTACGGTGGATTTGGATGAACTTCGCACCGCCATCCAGACCCTGACGGGAGTACGCGTTGAGTGACAAGATAAAAGTAGTCGGAATGTTCTCCGGGGGGCTCGATTCCCTCCTTGCCCACCGCATCATGGTGCGCGAGGGGTTCGAGGTGATCGCCGTGCACTTCTATACCGGCTTCAACGGCGAACTCGGCCGCGAGATAGGCCACGGCCCCGGCTGGAAGTGGAACCCGCCGCATCAGGTGGTGGACGCCGCGCTTCAGCTCGGGGTGCGCCTCCTTCCCATGGATGTGGGCGGCGAGGACTATCTCCGGCTCCTGTCCGACCCCTGCCACGGCTATGGCTCGGCGGCCAACCCCTGCCTGGACTGCCGCATCTACCTGCTGAAAAAGGCACGGGAAGTCATGGAGGCCGAGGGAGCGGTGCTCGTGTTCACCGGGGAAGTACTCGGGCAGCGGCCCATGTCCCAGCTTCGCCCCGCGCTCAACATGGTCATGAAGCGGAGCGGCCTGACCGGACGGCTTCTGCGGCCGCTTTCCGCCAAACTCCTCGACCCGACCATCCCGGAAGAAGAGGGCATTGTCAACCGGGATCACCTCTACTCTTTCTCCGGGCGCTCGCGGAAGCCCCAGCAGGCCCTGGCCCGGGAGCTGGGCATCACCGAGTATCCCGCTTCCGGCGGCGGCTGCCTTCTCACCGACCCGGGCTTCGGCCGCAAATTCGAGGATCTGGCCGCCCATCTCGGCGACCACCCGCTGACCCTCCGTGACCTCAACTCCATCAAAACCGGCCGTCACCTCCGGCTCCCAAACGGCCTCAAGGTCATCCTGGGCCGCATCGAGCAGGAAAACAACTACCTGGAAGAACTCCTTCGTGATACCGCCTGGATCTTCGACACCGTGGACGTGCCCGGAGCCACCGCCTTTGTGCCCGGCGAGCCCTCCGGCGATGATTTCGAACGCGTGGCCGCCATCACCGCCCGCTACAGCAAGGCGCGGGACCGGGAAACGGTGCGGGTCATCGCCCGGCGGGGAAGCGAAACCCGGGAATTCACGGTCCGCCCGGCGCGTCAGGCGGAAATCGAGCCGTACCTGGTGGTGCCGTGAAAGAGAGTGCCAGAGTGCCAAAGATCCAGAGTGCCACAGTGGAAAGAACAAAGCGATAAGAAGGGGCAAAGGCACAGGGGCACAAAGTGGAAAGGCCGGTCTCACGCAAAGGACGCAACGGGAAATACCGGTCTGAACCGCTGATGCGCGTGACCGCCCCGGACGAACCGTACCGGTTCAACCGGGACCACCGTTTATCGAACGGGTGCAAAGCCGATGAAACGAATCATGCCGTACTGATTTTTTCTTCTTTTGCGCCTTTCTTTTCCCCGTATCTTTTTTCTTTGCGTCTTCGCCCTTTGCGTGAAACATTCTTTTCTTTCTTTTTCTCTCTTTCTTTTTTCTCCGCGTCTCTGCGAGAAACGTTTTTTCCGGTTTTCCCCGAAGGAGCACGATCATGCCGATTCTGAAGTTCGGTGATTTCGCCATGGGAGCATCCCCCGCTTTCCTTTCCGCCGCGGAGGACGGCAAGTCCAACCTCATGCCCGAGGCCAGCGTCCACTACATCGAAATGAAGCCCGGGGACGAGGTGACCCCCCATGTCCACAACCGCATCGAGACCTACGTTTTCCTTACGGGACGGGCTCGGGCCATGGCGGGCGATACCATCACCGAGGTGACCACCGGCGACGTTCTCATCGCGCCCATCGGCACACCCCATGCCCTCAAGGTCATCGGGAATGAACCGTTGCGCTATTACGCATTCAATTCCCCGCCGGCCTCCACTACGCCCTTGGTCCCGGCCCCGGAGGAAGTGCTCTGGAAGTGGAAAAACGCGCGGTAAGGCCGGACTCATCGAGCGGCTCCATTCATTCCGGCGCAATGTACATTAAACTTTACTGAGCCACAGAAAAAGGAGCCAAAATGGATGCGCTCAAAACCGCTATTAAGGGACTGCTCCTTGAAATAATTGAAAGCTATGGTTCTGTTCAGGTACCTCAGAGAGAGTGGGTTCATCTTGTCCATCAAAGTGATGGTAGTGTGCTGCTTCCAAAAGAACAGCGTCCGGATTATGGAATGTTAATAACTGGTGCATTTGCCATTTACAACAAGCTACCTTCCTATGATGCACTGGTTTATACGATTATAAGCGATAGTAAGCTATCAGGCATCTTTTTGATAGATGCAGCAGGTAACCCAGTTAATAAGGGTGTAGACTCAATTGTACCGGTGTTCACGCCGCCCGAGAGTACGATTTGATCATGGGCCAAGCCGCCTCCCAGCGGTCTGACTTGACATAGGTCCGGATATCAAGGATATGTTCCCCTCCCTGACGGGACCAGCGCATACCGCTCCGGCACATCCGCGTTTTGACCAGTGATTTGCAGGCC
>JAWLHT010000365.1:0-4476 GCA_041690195.1 Candidatus Latescibacterota bacterium
GACAATGCCCCTCGTTCCCCTCTCTCGCAAGAGAGGGGATGACCCGTTATCGGCTCTCTTGGCGCTCCCTGTGGCTTGATTCCCCCTCTCTCGGGAGAGAGGGGGCCAGGAGATGAGTTACCGACCAAAGTATCCATTGACTACCTTTGGTATTCATGCGTGCCTGCGGTTCTCTCTTATCTTTATGACAATGGGGCCAGGGGTGAGTTACTCCTTCCGGGCGTCCCGAAACCGCCGATTCCGGGGAACGAGGAGCGAGCCCGATTCCCCGGACCGAGGGTGACACTTATCCCGGTGTCAGAACCCGGCTGAAGCGGAAATGCCGAACACGATCAGGCTCTTGTCAAAGTCTCTCCGCAGGTCGGAATTGATCACCGAGATAATGCTTGCGGTGGGGGTGACCGAGACGATCTCCCCAATTCCGATGGGCAGGCCAAAATTGAGGGAAACATCGGTGAGACCGCCGTTCATCCCGGCGACTTCATACATGTAGCGGTTGTGCACCCCGGAGCCCCAGCCGAGCATGGCCGAGACTTCCAGGCTGGCGAAAGGAGCCACGGGGAATGACTGAGCCACCCCTGCCTCCAGGTAGGTCCCCTCGCCGTTGTCCACATCCTGGTAGACCATGAGCGCCGGACTGCCCGGAATCCCCGATTCCAGTCCCAGGTAAAGTTCGGTGGTCGGATCCCAGCCGGGTATGCCGGAGTAAGTATAGCGCATGGCGCCAAGGGATACGCTGAAGAGGGGGAATTCCAGCGTGTAATCGAGGGTATAGTCAACCTCGTTGAACTCGTACTCCGTCCCGTTGTAATCGGTGAAGTCCATGTTGGTCCAGACATTCGCACTGAACCCGCCCAAGCCGACGGTGACCGAGGATTGCATCACCGGCTCGTCGTTGAACGCCATGCCGCGCCAGGTGTATTTGCTCATGAACGCCAGGTCCGCACTCACATCAACCGGACCAACTGCTCCAGCGGCGCTCGAAACCGCTCCCGCCAGCAGCACTGCTCCCACCATCACCCTGATCCGCATCGCCTCCCCCTTCTGTTTATCGTGTTTGACCGGAGCTTATCTGAATCGGGAAAAAGCTAACCCCGTGCCAAAGATTCCGCGCACCACAGCGCCAGCATCTGCACACCGCAACTACTGTGTTACATAAGATGGTCCTATGGTTTCCGTCATTTCACCGGATCATCCCCCTTGCGGCATCACAAGTACGTTTTCATTTCAGCCCAATGAGTTACACCCTTTCCCCCGGGAGTGAAAGCCGGAACGGGGGTTGGCCGCCATGACGGCGAGCAGTTCCCCGGGGCTTTTCACGGGATATTCCGCTCAGAAAAGATTCCGGGAGGAATGCCCGCCATCCTCACATATCGCCGCGGGAAGAAGACAGTTTGTCGCCCTCCCTTCCCCAAAGGGGATCGGCATTGCATTCCCGGGCTCAAAAATGTATACTGTATGTCAAGCGGAAACAACAGGATTCCATACCATTTGCAAGGATCACCGCATGGAACACCATCCCGGACCGGAAACCCCGGACCTGATCGAGCTGATGCGGGAACGGGACACATTCGCCCGCAAGATGGGAATCAAGATTCTCGAAGCCGCCAATGGTTGCTCGAAAGTATCCATGCCCCTGGATGAGGGGACCGCGAACGCTCTTGGCAATGTCCACGGGGGAGCCATGTTCGCCCTTGCCGACATGGCGCTCGCCTCGGCGGCGAATTCGGAAGGAATGGTTTCGGTGGCCATTCAGGCCAACATTCACTACATGTCAGCCTGCCCCTCACGGGGGATACTCTTCGCCACCGCGAAGAAGGTGAGCGAAACCCGCAAACTGGCCTACTTCCATATCGAAATCTTCCCTCCGGAAGGACCGGTGATCGCCACCTGCCAGTCCATGGCCTACCGGGTAAAGCCGGGTGCGTTCCCCAAAACGAAAGAACACTGATCCATAGCGGCAGCGCCGGGCTTTCCCGGGCAACGGAACCCGTCGACCCGGCTGCCACGCAACAACCTTTTTCACCGTTGTCTCCGGACCCGTCCTCCCCTACCCGTATATCAGGAGCGCAGCACATGAGCCGCTTCTCCCTCCTCCTCTTCGATCTCGACGGCACCATCACCGATTCCCAGCGAGGAATCACCCGCTCGGTGCAGTATGCGCTCCAGCAGCTCGGGATTCCCGCGCCGGACCCCGCCGCGTTCCGTCCCTTCATCGGACCGCCGCTCTTCGATTCCTTCCGGAAGCTGCCCGGGTTCGATGATGCCCGGGCCATCCAAGCGATCCATCTCTACCGGGAGTACTACACAGCCACCGGCATCTTTGAAAACGAACTCTACCCGGGCATCCCGGAACTGCTCTCCCGCCTCCACGGGGACGGCCGAACGCTCGCCCTGGCCACCACCAAGCCGACCGTGTACGCAGAACGCATTCTCGCCCATTTCAACCTGACCGACTGCTTCGCCCATGTCACGGGGAGCAACATGGACGGCTCCCGGGTGGACAAGGATGAACTGGTCCGGGACGTTCTCGCCGCCTTCCCCCATATCTCCCCGAACCGCGCGGTCATGATCGGTGATCGGGAGTACGACATCCTCGGCGCCCGGGCCAACGGCATCCTTTCCGTCGCGGTCACCTGGGGCTACGGTCCTTGCACGGAACTCCGCACCGCCCGTCCGGACTACCTCGTCCGCTCCGTCCGTGAGTTGGAAGCGCTGGTGGGGTGAAGGAGTGAAACCGCATTACGGGGTTTTTTTATGGGGATATCGATAATACCGGATGCACGACGTCCTTTGCCGTAGTTGCCACACTGGTCAGCAGTCCACTGCATGCGGGAACGCATTCGGTCGTTTCGATGGCCCGAAGAATGCCTCCGGAGTTTTCTTTCGCCACTTGGCATCCGCCGGTCTGACCAGTATCGGAAATGAGCCTTCCCGCCTCACACAGACACAGGAACGGCGCGCCCGGGCGCGCCGTTCCTGTGTCTGCTGAAAACTTCCCGGCTTTTCCGTGATTATCCGTCGGTTCGGCGGTTGCGCCCAGGGGATAATGCGGAAACGATCCGGATCTGGTGAAAACCGTATTGCGCTATTGTCATGCGGGGCGGAACTCGTACCGTTTGTCAGTGAAGTCCGACCATCCGGCCTGCATTCCGGCCTGGGCGACGAGTGAAGCGTCGGCGGAAATAAAATGGAGATTTTCGGGCAGGGCTGTCGCGGAAGACTTTTCCCGTATTCCGATGCCGCGCCTGCTATCTGAAAGTCGGGGTGTCGGTTGTCCCGCCGACCGTGACACGGCTCATGGCCCGTTTGAACTGGTCGGCGGTGATTCCGGGAATATTCTTGAGATCTTCAACGCTCTGGAAATTCCCGTGTTCTTCCCGATACCGGATAATTTTGTCGGCAAGCTCGGGGCCGATTTCCCGGGCCAGTGCAAATTCCTCCCGGGTGGTTATGTTGAGATCGAGCCTGGTATTGGCAAGCATCTGAGTTTCCCCTCATGAATGCGGCTGTTCTTCGGGTGTGGAACAGAGCGGATTATTCGGCGTTCCGCGGAGTATTGCCCGGGTTACCTGAAGGTCCGTTCGGCAATTTCCTCTTCGCCCTCGTCGGATATTTCCGGAGATATGCCGGTTTGGGTTTTCTGCACGGTTGACTGGTCCATGTCTATCAGCATGAGTCCGGTTGAGGGATCGTGCTTACGCTTCAGGTGTGCGGGAGCTTCCGTTACGATCACTTCGAGCGTCGGCCAGACATGCGCATTGAGCACATGCCCCCCATGCGCCGTACCGTCGGACTTCCCGATCACGCAATGAACATGCACTACTGACCGGCTGTCTTCCACGGAAACATCACCGAGGAGCGAAAGAACCTCGACCTGCTCCTGTATCGGAATCTCCTTGAACTCTTTCCGGCTGCGGTCGTAATAACCGATGGTCACATCGGAAAAGGAGCCGATGGCGGTGATCCGGCTCGCCGCCAGGTTATGCTCCTGCGCAAACCGCTTCATGCCCTCTGTAAACTCGTCCCCCTCATCGAAAACTATGGCATAGGTGACCGGAAACCGATCATATATCATCTTCGCTTTCATTCCTTCCTCCATTCTTCGCCGGTTGGGTCCGGCATTATGAGACAATGCGTCCGCTTCAGCCACCCTGTTCCCCGCAGCACGGAACCGTTTGCCGTTCATACCCCGATACCCGAATTCCGGCATGGACCATTCATCTTTACATGGCTGTGTTTCAATTTATCTCATCCAGACTCGTTTCAAAACGGGGAGAAACCTCCCACTTATCACTGCCGGACCTTACCCTCCGGCTTCATAGTCGTAAAGATAAGCAGATAGTAGTGAACGGTTGTTTTGTGATTCAGGTCTGAAAATATAACTCACCCCTCGTTCCCATTGTCGTAAACTTAAGGAAAATTCATGGTCAATAAAGGTCACTAACGAGCACATATCGGCGTACACGCGGAATT
>JAWLHT010000366.1:0-4456 GCA_041690195.1 Candidatus Latescibacterota bacterium
AATCATCCGATACTGCCGGATGACCCTTGACCGGACTCCATTCCTGCCTCATTGGTAACATACAAGGGGAACGAGGGGTGAGTTAGATTTCCCGGCCTGAACCGCAATACACCAGTTCACTACTATCTCCTTATCTTTACAACAATGGGAATGAAGGGTGAGTTAGCCCGGAACCTCCGGTCCCGAAAAAAAAACCGTGCGGAACGGGAAATCACGTTGTATTTTCGATTCCTATACACGTGTGTTCCCGCGCGGAGCGGGAACTCAGCGGGGAGAACGGATGATGAGAAAGGAGAGGACTTCGGGCGCGGCCGGTGCGGCTGGATACGGCGTGTCTAAAGCGCCCGAACGGGAGGATTCGCCGGTGAGCGTGGAACGGTACCGGAGAATGCTGGAAGACATTCCGGCGTTGGTCTGCAGTTTCACCCCGGACTACACGCTCACTTATGTGAACGCAATGTATGCCCGTTCTCTCGGGCGGCGGCCGGAAGCACTGGTGGGGACCTGTCTGCTCGATCTGCTCCCGGAGGAGGAGAGGACTTCCCTGCTGGAATCGTTCCGGGCCATGACTCCGGAGAATCCGGTGGTCGAAGTGGAGCATCCGGTTATTGCCGCCCGGGGGGAAATCCGCTGGCATCGCTGGAAGAACCGGGCCATCTTTCGCGACGGCCGGATTGTGGAGTACCAGTCGGTGGGGGAGGACATCACGGACCGCAAGCTGGCCGAAGAACGCCTCCGGCTCATTGTGGAACACTCCCAGGACACCATATTTTTTCAGGATGCCGACCTCCGGTATGCCTGGATTGTCCGGCCCGCCGTTCCCGATTCGGAAGGGGAGGTAATCGGCAGAACCGACCGGGAAATCCCCGGAATCATGGACCCGGACCGGCTCATGGAGATCAAGCGCGAGGTGCTTGAGACCGGAGAGGTCCGGAAAAACGAGACCCATGTCCTCCTTCCCGGGGTCGAACGCTGGATGAGCGCCGTTTATGTGCCGCGCCGGGACGCCGGGGGAAAGGTCGTGGGACTCTTCGGTTACGCCCACGATGTAACCGCCATGAAACGCGCCGGGGAGGACCTGCGCCGTCATGAGCGGCAGTTCCGCAGCCTGGTGGAGAACTCTCCGGACATCATCGCACGGTTCGACCGGGATCTCCGCTATGTATATGTCAATCCCGTGATCGAGCAGGTCGCCGGTATCCCGCACAAACAGTGCATCGGGCGCACAAACGGAGAGCTGAACATGCCTCCGGCCCTGACCGCGCTCTGGGACGATGTGGTCGCCCGGACCTTCAGCACAGGGGACCGGCAGGCCATGGAGTTCGCCCTGCCCTGCCCGGACCGTCTCCGCTATTTCCATGCCCGCCTCGTGCCCGAACCCGGCCCCGGCGGCGCGGTGGAAACCGTGCTCGTCATCGCCCGGGACGTCACTCCCCTCCGCCGCGCGGAGGAAGACCTTCTCAAACGGGAACAGGCTTTCCGCACCCTCTCTGAAATCTCGCCGGACGCCATCTCCCGGTTCGACCGGGAACTGCGGCACATGTATGTCAATTCCAGCCACGCCCGTCTGACCGGCCTCCCCATGGAGAAGGTTATCGGGAAAACCGTCCGGGAGACGGATTCTTTCAATGTCACGGCCAAGGCGTGGGAAAGCACGCTCCTCCGGGCGTTCCAAACCGGGCGCGGGGCAGAGCTCCAGTTCGAGTACGCCGGGCCGGAGGGACGCGGATTCCATCACAGCCGGTTCGTCCCCGAGTTCGACGATGACGGGGAGGTCAGGACGGTCATGGCGGTTACCCGGGATGTCACCGGCCAGGCTTTCGCCGGGGAGGACCCGCTTCAGTCCCCGGCCCGGCGGGAAACCGGGGAGGAAGAACGGACCGCCGGACCGCGGGCCCTGACCGGAGAGTTGTCACGGGAGCGGGAAGTCTTCCAGGCTATTCTTGACCATATCCCGGTCATGATATCCTTCTATGACGCGGCGGGAAACGTGCCTTTCCTCAACACGGCGTTCGAGCGGATCACCGGATGGACCGTGGAGGAATGGCAAACGCGGAATGTCACGGAACTGGTCTATCCCGATCCGGAGTACCGACGGGAAGTCCAGGAGTACATGCGGAATCCCCGTCCGGGCTGGAAGGACCTCACCATGCGAGCCCGGGACGGGCGGACGATCGAAACTTCCTGGTCCAACATCCTGCTCTCCGATGGCTCCCGGATCGGCATCGGCATTGACATCACCGAGCGCAAACAGGTCGAGGCGGAACTGGCTGTCCATCGGGAAAGGCTGGAGGAAACCGTCCGGGAGCGCACTACTGAACTTGCCGAGGCCAATTGTCACCTGGAACAGGAGATCCGCGCACACGCCGAAGCGGTGGATGCCCTCCGGGAAAGCGAGGAACTGCTCTCCGCCTTCTTCACGCAGTCCCCGGTGGGCATGAGCCTTTTCGACGAGGAATTGCGGTATGTACGGGTGAACGAGACCACCGCGCTCTATGCCGGCAGGCCGGTGCATGACATGCTGGGGAAAACCCTCGCCGAGACCATTCCCGCCAAGGAAGCGGCATACGGGCCCTATCTGCGCGGGGTGATCGAGAACGGGACCGCATTCCCGAACGTGGAATTCGAGGTGGTACTTCCCGGACGGCCGAAGGAGCGGACGGAGTTCATGGCCTCCATATTTCCGGTGAGGCTCCCCGGGGGGCGGCGCGGAGCCGGGGTCATCTCCCGGGACATCACCGGCATCCGCAAGGCGCACCGGGAACTCCGCCGTTCGGAGCGGCGCTTCCTGGAACTCGTGGAGAGCGCCAGCAGCGTAATCATGCGGTTCTCGCCCGATGGAACCATACTCTCCATGAACAACTACGGGCTCCGGCTTTTCGGGTACTCCCGGGAAGAAATCGTGGGGCGGAACGCAGTAATCCTGATATCCGAACGTGATTCCGCCGGGAACGATCTCGTCGCCATGGTCCAGGCGATCCTGAACGATCCGGAGCCATTCCGGGTGAACGAGAACGAGAACGTGAAAAAGAACGGGAAGATTGTCACCATGGCCTGGACCAACACGGCCCTTCGCGATGAGCAGGGGAACATCATAGAGTTCCTCTCCATCGGGAACGACATCACCCACCTCAAGCGCGCCGAGGAAGCGCTGCGGCTCAGCGAGGAACGCTATCGGGCGGTGTCCCGGCTGGTTTCCGACCTGGCCTACTCCTTCCGGATGGAACCGGGGCGTGAGCCGGAGCTGGAATGGGTGAGCGGCCCCTTCGAACGGCTCACCGGGTACAACGAACGGGAAATGGCCACGCTGAGCAAGTGGCGCGTGATGATTCATCCCGATGACCGGGAGATGGTGGAGCAGAACATCGCGCGCCAGGTGGAATCGCTGGTGGATTCGGTTTGTGAGTACCGCATCGTGAGCCGGGGGGGCGAAACGGTCTGGCTGAGGGTGTACTCCCATTCCGAGCCGGACGCCGGCGGGAAGGTGGTCCGGATTTACGGTGCGGCGCAGGACATCACCGAACGCCGGCGCCTCGCCGAGAACGTGGAACGGCTCCGCCGGGAACAGGAAGCGTTCATGGCCCACGAGGTCAAGAACCTTCTCATTCCGCTCCATATTTATGTCGAAACCCTCCGGGTCACCGCGGGGGAGCTGGACGAGGAGTCCCGGGAGCTTCTCCAGAAGATCAAGACCAGCACGGACCGGGCTTTCGATGTCGCCAATGCCTTCACCCGTCTCTATGATCTCGAATCGGGGACCTGCACCCTCCGGCTCACCCGTCAGAGCCTGTCCGAAGTCGTGTGTCAGACGGTCGAGGAATTGTCCCTTACCGCCGGGCAGCACGGGGTGACCCTGCTTCTCTCCGGGGACGAACGCCGCGCGGTGATGGAGATGGACGCCCATCTCATGCCGGGAGTGTTCTTCAACCTCATCCTCAACGCCATCGAACATGTCGCCCCCCTGGACGATCCCGGGGAGAAGACGATTCGGGTGGAAATGAGCCGAGCCGGACGGCGGACGGTTGTTTGTATCAATAACCGGGGGGTTCCCATTCCCCCGGACCGCCTGGCGACCTTTTTCGACAAGTTCAATGTCGGTGAAGGCAAGAAGCAGGGCATCGGCCTGGGCACAACGTATGCCGCGCTGGTCACCCGCGCCCATCAGGGGGAAATCCGGGTCGAATCAAACGAACGCGAAGGGACAACGGTCACCCTGTCCTTCCCCACACGATAGGGGAGGGCGGAGGTGACGGCCGGTAACTCACCCCCTGGCCCCATTGTCGTAAAGATAAGAGAAAACCGCATGCACGCATGAGTACCAAAGGTAGTCAATGGAGACTTTGGTCGGTAACTCACCCCCTGGCCCCCTCTCTCCAGAGAGAGGGGGAATGAGCCACCGGAAGCACTGAGATGGCCGATAACGAGTCATCCCCTCTCTCACCGAGAGAGGGGACCG
>JAWLHT010000367.1:0-4449 GCA_041690195.1 Candidatus Latescibacterota bacterium
CAATGGGGCCGGGGGTGAGTTATCTTTTCAAAAACACCCGTTCGCGGCGGGGTTCACACGGAGGAGGGCATGCGGAGGACAGCCCGGGTTCCCTCCCCTTCGTTCGAAGAGATATCCAGGGTTCCGCCCATGACCGTGATTCGCTCGCGAAGGCTGAAAAGCCCGAATCCTTTCGCAGCCGGGGAGTTCAGCTTCCGCACGTCGAACCCCGCGCCATTGTCCTCCACGGCGACCTGGATGGTTTCTTCCTGCTGGTCGATGTTCACCGTGACGAGGGTGGGACTTGCATGCTTGACCGCGTTGAAGATAAGCTCCCGGACAGCCTGGAAGAGAGTGCCCCGCAGTTCGTTCTGCAGCGACTGGTAGGTTTTGCCGGCGGAGACCTCGACCCGGACTCCGTACTGGCGGTGAATCTGTTCTCCGAGCCAGTCCACCGCCGCGGCGAACCCCAGCTCGTAGAGCACGGGCGGATAGAGCTGCGCGGTGAGGGTGCGGGTCTCGTCAATGGCCTGGGCGATGGACTTCAGGACCGTGTCGAAATCCTCGTCATGGTCCCGGGACGGGATACGGCCCTGCAGATCTTCAATACGAAACTGGGCCAGGGCGAGGGTATGACCGATGCGGTCGTGGAGATAGGTGGCGATGCGCTTCCGTTCGCGCTCTTCCGCCCGGGTGAGTTCCGTGGCCAGGGAGCGCAGGCGGTCCCGCATGGAGCGCAGGGACTGCTCGGCCTCCTTCTGCTCCGTGATATCGGTGACCACGAGGCTTATGCCCGTCATGCCGTTCACACCGAGGGGCCGGAACGAGAGAATGGCGGGGATCACCGCGTCCGTTCCCGCCCGCAACCGGATCTCCCCCCGGCTGCCCGCCACCAGTCCTTCCGTGAACAGTTCCGCGCAGAGCGCATGGTTATCGGGGAGCACAAATGAAAGAAACGAGGCTCCGATGACCCGTTCCAGGGGCATCCGGACCATATCGGCGAACCGGGAGTTGCTGTAGAGCACCATTCCCTCCCCGGTGAGCGTCAGGGCGCCCTCGTTCATGGATTCCACAAGAATGCGGTACGGGAGTTCCGCGCCCTTGAGCGTGTAGACCCTTTCCCCGTCTTGACCGGAAATGACCAGCGCGTCAATCGCTCCGGTGCGAATGGCGTCGAGCATTTCCTCGCACTCCGCCAGCCGGGCCTCCAGCTCGCGTTCCCGCGTCTGTTGTTCTGTTCCGTGTTGCATCAGTCCTGTCCTCGCGGAGCAAGATCCAGCCCGACCAGAACCCGTTCCTCGCTGGAGAGGTCGCCAATGATCTTGCGCAGGGGCGACGGGAGCTGCTTGATGAGCGTGGGGGCTGCGATAATCTGTTCGTTTCGGGCGCGTTCGGGTTGCTGATAGATATCGATGACTTCAAGTTCGTATCGCCCCTGGAGCCGTTCTTCGCATATTTTCTTCAGGTTCAGGATGGCCTGGGTTGATTTCGGGGTCGATCCGGTCACGTACAACCGGAGTACATACCGCTCATCCCCCTGTTCCCGCAAAGCTTTTTCAAACTCCCGGGTCGATTCTTCCACTTTTCTGGAATGCATACAGCCCTCTATTCATTTGCGGGGACGAAGATCGAGCCCCACCAGAACGCGTTCGGTATTGGAAAGATCTCCGATGATCTTACGAATCGGTTCCGGGAGGTTGCGAACCAGGGTCGGGACCGCCAGGATCTGGTCCCCCCGCGCGAGATGGGGATTCTTCAGAAGATCGATGACATGGATTTCGTATCGCCCCTTGAGATGCTCCTCGCAAATCCGCTTCAGGTTGGCGAAAGCGGTCATGCTCTTCGGGGTCTGCCCGGCGACATAGAGCCGCAGTTCCCAGAACCCTTCCTGCTTTTCATCCCCGGCATCCGGGGAGAAATCCTGTTCCGTCTGCTCTTCGCGCGGTGGCGTCTGTACGGTTTCTTTCTGTGTGGCCATGATTTCTCCTGCTTGTGGTTGCAATATCGGCGCATTCCCGGGCATACCACCCCGTCATTACCCAGGTTTTTAGGGCAGAGTCGAAAATCGCCGGAATCAGTATAAACCGCCAAGTTTTCACGAACCGCGATTTCCCTCTCTCTCGCGAGAGAGGGGGGCCAGGGGGCATTGTCGTAAAGATAAGCCAATACCGGTGAACGGACGCCGAGGCAGCCCCCTTCCGGCCCTGTCGGGCCACCTTCCCCCGAAGGGGGCAGGAAACGCATAAAGCACCGTTTCTTCCCTTGCCCCCTCCGGGGGAAAGGGACCGAGGGTTAGGGGGCTCTTCTCAAACACCCGTTCACCAAAATCGCTTATCTTTACGACCCTGGCCAGGGGGTGAGTTACCGGCCAGCACCTCCACCGATTCTCTTGTGGTATCACTCCCGGTCCGGGTCGGCGCCGCGCATCCGCGCCAGGTCGGCCCGGCGGTCCTCTTCCATGTCCGTCAGCAGTTCCCGCTGGCTGTACAGCCGCTCGATGTCTTCCTCGCGGTCCTGGAGCTCGTTCCGCAGGGAATCGATCTGTGTCTGCAACTCCGCGCGCTGCCGTTCCAGCTCGCGGCGGCGACGTTCGGCTTCCTGCTCGGCGGCCTCCGTCTCTCTCCGGTCAAGTTCTGCCTGCACCCTCCGGGCCGAGCCGGTGAGGACAGTCCCCGGCCCCACATAGACATCTTCGAGCTGGATCCCCGCATCGCTCAGGATAAATTCCCGCACCTGGTTGGAGTGGGCCATGCCCCGCGACTTGAGAATGTAGAGGGTACGGTTCCGCTCCCCATTCTGCTCCATGTTGCTGAGGAGGATCCAGGTATCGATGAGGGAGGACATCTCCGTTTCGGAAGTCTCTACCCGGGCATTCCCCCGCTCCCGGGAGGCGAGGCTGGTGAAAAACGCGGTGATCCGGTTGCCCTTGAGATAGTCGAGCAGGCGGGAGATCATGGCTTTTACTTCCGCCGCGGCGCTCACCGTGAGAAACCCGGTGATGGGATCGAGCACCACCGATTCCGGCTTGAACCGGCTGACCGTCTCGTGAATGGACAGGAGGTGCATTTCCATCCCGAACAGCGTGGGGCGCGCCGCCCGGATCATCAGCAATCCCCGTTCCATGTACGGCCGGAGATCGATGCCGATGGAGCGCATGTTGCGGATGATCTGTTCCGGCGATTCCTCATAGGCGAAATAGAGACATCGTTCGCCCCGCTCGCAGGCGGCCCGGGCGAAGCTGGCGGCCAGGCTGGACTTGCCCGTGCCCGCCGTACCGGAAACCAGGATGCTGCTGCCCCGAAAGTATCCCTCGCCTTCGAGCATGGCGTCCAGATGGGGAACGCCGCTGGGGACACGCTCCTCCGAAACCGGATGCGAGAGGTTGAGGGAGGTGATGGGCAGCACAGAAATGCCATGCTCGGAGATGAGAAAGGGATACTCGTTCGCGCCGTGGGCCGAGCCCCGGTACTTGACCACGCGCAGACGACGGGTGGAAACCTGCTCGGTCACCCGATTGTCCAGGAGTATCACGCAGTCGGCGACAAACTCCTCGATACCGTAGCGGGTCAGGTTGGGGCTGTCGTTGCTCCGTTCCGCGGTGACCACGGCGGTCACCCCTTTCTCCCTCATCCAGGAGAAGAGACGGCGCAGTTCCGAGCGGAGAATCGCGGTGTCGAGCAGCCCGGAGAAGATGGTTTCCAGGCTGTCCAGGACCACCCGTTTGGCCCCGATGGAGTCGATGGCGTACCCGAGCCGTATGAACAGCCCCTCCAGATCGTACTCGCCCGCCTCCTCGATCTCGCTCCGCTCCACCCGCACGTGGTCGAGCACAAGCTTTTCCTTCGTCACGAGGTCGTTCAGGTCGAACCCGAGGGAGGCCACGTTCGTGGCCAGTTCCTGTTCCCGCTCCTCGAACGCCACAAACACGCCCGGCTCGCCGAACCGGGTAATCCCGCGGACGAGGAATTCCATGGCGAACAGGGTCTTGCCGCATCCGGCGTTGCCGCATACCAGGGTGGGCCGTCCTTTGGGAAGTCCGCCCAGGGTGATTTCATCCACGCCGGGAATTCCGGTCGGGGTCTTTTCCAGCACCGGCAGCGCATGGTCGCCGGCAGAAGCCTTCTCTTTCGGCATGATTTTTCCTTAATATCAGAGCCGTACATATGTCCGGATGACGCACGGCCGGATATCTGCCGTGCGCGGTCCAAATCAGGAGTATTTCTAAAATATGCATCCATCCGGATTATAAATCAACAGGATAGATGCAGTAAATCCGGGATACCCCAAAAGAGCAACTCACCCCTCGTTCTCATAGTCGTAAAGATAAGGGGAAACCACTGGCACGCATGAGTACTAAAGGTAGTCAATGGAGACTTTGGTCGGTAACTCACCCCCTGGCCCCCTTCTGTCACCCCAGCCCTGTTCCACAGGGCCGGGGACCCCGCCTCTCCAGAGAGAGGGGGAATTGAG
>JAWLHT010000368.1:0-4430 GCA_041690195.1 Candidatus Latescibacterota bacterium
CCCGTGTCATACGAATTTCCGATCATGTGAGTAAGAATGGTCCTACGAGGCACGGTTGCGTGAGTCGTCGGGGAAGCGTTTCATACTCACTTGACGCAAACTTCGTATTAGGCCTGTTTCATGTGAAAAGCGGCAAAAAAATTCAGAAAGTTCAAAGGAAATAAAGGGACGAAGGGGCGTAAACGTCAATATTCCTTAGACTTATACCGCGTTTTCGTATCAATGCTGGGACAACGCTGTTTCCACCTTTCTTGACCGCGGACAGGAAATAACTTTTGTATATGCAATAATCATATATTATAAGTATAATATGCAGAACATATTCTTGCCGGCTGGATTGTACGGAGTGGCAGTGCCGGTTTCCGGGACCATTTCGGATTGCAGGCACAGCAGAGGTAAAAAAAAGAGAAAGCCGGAACATGTACCAGAACATGAGTTTCTGCGCGTGGTGAACCTTTTAAAAAAACGAGGTGTCACATGCCACAAAACGTTCAGAAAAAAACCGACGAACTGTCGGTCGTCCTCTGTGGAGAAGCGGGGCAGGGGATTCAGACGGTGGAGTTTCTCCTGACCGCTCTTCTTAAACAGTGCGGGTACAATTTCTTTTCCATGAAGGAGTACATGTCGCGGGTTCGCGGTGGGAGCAACTCCACAGAGATCCGTATTTCCTCACGGAAGGTAAATGCGTATGTGAGGAGGATAGACATTCTATTCCCGCTCACACGCGCCGCCCTTGAGCATGTCCGCGACAGGATCACGGAGGATACCCTGATTCTCGGCGAACGGGAACGCCTGACCAGTGGAGGCGATACTGGAGATCTCAAAATTGTAGACACGCCGTTTACCGCTTTGGCCAAGGAAGTGGGCGGCGCCATTTACGCCAATACGGTCGCAGTGGGAATAATCGCCGGACTGCTTCAGTTTGAACGGGATATTACTGACCACTACCTTGGGGAGTACTTCGGAAAAAAAGGCGACCAGGTTATCAAAAACAATATCAACGCCCTCTCGAAGGGGTACGAAATCGGTGAGCGGCTCCGTGGTGAGCGCTACCCGAATCTTGATATCAGGAAAAATCCGGAGATATTCGATGACATCATCGTGAACGGCGCGGAGGCCATAGGCATGGGTGCGCTTTGCGGCGGGTGTAATTTCGTTTCTTCCTATCCCATGACTCCCTCCACCGGGATTTTGACTTTTCTTGCACAGCAGGCGTCCCGGTTCGATATCATCGCGGAACAGGCGGAGGACGAAATCGCCGCGATCAACATGGCCATCGGCGCATGGTATGCCGGAGCCCGCGGATTCGTTTGTACCGCTGGAGGCGGTTTTGCACTCATGACGGAAGGGTTGAGTCTGGCCGGAATGCTCGAATCGCCGATGGTGCTCAGTGTGGGCCAGCGTCCCGCTCCGGCCACCGGTCTTCCCACGCGTACTGAGCAGGGGGATCTTCAGTTCGTTTTACACGCCGGGCACGGTGAATTCGCCCGGGTGGTCTTCGCACCCGGCACCCTGGAGGATTGTTTCCGGCTTTCCCGGATGGCGTTCGACATGGCCGACCGTTACCAGATCCCCGTATTTGTGCTCTCGGACCAGTACATGGTGGACTGCTACTATAATTTCAAACGGCCCGACATTTCAGGATTCACCGCGGAGAACCACATCGTGAGGACCGGTCGGGACTACAAACGCTACCAGTTTACCGAATCCGGCGTTTCCCCAAGGGGAATTCCGGGGAATGGCGAGGGATTCGTGGTCCTGGACAGCGACGAGCACACCGAGGAAGGACACATCACGGAGAACCTTGATATTCGCACCCGAATGGTGGATAAACGTCTCAAGCGGCTGGACGATCTCCGACGGGAGGCCTTGGAACCGGAATTGTCCGGTGAGAGGGATTGCCGTCTGATGGCCGTATGCTGGGGATCGAACGCCAACATTGTTCGAGAGGCAATCGAGGATTCCGGACGGGATGATATCTCACTGCTCTATTTCAAGCAGTTGTACCCGCTTCCCGCCAATACGGCCGACTATTTCCAGGGAGCCGAAAAGACCGTACTCATCGAAAACAATGCCACTTCGCAATTCGGTCAGGTGCTCCGGACGGAAGCGGGAGTGAACATTGAGGATACCATCCACAAGTATAACGGAATGCCGTTCTCGGTGGAGGAAATGACCGATCACCTGATGGCCTTCGCCGGCCGGGAGGATTGAGCCATGGATGTCAAGGAACTGGAACCTTTCCCCGAACTCGATATCGCCTGGTGTCCCGGCTGCGGGAATTTCGGGATCCGGAAAGTTCTCATGCAGGCGCTTGCGGAAATGGAGATGGATCTCACCCGGCTTGTGCTGGTTTCCGGCATCGGTCAGGCGGCCAAATTGCCCCACTATGTCAAAGCGAACGTGTTCAACGGTCTTCACGGGCGAGCGCTGCCGCCCGCTACCGCCATCAAGGCGGCAAACCCTGAACTCACGGTTATCGTGGAGAGCGGCGATGGTGACATGTACGGAGAAGGCGGCAACCATTTTATGCACACGATTCGCCGAAATCCGGATATTACCTGTTTCGTGCATGATAACATGGTCTATGGCCTTACCAAGGGACAGGCGTCTCCGACCAGCCTGGAAGGTTTCAAGACCGCCATGCAGCCGTCAGGGGTGATTCTGGAACCGTTCAATCCTCTTGCTGTCGCTATTGCGCTCGATGCCTCTTTCGTGGCCCGGGCCAGCATTTCCGATTCCGAGCAGACCAAGGAAATCATGAAGCAGGCGATCAACCACAAAGGGTTTGCCCTCGTGGACATCTTCCAGCCATGTGTAACATTCAACAAGCTGAACACATTCCAGTGGTTTAAGGATCATTCCTACTATCTGGAGGAAGAATACAATCCTCGCGATCGGGTGCAGGCTTTTCAGCGGGCTCTGGAAACGGACAAGTATCCTCTCGGGGTGTTCTATATCGGCCCGGAGCGCCCCGTGTTTGAAGAGCGGCAGATGGTCTATACTCGCGGAACGGATCCGCTGTACCGCCGTAGTTGCAGTCATGAAGTGATGGAGAATCTTCTCGATGCAAAAATGGGAAATCCCCCTGAAGTTCTGCAACAACGCTGATATGACTGATGGACTCATAAACGGGCGACCCCGCCAGCACGGAATTCCTTCCGATGCGGCGGGATCGCCCGTTTAACGATTAGATTCGGTTAGCGTCCGAAGGTCATGCCGTGGTCAGTTCAAGGCGCGCTCACCGGTTCCGCTCCCGCCAAAGCGGGCCGGGGGCTTTCCATCGCTACGGTTGTAAGCCCATATCCCTCGGGGTATGCCTCGGAAACCGCACGGGGGAGTTTGCCGGAAACACCCGCTTTCCCGAATAGCGCATCCGTTGCGGCGAGCATGCTCTCCGGAGTGACAGACCATGCACAGAGAAACGCGTCGAAGCCGGAGAATTCCATAATAAGATCCGGAGAGTGGAATGAAACGCACACGGTTTGGTGCGCGGAACCGGCGATTCGGCTCAGGAGCGCGCGCTGCGCTCCGGTCAAACCCTGCTGGAGAATGGCGCCGGATGGTTTCAGAAAGAGTCCGCAGATAACCATGTCCGCATCCAGAACGTGGTGCAGAATCTCCTGGGTGTGACGCTGGTCGAGTTCGGCGGGAGCGCTCATAATCCGTGCATTCGGATTTGTCTTCAGAATGGCGTCTCCAAAGATAATTCCGTCGGAGGCGCTCCTGGGATCGGTCACGGTGACAACCAGGAGACGGCGGGGGCGGTTGCGTATGGGTATGATGCCGGATGAATTCCGGAGTAGTGTCATGGAGGCCCGGGTGATATCCTCGGCGGTACGCCTGAATTCAGGTATGCCGAAGCCGGAGAGATCCAGGACGTCCTGCTCCGGAAGGTTCAATCCGAGCCGTTCTTTCAGGAGAAGCACCTTTTGTACGGAAGCATCAAGCATGGTATCGTCATAGTCCCTCCCCTGCGTGTATTCGCGGAGTAATTCGGCCAGCGAGCGGCAGTAGTCGGGAGAGTCGGGGAGGATAATCATATCCTGCCCTTTCCGGAACGATTCCATGAGCATCGCGGAGATCTTCCGGCTCGGGATGCTGTCAGAAAGCGTTACAGGCCGGAGAAAGAGCCCGGTGAAATGATACCTCGACTCGAGTTCGCCGCGCATTCCTCCGGTTGAGTCGGGTTCGTCCGGGAGGAACGGCATGCCGAGTACGCTCGAAGCCCCGGCCTCGATACCCGCGCGCAAAGGTTCATCAGACTGGATGTCCGAAATGTCGAACGGGCCGGGACAGGATAATCTCCCCGTACTCTCTATACCATGAACAAACTGTGTGACAATTCCAGCCACCCGGTCAGGGTCGCTTCCGAAAGCGGAGCCGTCGCTGCCTCCAGCGTCCACATGCACGGGTGGGGCAATAATCAA
>JAWLHT010000369.1:0-4427 GCA_041690195.1 Candidatus Latescibacterota bacterium
AAAAGGGGAGTACGATCCCACACGTGGTTACCAACTCCGCTGCTCCTCTATAGTGAAACTTTGTCTTGCCCTTTTCTCTTAAGTTTACGACAATGCCCCTTGGCCCCCTCTCTCCAGAGAGAGGGGGAACTGAGCCACAGGAAGCACCGAGACGGCCGATAACGAGTCATCCCCTCTCTTGCGAGAGAGGGGAACGAGGGGTGAGTTATATTTTCCAAGCCCGAACCTCAAAACGTCCGTTCATCACGGTTGCCTGCAATTGACCGCTTATGCGCAGCGACACAGCAAAGGCCGGATACAGGGGATTCGGCGGTCTTTCCGCTTGCACATCCCTCGGGAACGGCACATCCGCATCGTGTTCGGCGCTTTTTTTGTAGCTTTTCGGGAAATTATTCGTATTATATTGAGGCTCTATCGTAAATAAAGCGTATCCTGATACTATGGCGATTACCAACCGGCGCGGTTAATACAGGGAGGAATGGAACGAGTATGCGGTTTTCTTCAATAGCGGGCGCGGCGCTCCTGTCCGCCGGACTCCTGTTCTCCTGCTCGGAGCAGCGGAATGATGCGACTGTACGGCAGATCGCCGACGTGAATCATGTCACCGGTATCGCGGCGGACGGCAACACGGTATACTGTGCCACCCAGGGTGGCCTTGTGGTGTGGGATCTTTCCTCGCGGCAGTATACGATACTCTCCACCGCGAACGGGCTTCCGAGCAATGATCTGCGCGACGTGGTCATTGATGGCGGGGGGGCGCTCTGGGTCGCCACCAAACTCGGAGTCGCGTTGCGGGAAGGTTCCGGCTGGAAAGTGTTTGACTCTTCGGACGGGCTTCCCGCCGACGAGGTGACCGACCTGTCGGTTGACATCGAAGGGGCGGCCTGGGCCAGCACCACCGGCGGCGTTGTGTCGCTCAAGGGCGGAAAGCCCGGCTTCCTGGATGACTCCAGCGGTCCCGGCAGCCGCGCCATCAATGTCGTCTATTTCGATTCCGGGAAAAACATGTGGGTGGGCACAACCGAGAACGGCATCTATGTGAACCTGCAGGGGAACTGGCGGAATCTTACCACCCGGAACGGGCTTCTCCTCAACAAGGCGAACACGGTCGCGCAGAACTGGGACAACAGCATCTGGGTCGGCTCTTCGGTGGGGGTTAACCGGTGGGACGGCGCGGGCTTCCAGACGGTCGGGGTTAAAAAGCACATGGGAACGTTCGATGTCCGGAAGATCATCCCGACCCGCGAACGGCTCTGGTTCTTTTCCGCTACCGGCGTGCATGTCATGAAAGGGAGCACCTGGGACCATTACACCGAACGTGAAGGGCTTGTTTCCGATGCGGTGAACACGGGACTGGTCATCTCCGACGAACGGGTTTTTGCCGGAACAATCAACGGAATGAGCCTCATTGAAAACGGCACGGTCATCAATTATGTAGTCCCCAACACGCCGTTCGGGAAGGATTTCATCACACTGGCGGTGGACAGGAACAACCGTCTCTACGCCGGCACCCGCGAAAGCGGCCTGAATGTCCTGGATTCCGGATACTGGGCGCTCCTCCCCGGCCAGAATGCAAACAGCCTGGAAACGGTCCAAAGCATCGTGTTCGCTCCGGACGGAGCCACGGTTTTCAACACGTCTTCCGGAGTGGCGTTCCTTCGCGGGCTGGACTGGAAGACAGCGACCAGGAGCAACGGGATTGCAGGCGACGATGTCCGGTGCGGCGTCTATGACCGTCAGGGACGCTACTGGGTCGGAACCTCAACCGGCGTGAGCTGTCTGACCGGGAGCGCCTGGAGCCGCTATCGCGGAGTCCACGGCCTGCCTTCGGAAGATATCCGCGCCTGTGCGCTCGATTCCACCGGTACGGTCTGGTTCGGCACCGCCGCGGGCATCGTCTCCTTCGCGGATAACCGTCTGAACAACTGGTCCGCGAGCGCCGGAGCCGAAAACACCGAAATCCTTTCCGTTGCGGTCTCCGGAAACCGGGTGTACTTCGGTACGGGCGATGGCAAACTCATCGAGTACGACGGGTCTTCCTGGAAGTCCTCCGGGAAAGCCGCTTCCGGTATCACCGCCATTCTGCCCGACTCCTCCGGCGGCCTCTGGCTCGGCACCGACAACGACGGAGTCCTCCGGGTCGGCGGCGCGAAATACACCATGGCCGACGGCCTCCCCTCCAACCGGGTCCGGGCTCTCGCTTTCCACGACGGCAAACTGGTGGCGGGTTGTTACGGCGGAATCGGAATTATTGACCTCGACGCAGGGGAGTAATAAAAAACCCCGAAACAAGCACTTGACTTGACGGGGAAAAAAATGTAAATTATCCCAATAATTGACACTGTGGTGCCCCGTGGTCTAACGGCAAGACGGCTGACTCTGGATCAGTTTATCGAGGTTCGAATCCTTGCGGGGCAGCCAGATTTACAGAAGATGACATTTCCGATTGCTACCATATTGCTACCAGTAGCAACAAAAAGAGGCCACCATGAGGAGGCCTTTTTTATTTTTGTGCCACTTGTTTGTATCTGCGGTAAAGGACAAAAGCGTTACTTTCGTTGATTTTTTTTGTCGGCCTCCTGTTGTTTGAGGGCGTTCCGAATAAACGCCTTGAATTCTTTACCATTCTTGAAGTCCATCAGAGATACCGGCTGCTTTTCTATTGGCGTAGGGGGCAGCCGCTTCTCTATGGGGTGAAGCTCCTGCGGTTGCAGGTACGTATCATCTATGCGTATCGCGCCCCGGTGCGTCAATCGAACCGGAACGATGTCGCCGCGTTTAATGTATCGGTAGACGGTATCCCGCGAGAGGCGGGCTGCTTCGGCGAACTCTGTAACGGTCAGGAGCATGAGACACCCTCCAGTCATGAAAAGTGCTTTGAAAGCGTATCAGTGGCTTGTGTGAGATTTGCGGGTGCCATGACTGGCCTCCTTGATTTTCATGCTTTGCAGTTTATCCCAGGCTCTCCGAATTTGCGCTTCGGAGAACCGGCCTTCCGGCGCTTCTTGGGGTATTGGTCTGGCAACCGGTTCCCCCAGGAAGCGCCGAAGCTCATTCGCTTCTATGAGATATCCCCGGCCAATCTTGCGGTACTTGAGTTTCCCCTCGCGGCAGTATTTGGTGATGGTCCGGGCCGAACAGCGTAGATAGTCGGCTGCTTCGGCGGTTGTCATCAACTCGCGCATTTCCTTTCCTCTCCTCCCGTATTGGAGGGGCCACCCAAACGAGCGGCCCCCGGTAAACTCACTTACTTCCGTGCTTCCCGAGTTGAACGCTGCATTTCCTCGTTGAACCATTGCGCGGCACCGGCGGCGATAACCGGGTGAATCCCCATCTCGCTCACGGCATGGCGGGCAATGGACGCACGGATGCGGCGACGGTGTATTCTCGTGTCCTGTTTCATTTCCCAACCTCCCCTTATGCTGCCGATATGGTGGAATCGTTGTGGTTTTCGGCTTGCATGATTCGCCGAAAGAGTTCCTGAAAGATCGCATCGAGTTCCGCCAACTGGTCGTCAGCATAGCAGAGCAGACAGTTGGGAATCTTGTCATACGGGAAATCGAGGTGGTTGTTGAGTGCGGCCTGGAGAATCTGCACAAACTCCCGGACACCTCCCAGCGACATGGTTGCCCGTCCCTCAAGATCGCCCGAGTCCATAGCCTCAATCCCCGGGATAACGGCAGGGTAGTTCTCGTATTCCCTTTCCCGCATACCCGTCGTTCGCGTGCTCTCGTTTCCTGTTGCGT
This sequence comes from Candidatus Latescibacterota bacterium, assembly GCA_041690195.1. Lineage (GTDB taxonomy): Bacteria > Latescibacterota > Latescibacteria > Latescibacterales > Latescibacteraceae > JAWLHT01. Next base: position 3,747 of record JAWLHT010000369.1, read on the forward strand.
TCATCGGTGACGCCCTCCATATTGGGGGTAGAGGAGGAACTGCCATTCCTTCCTCTACTCACTTCGGTGAGTGACCATGCCCGGATCGAAAGGTCCGGGCTTCTTTTTTGCCGCACCCTTACAGTGCGGTTACTGCCTCCCCTTGACTTCCCCCTGTCGAGACGGGTACGGCGCACCGCGTTTCGCTTCCGCCCGGTCGATGAACTCAGAAAGTGCCGCTTCGACAACCTCCGTGATGGTCCGGGCCTCATGGAAACAGTAGGAATGCAGACGCTCGGCGGTACCCGGGGCAAGATAGATGGTCGTGCGGATTTTCTCGGCTTTCGTCATGGGGAAAATATCCTTTCCGGGGTGAAGGGTGTACACGAAACTACAATCTCATGTACACCCGCTGTTATTGTGAAATAGCTTACACTATGGCGAGATCGGGGCGGGCCGCTTCGGTGTTCTGATACCGGTACTCCCCGGCGTAGATTCGGTTTTCGAGGATGGCCCGGACGGTGGACGCATACCACTGCTTGCCGCCGCGCGGGGTGGGAGTGCCGCTCCGGTTCAGGTCGCGGGCAATCTCCCGGATGCCCTGGCCGTTCTCCCGCATGGTAAAGATACGGCGGACAAGGGCGGCCTGTTCCGCATCGACCGGCAGTTCAGAACCTTCCACCCGGTCCCCGAGCGGGTGTC
>JAWLHT010000370.1:0-4418 GCA_041690195.1 Candidatus Latescibacterota bacterium
TCCGGGAATCCGTGCCCAGGTGACGAGCGTCCACGAAGACATAAAACGCTCCGGCGGGTTCCACTGGAATCGTAAAACCCATTTCCCGCAAACGACGCACCATGAATCGCCGGCGTTCATCAAAGGCCAGGCGCATGCGTTCCACATCCTGATGCGCGTTCCGCAGCGCCGCGATTCCGGCGCGCTGCACAGCGGCGTTGGCGGATATGAAAAAGTTCTGCTGGAGTGTCTGTATGGCGCGCATGTACTCCGGGGGTGCGATGAGATACCCGAGCCGGAGTCCGGTCATGGCGTACCGCTTGGAAAATCCGTTCAGGACGAATGCCCGTTCGGTGTATTCGAGGATGGAGTGCTCACTGCCCTCGTACACCAGGCCGTGATATATTTCGTCCGAAACCACCGGGATGCCCGAATCAGCCAAAGCCCGCATCCGTTCGGGCGAAATTACCGCACCGGTCGGATTGGCGGGGGAATTGATGAGAACAGCTTTGGTTTGCGGAGAAACCGCCTTCCGTACCCGGTCCGGGTCGGGCTGAAATCCTTCCCGTTCAAAGACGGGAATGTACACCGGGTCTCCCTCAAGATAGCGTATGAAATTTGGATAGCAGGCGTAATGGGGATCGGTGAGGACAACCCGGTCTCCGGATTCGAGGAGCACGGAGAAAAGCAGCAGCATGGCTGGAGACGTGCCGGAGGTGACCGCTACCCGGTCCGGAGTGACGCTTACCCCGTACCGCGCCGCATAGTGTTCGCAGACGGCTTCCCGGAGTTCCGGGTCTCCCAGACTGTGGGTGTAATGTGTGCAGCCGCTTGAAACGGCATCCCGGAGGCTTTCCCCGATGCATTCGGGGAGTTCAAAATCCGGCTCGCCCACTTCGAGATGGATGATGTCCATGCCCTCCCGTTCCAAAGCTTTGGCGCGTTCCAGGATATCCATGACCAGGAACGGGGTGATGGCGGAGAGTCGTCTGGAAATCATTCGTCGAGGGATCCCGTGGTTCGGGGCTAATCCTGCGGTACTCAGCGGTACCGTGGGTTGTCCGGGGTGCAATCCGGTGTTTCCGGTATGAACCGTTGTTACGGTAATGTAGCGGTCCGCCGGCGGGAATGAAACCGTTTTTTGGGGGGGCGATACCCGGTTCAGATCCGGCTTTCGTGCCTCCGGATCTTCACCCCATACTGCCTTTGATTCCCGCCAGTTTATCTTCCGCGTCGGAAAGCGAAACGGCGTGCCTGTCCATCCCTTCCAGGAGGTCTCCTTTTTGGTCGAGCCTCTGGAACACGGTGTGGATTGTATGGTTCCGGGCATTGAATGTTTGCCCCCCCAGTTCCTCCCATTCCAGGGGAACGGCCACCGGCGCTCCGGGGAGCGCGCGGACGGAGTATGGCGCCACTCCGGTCTGCCCGTAAGCATTCCTGTTGGTGTCCACAAAAAGTCGTTCGCCCCGGTTCTCTATCCGCTGCTCGGTCGTGACATGCTCCGGGTCGTTTTCGGCCACGAGACCGGCTATCTCGACGGCGAAGGCACGGACCCGGTCGAAATCCGCGGTCCGGTCAATCGGAACGATGATGTGGATTCCCCGGGACCCGGTGGAAAGGGGATAAGACGGCATCTCCAGCGATTCGAGAATCCGCCGTGTCTCCCGGGCCGTCTTCGTGAGGTGACGGGGAGAGCTATCCGGCGGATCGAGATCGAGGATCAGACGGTCGGGGAAGTTCAACTGGTCACGCCGGGAAAGCCAGACATGCGGGGTAACACAGTTCTGGTTGGCGAGATAGACCAGGTCCGCCCCGTGCTCACAAACGACCTGCCGCTGGATTTCACCGTTGCGGAGCAGAATTTCGATCCGTTCAATCCATTCCGGGAAGTACCCGGGGGCTTCTTTATGGTAAAATCCTTCATGGTCGATTCCCCTAGGAAAACGGTGCATGGTGAGCGGACGTCCCCGCACGTGCGGCAGCATGGCCGGGACAACCTGCGCGTAATACCTGGCGAGATCCCCCTTGGTGATTCCGTCCTCGGGGAAGAGCACCTTCTCGGAATGGGTGAGGCGGACGGTTATGTCGTCCAGAACGAGTTCCTCGGTTTGGGGCATGGATGGCTCCTTTGGGGGGAAATGCGCTTGACCGGATAAGATTCCTTCATTATTATAATTATAAATATGTTGCTATGAATCAAGGGGTATTGTGCTGTCCCGCCGTTTTTGCGGCAAGTTCAATACCTGACGGCGAATATTGGACCGTCTGGCCGGATATCTACTCGCGGGTATGTTCCGGAGAACCGGCGGTCAGTGAAATCACCAGATTGGCGGGCGGATAGGTGTGCCGCGGCAGGGGGAAGAATGCAACAGCAGAAAAAGCAAGGCAATGCAGGTGTTCCGCTTTTCCGCTTCTTGGGAATCCAGGTAAAGCTCGATTACTCCTGGTTCATCATTTTCGCCCTGGTGACCTGGAGTCTTGCGGCTGGATATTTTCCCCGGCAGTTTCCCGGGCTGGATTCCGGAACATACTGGATGGCCGGGCTTGCCGCCTCACTGCTCTTCTTTTTTTCGATCATTCTCCACGAACTCATGCACTCCATAGTGGCCATGAAATCCGGAATCCAGATCGGATCCATCACTCTCTTCATATTTGGAGGGACATCGCATCTTTCCCGAGAGGCAAAAAGTCCCGGAGCCGAATTCCTGATCGCTGTCTCCGGTCCCCTGACCAGTATCGTGCTGGGGTTGGCGCTTTGGGGGGTGTCCTCCGCGGTTCGGGACGGAACGTCTCCCATCGTCGTTGCGGTTATCAGTTATCTCGCCTGGATTAACATCTTCCTGGGGCTTTTCAACCTCGTTCCGGCGTTTCCGCTCGACGGCGGCAGGGTGTTCCGGGCCATCGTCTGGTGGAAAACCGGAAATCCGGCGTATGCCATACGGCTCTCCACCGACATGGGAAAAGGGTTTGCCATTCTCATCATCGCACTCGGAGCGGTGCAGATCTTTGCCGGGGCGCTCGTGGCGGGGGTATGGCTGGTGCTTATCGGATTGTTTCTCAGGAGCATGGCGTATGCCGGAATGCACCAGTTCGAGATCAGCCATTCCATGGAGAACATGCGTGTAAAACATGTCATGATCGAGGATCTGGTCAGTGTCCCCCCGGATATCACCGTAGACCGCCTGATCACCGATTACCTCTTCCATACCTCGCTCCGGGAATTCCCGGTCAAGCGCGGCGACGACCTGATCGGTCTTGTTTCGCTGGACCATCTGTACGCGGTCGGACGCGATGCACGCTCCCGGACCACCGTTGAGGATGTCATGACTCCGGTCAGCAGCGATCTCCGGGTCGGCCCCGACGACATGCTCTCCGATGCGCTCGAAAAAATGAACATCAGTGGAGTGAGCCGTCTGCTGGTAATGGAGAACGGACGGCTGGTCGGCATAATCACCAAGGGAGGAGTGCTGCGTCTGCTGGAGCTGAAGAGCGGGTGACCGGCGTTCCGATTCAGGGCTCGGGATGGCGTGTCCTCCACAGTGGAGCTTTTACGGCCGGGAGAGCAGGAGTGATGCCCTTGGCAGGTCCGGTGGTGGGTGTTCCTGCGCGAGATGCCTGCTTCCGGATAATCGCTTTCGATCAAACTGAACGCGGCCGGCTTTTTATCTGGTTGCATGTTGTTTCACGGAATATACTGGTCGGACAGGACGGGCCGCCCCCGGTTGGAATTACCGCCACCGGAGCACGGCGGGGAAAGGAACGATGCCATGGATGTGTTTACCATACAGGATTTGAAAGAACTCATGGGCCCGAGAGGCGCCTGCACCTCACTTTACATGCCCACCCATCGTTATTGGAACGACATCCGGCAGGATCCGATTACGCTGAAAAACCTGGTGAAACGCATAGAGGGTGAACTGGCCGGAGCGGGAGTGCGCGATACCCGAATACGGGAGTATCTTGCCCCGGTACAGCGGTATCTTGAGGACGACGTTCTGTTCTGGCGGCACAGCAGCGATGGTCTTGCCGCTTTCATCAGTCATGATTTCTTCCGTATTTATCGTCTCCCCATCCGCTTCGAGTCCCTCGCCGTATTGACCGACCGGTTCCAGATCAAACCACTCCTGTCCCTGTTCACTGAAAACGGATTGTTCTATTTCCTCATGCTCAGCCAGAAATCCGTTCATCTCTACCAGGCAACCAGGTACGGCATGGGCGAGATAGAGGTCCCCGACATGCCGGAAAGTATAAACGATATCCTGAAATATCAGGACACCGTTAAACAGGAACTGCATTCCGGAATACGACCGGGACCGGGGGGATATAACACCGGGTTCCAGGGACACTCCGAAACACTGGGCGACAACGAGGACCTGCTGCTCTACGCACGGGCAGTGGACAAGGGAGTCCACTCCGCGGTTCACGGGCAGAACAATCCC
>JAWLHT010000371.1:0-2833 GCA_041690195.1 Candidatus Latescibacterota bacterium
GCATCCTTTCCCCGTATAACGGTGTTGCGTCATTTCCTGCATTTTATAAAAAGTTCAGACTGAGTTTTCCTGGTTTAGCGAAAGGAAAACATTGATATGGTCTTGAGTTCACAATGCTTCTCAATTATCGTGGATCTGGAGTATGTACTCCGTTGGTGACGCCCGGCCAGTCATCAGTCCGGAAGGGAGCGGCGGGCAGCCCCGCGGAATTGTAAAGGGATAACTTGGGAATATCGCTCCATCCGTATCGCGCGGCAACAGGTTTTGGAACTTTGGGGTTGGAGAGCACCACCTTGTTTCCTTCGATACGGGCTTCGGCAGGATGGTATATGTGGTCTGCCCCGGCAACTTCGAAACCCTGGAGTTCACCGCCCTTTACCTCAAGTCCGCCCCCGGTATGCTCAAACCGGATCAGAACCTCATCGCCGCGTCTTCGCATGGAGCGGTAGAGAGGGCCGGAGTATACGATGTCACGCCCGTATACCGTCCCGAGCGCCGCCAGGGCCAGGCGTTCGCCCGCATCCCATTTGTTGTTGAAATGAACATCTGCTTCATCGCCGATATCGGCGGTGACCGCCATGGCTGTGTTCCGGACCGAAAGCGACCGCCGCTGTGCCTCACGGAGTTCCGGAAGGCGCTCGGGATCGCTTTTATAGTTGGCGAGTTGAGTGAAGATGAACGGAAACTCTCCCTGGTCCCAATCCCCTCTCCATTCCCTGATCATGGCCGGAAAGAGCAGCCGGTACTGCCAGGCGCGCTGTATGCTCGATTCTCCCTGGTACCAGACCACTCCGCGCATGGCGTAACCGAGCACGGGATCAAGTTGGGCCCGGCGGATTCCTGAAGGATAACGCATGTAAAAGCGAAGCGGTTTGGGAACAAAGGTGAATCCGGGATCATCCGGCGCAGGTCCGCCGGTTCGTTTCGAAGCCGCAAGCTGTTCCAGATATTTCCCGAATTTTTCCAGTGAACCGGGATTCGCCGCAATTACCGAGTCCCAGTATGACAGGATTGGCCGGAAAACCCGGTCTGAGTCCAGCGATTCCCGTTTCATCCAAGCTTCCGGGACGGAACCGCCCATGGAGGTGTGAATGAGGCCCACCGGAATTCCCATTTCCCGGTGCAGCGCCCTTCCGAAAAAAAAGGCGACCGCCGAAAATTCCCGTACCGATTCAGGTGTGCATGCCGTCCATTCAAACGGTTTCCCATAAGAATCGTGCTCCGGCGACCAAACCGAAAAAAGCCTCAGATTCGGGTAATCCGCCTTTGCTACGATAGATTCAATGCCTTTTACCCGGTCAACCGTCCACCACATGTTCGATTGCCCCGAACACACCCACACTTCTCCCACCAGAACATCGGTCAGGACGATCGTGTTTTTTCCGGCTACAGTCATTTCATGCGGTCCTCCGGCCGGAAGCTTTCCAATTTTGATCTTCCATCTGCCGTCCTTTCCCGCTACTGTCATTCCCCTCCGGTTCCCTATCACCACGGTCACCGTTTCACCGGGATCGGCAGTACCCCATACCGGGATGTCCAGATCGCGCTGTAGCACCATGTGACTGCTGAACACATGCGGCAACAGGATATCCGCACGGGCATCAGCAACCGGTGCGACAATGCACAGGGAGAGTATCGCCGCTGTTAGTACACTGGGGTTCATCTTTATCCTTTCCGTATAACCCGTTGCAATCGTCTATTGCCGATTCGGTAATGACTTGCGGTAATCGTCCCTGACCAGGCCAATTCTTTTGACCGGAATCGGCTTGAATCCGAGCTTCCAGGCGGGAGACTCTTTCCGCAGGCGGAAATCTCCCCGCGAAAGATCATAAAAGCCGGGGTCATCGTTGATAAGCTGATTTCCATATGACCGGAACTCATCCGCTGCTTCTTTATCCGAATACGGATAATCACGGAGTTGGTTCGTTGATGGATCCAATCGCTTGCAGAGGAGCGAGTCAGCCACAAGATTGTCTCTGACCTCGACAACGGATAGATCCATACCGTCGTATAAATCGAGCCATCGTCCGCCGCAGGATATGTTTCTGAGGATACGGTTGTTTTTCGGTATCGCCGGGTCATCATCATAGAGAGAAAGGAGCTCGGGGTATTTCACACTATAGGGCGGTTCCCGGAAGTTCATGGCGTCCATTCGATCGAAGAGAGTATTCACGTATATATCCACGGACTTGTCAAAATAGTATCTGGCCCAACCGATGCCGCGAGCGTCAACGTGCGTGGAGGGCGCGCATTCCACGAATATGTTGTTCTCCACGGTATTGTCGCGTCCACCTCCGATGAATGCCGCCCGTCCCGCACGGAAAAAAATGTTCCCGAAAATTGTCGTTCCGCTGCTCCAGTCATCGAGATATACCGCCATCACCCCATGCAATCCGGGCCCCAGCAGGTCGTGAAAGTAGTTGTATCGTATGATACTGCCACGCTGAGTCCAGTCCCGGCCCATATAGAACGCCCCGACATCCCCGGTCTGGCGGGCCAGGGAGTGCAGTTCGTTGTATTCGATCACATGCTCATTGCCGCCAAGAATGATTCCCGAATGGGGCGCATCGTGGATCAGGTTATGAGCCACCCTGTTGCCGACTCCGGAAACCGCTATGGCCGGCTGATAGGTGCGTATCCAGACACTGTAATCATGGATGTGGTTGTTTACGGCATAGTTATTCCCCGGGGCAAGGGTTTTTCTGTCGCCGCCCTCCAGTACGATGCCGCCAACCGCAACATCATATATGTCACAGCCGGTGATGCCATTATCGGTGCCGCCGATGATGCGTACGGCAGTGCTCCCGATATTACGGATGGTACAGCCCGCGAT
>JAWLHT010000371.1:2843-4363 GCA_041690195.1 Candidatus Latescibacterota bacterium
GCGATACGATTATGCGAACCACCGTTGAGTACTACTGCCGAGCCACGTGAGAATTCAGTGATGAATCCCGCTATGGTGATATATTCCGTATTATCCAGTTGGATGAGAGGTGTATCCAGAAGCGACACAAATACTCGCCCTTGCCCGATGGGTTCCGGCGGCCAGAAATAAACGACGCCTTCCCCTCGGTCCAGGTACCACTCGCCTGGTGAATCGAGTTCTTCCAGAATGTTGAGAGCGTAATACCGTTGTTCCTTGCAGTACCCGTAATGGGAATGAGGGGGACGGATGGTAATTTCCCTGGTGGATGAATCAATCCGCTCGATTCGGAGGAATTCATCGTACCAGTCCCAGGTCCAATACCCGTGCAGAAATATCTCGTCTGTATCCGACCATCGGGACGGCCGGTCACCCTCATAGGTGATTCGTCCAAAGTGGCGACCAACCGGAAGTCCGTGGCGCATGTGGGGAAGTTCGCCCTTGAATACCAGTTCGCCGTTTTGGGGAACATCCGCAATGCGTGACCATCCTTCGTTCGGCCAACGGGCCAGAGTCATTCTCCGGTCCTGGAAGAAAAGTTCAAGGCCGGGGCCTCCACGACTGGTTATTTCTCCGTAATCATGTATTCCCAGATTCCGGAGATCGGCCTTGAGTACGTTCTGACGTGCAGCAGAATCCAGGCGGCGAAGGGTGGTTGCGTCATCAACGGGGGAAAAGCCGGTGATTTCTTTCCCGCCGACGATCTGGACCTTTTCATCGCGGTATGCCCGCCAGGTCACCGGAGCATTCCGCGCGCCCGAATCTTCAGGACCGAGACGAAACGTTGCGTCCATCGGGTATGCGCCTTCCCGGATGGATACGGTAACTCCGCCCCGGGGAAGATTTCCGGTCCGTTTCATTTTGCTGATTTCTTCCCGGGCACGAACAAGCGTCGCGAAGGGACCGTCGGTTCCCTTACGGTTCGGCAATGCCCGGGTCCCCGACCAGGAATCGTTTCCCTTCGCGGACACAAAGAGCTGCTTCTCCGCGTATGCGGATGTACAAAAAAAGAGGCAGAGAAAGAAGACGAGCGGGAATTTCGGCATTGTAACCTCGCGGCGGAGATTCGGGAATGGGCGGTATGCCTTTGGAGTATCCAGATGTACCGGTTTGTTACGGTCGCAAAGATATGTTCCGCATTGTCGAGATACCGAAAAAGAGCACGCAAAAACCATGCGGACATCGGGTTGGGTCGGCAGGTCAGAGAAAATCGCACGTTTCCGATGCTCCCAACGCCGCTGAACCCTTCGTGTCATGGGAGGTAAACGAAATACCTCCGCGACATTCAACCGTTGCTGACCAAACCAAGTTACCCGTATGAAACTATGCAAATGGCATGACGTTTGTCAACCATCTTCTCCGGTTACGAATGGTTTCGGGGATTATTGCTCCGGTGGATAAATGTATGAATTTTTTAAGGTATTGATTATATTAATCATATGGAAAAAACAGACATTCGGACACTGAGTCCCCAGGCGCAA
>JAWLHT010000372.1:0-4363 GCA_041690195.1 Candidatus Latescibacterota bacterium
GAGATCCACTACCACGTTCCGGCCGCTATTGTGCAGCAGGGTCACGAATTCCTTGAGATTCAGCGACAGGGGCCTGGGATCCTCGCCCGGTCCGTAGAGCACACCGGGGATATTCCCTTCCCCACGCACCCGTTTGGCGGCCTGTTTCCCTTTCTCCGCCCTGCTTTTTGCCCTTAGCATCGCTTCAGCCATTGTGCCTCCCCTTTTCTGTATATTCGGATATGCCCACTCTTTTTGATATTTGGCTGGGGCGGGAGGATTCGAACCTCCGGTTGCGAGATCCAAAATCTCGTGACTTACCGCTTGTCGACGCCCCAAAAGGATGTACAATTTTAGTCTTGTAAGATACACGAAAAGTGCTGGCAAGTCAACGAAAAATGCCAACAATATACTGCGCCGTCCTTTTCCGGTTCATATGCCCCGCAGCGCGCCCTTCCGAAACGGGACGCCATTCCCCCCGGTTCTTTACCTGCTTCGCACCCACACGCCGAATCAGTCCGGCGCCATCAGGAATCCGTTTCGTTTTCCGAACGCGGAAATCCGTTTGATCGGAGCATCGCCCGCGTCTCTTAAACACAAAAAGGGGCGGTACCGACTCCGCCCCCAATATCCCGTTCCTTCCTCCTGTCGCAGCCTATCTTCCAGTGAACCGTTCAAATGTTCCGCCGAACAGAAGCGAGACATCGCGCCGAACTTCATTCTCCGAAGTCTTCCATCCCGACACCGCAAGGTCGGTGTATTTCTCCGCCAGCACGCGGCCAATAATCCGCCGCGAATGCTCCCACTTATACAATAGCTGGTCCAGAACCCTGGCGTCTGAGTGCTGCGGAATCATGGACAAGCCGAGGAGTTCCAGCCGTTCGGCGGTCATTTCCGCGATGATGCTGGGATTATTGAGAAACCACCAGCACCCGAATATCATGAGGTTGGGATATTTTCGGGCGGTGACACAGAGTTCATGCTGGTTTTCCCGGGAAAGCATGGTAACCAGAAAACGGTTGTCGGGATATTTGGCGCACAGGGACTCCACCGCCGTGACATCACTTTTCCCCACACTGTCCCCGGCCAGCCGCAACCCGGGATTCACCAGTTTTTTCACCCCTATCATCATTGCGAACGGCAACCCCCGTGTACGTCCCACCGGCAGAATGCACTGCTCAATGATCGTTCCGCGGGGTGACCTTTCCGGATACCGGAAATCAGGCGGAAGCGACGCGGCCATATACACCGGATCAAGCCGCCCTATCCAGTCTTCCAGAAAACGCCGTATCTCCCGGAGCGTCCAGGGACCGAGCCCCGGTTCAACATCGTATCCCCATTCACGAAGAGACGAACAGGCATTCCTCCAGTCCACGAGCAGCTTGTCTATGCGGAGCGCCGCCAGGAATCTCTGGTCTCTTTCTCCTCCGTGCTGCCATACCGGTCGTTCGAGGTCGTCGAACGGATCGTTGGTCATGACCACCTGACGCACATTCGCCGTACGAAACACCAAATCAATATACTCCTCGGTACGCACTCCCCTGAAGTAGTCCCGATACCGTTCCAGGTTGCGGTCCGACGAGTCGAGTCCCAGCGTTCGCAACGCTGTAATCACCCCCCGGCATGCCTCCGACACCGGAGAGCGTTCCAAGAAAAGGTGCTTCCAGATATAATCCGCCTGCTCCCGTTTGGTCAAAGCCCAGAATCGTCCGTATTCCATGGGGGCGACCCTGAATACCTCCGCGACGAGATAATGGTAGGTCAGCAATTCATCTACTCCCCAGAGCAGAAGATCGCTGAATCGGGAATCATAAATATGGGTGTGGACATCGAGAACCGGGGTTTCCATAACTGCGGTTTCAACTGCGCGGACGAGAGAGGCGCTGTTCAATTCAACAGCCATCGGTTGCTCCGTAGTGAAGGGTTGTGTCACGGCGCCCCGAAGAGACGGGTGAGATGGCAGAGATGGAGATCAACTGGTACGATACCTGGTTGGATCGGGTACTCCCGCGTCACGGAATCCCTTCCGGCGCAAATGACAGCTGTCACAGGTTCCACATGCCATTCCCTCCGGCAACGGGTCATAGCAACTGTGGGTGAGCGCATAATCCACGCCCAGTTCCGTTCCGGCGCGGATTATCTCGGCCTTGGTAAGGTTAATCAGGGGAGCATGAACGGTAAGGCGGTGTCCCTCGACACCCTCCCGGGTGGCCAGATTGGCCAGCCGTCCGAACGCTTCGATGAACTCCGGACGGCAGTCCGGGTATCCCGAATAATCCACCGCGTTCACTCCAATGAAAATATCGTGGGCTCCGAGCGTTTCCGCCCAGGCCAGAGCGTATGAAAGAAATATCGTATTCCGCGCGGGGACATAGGTGACCGGAATCCCCCCCGATATTTCCGCGTCCGAACGACCCCGGGGAACCGCGATGTCATCGGTGAGCGCCGAACCGGCGAACAACCCGGGATCAATATCAACGGTAATCCGACGGATTACGCCCATGCTGTCAGCAACCTTCCGGGCGGAGTCAAGCTCGCAGTAATGCCGCTGACCGTATCTGAATGTCATGGCGCAGGGCTCAAAGCCGGCATGCACAGCCATAGCGAGAACCGTCGTGGAATCCAGCCCCCCGGAAAGGAGTACAACCGCTTTTTTCCGGTCATCACGCATGCAAATCCCCTGCATTTATACTGTCAAATCAACCGTTCAGGCGCATTCGCCAGGCCGATTGTCCGGACGGTACGTCACCCGGTACCGCTCGCTCTCCGCCACGGTCACCGCGCTGACCATGGCGTCCCCACCATTCAGAAGAGGAGAAAGCCGCTCGAAAATGAGGCGCGCAATCTGTTCCGCCGTGGGATTGACCTCCCCAAAATCCGACAAATCGTTCAGAACCCGATGATCATAGTTGTTGAGCAAGGTTTCAAGTTCTCTTGAAATCACTTTAAAATCAACCGCCATACCGAGACCGCCGGTATTCCCGGCTTTGACGGTTACGGTGACTTTCCAGCAATGGCCATGCATCCTGCCGCAGTCACCATCGTATCCCCGCAGAAAATGGGCGGCGTCAAAGTGCCCGTCAACGCTCAGTTCGTACATTTTCCGCACCCTGTTCCTTCTTTTCCGCACGTCGGTTTTTCCAGGCTACCCGGGCCACGGTCTCCTTTTCGTGTACAATCTCCAGAAAAATGACAGGATTGGCTTTCCCCAGCAGGTCTTCCTTGAAAAAAGTCACCCGATCGAAGGAAAGCGTAATTTGACCATGAATGCGGGTTCGCGGAAGAGACAAACGATGAAAACTGGAATAAACACTGTCCTGAACGGCGCCGGCCATGGATGAAGAAACCTGAACGGGTTCGATCATCACTCCCTTGGCATCGACCAGGTAAATCACCCAGTGCTCCGGATCAATGGATTTCTCCGAAAAGCCTGATTCCATATCGATTCGGATTCGAAACCGCCCTGGATGAACATGCTCTTTAAGATAATTCCGTCTGTACTCCTCTTTCCCTGCCGTATCCAGGGAATCACGCCTGCAAACTGCTTCAATATCCGCTTCCGTGGAAATACTGTCCAGAAGCGTGGCGCGGCAGTGGATCTGGCTTTCGTGGCTCGGATCAATTCTGCGGGTGGATACTCCGGCATCCAGAAGGGGATTGGGAATTTTGAAATCCACCGAGTAACGCTCAAGCACCGCTTCGGCGTTCGTTGCCGGATCCAAATCGGGTGAACTATCCCACCCTATCTCCGTTACCGCGTCCACATCGTGCAATCCTCCGGACCGGGATGCACAGGCCAACCCCGTTATCCCAAGAAGGATAAGTACTGCAACAATTCGGCTCATTCACCCTCCTTGACGAATCAATATAACCGTCCGGCGTTTCCAATGCAACAAAATGGTATTGCAGGGGTTTAATGGATGTGCTATATAAAGATTTTTCCGGAACATCACATATCGACTGCCGGAATGCGGGCTTCACGGTTTGGACACACCGCTGACCACTGAGACGGCGGGCTCCACTCCCGGTTCCCGATACTTTGTTCCTATCAGCCCGACAACCCGCTGTCCGGCTGATTCAGTTTTCCATTTCGCCGAGGCTTGACCTGTGCCCGGAATCAACCGGGTACGGCCGCTGTGAAACAGGATGGAGATACCTGACGTGCATAGAACGAACCTGACCGGATTACTGCCTGAAGAAATTACTGCTCTCCTCCCTCCGGAACGACAGAAGTATCGAGGAATGCAGATCTTCCGTTGGATTCACGAGCGTGGAGCGACTTCCTTCGAGGAAATGACCAATCTCTCCAAGACATTCCGGACCGAAATGTCCGGGCTGTGTGCAATCGGAGCGTTGACCCTGGTGGACCGAGCCGTATCCGCGG
>JAWLHT010000373.1:0-4336 GCA_041690195.1 Candidatus Latescibacterota bacterium
CGGGGTCCCCAGTCGAATCGGCATGATTCGGCTGGGGTGATCCCCCGCATCCCAATTCAGAAAGGCTTTTTCCCGAGGGAACCGCCACCCTCATGATGCAACGCGACACAAAAAAATCGGGCGCCGATTATTATCGGCGCCCGATCCGAACCCGTCATCAAGTACTGTTATGACGTTACCATGGCCATCTCAGTCCTCGTCCGCAGGGTCAGGGCAAGAAATGCCCCGAGCAGGCAGGCGATACCGGCCGGAATAAACGCCCAGAGGTAAGAACCGGTGGCATCCCGGACAAACCCGCCGAGCATGGGACCCGCGATTCCCGCCACACCGTAGGCGGTGAACAGGAAGGGATAGTTGGATCCGATGTTCTTCGCTCCGAAGAGCACGGCGCAACCAGTGGGCATAAGCGCGAAATACCCCCCATAGTTGAACCCGATGGCCGATGCATACACGGCCAGAAGTAACGGGGAGTTTCCCATGCTGTACAGCGTGAGAAGCAGACCGCCCTGAATCAGCGTGTTCAGCAGGATCGACTGACGGGGGCCGATGGAATCGCTGATCTTCCCCCAGACAATCCTTCCCAGACCGTTAAAGATGGCATACCAGGCCATGGCCGTTCCCGCCGCGGCAGCCGCCCCCTCGGGAGAAAGCCCGGAGTTCTGCAAAGCGTCGCGTCCGAAGAGCACGATGTTTCCGATAACCATGAGTCCGGCGATGGCGCCGAAACAGTAGATCAGCCAGAGTATCCAGAACTGCCCGCGTCCGATCATTTGCTGCCAGGTGATATCGGCTGCGGGAGGAACACAGGATCCACCGGAGCCGGAAGTTCCAGAAGCTTGTCCCGGCGGACGGTATCCTTCCGGCGGGTTAATCATCCAGAGCGAACCGATGAGGACCAGTGCGGTGAATGCAATCCCGTAAAAGAGAAATACCTGCTGGACTCCATAGGTCTCGATGAGCCCGAACCAGGAGCCGGCCACCTTGACCCAGATGGTCGCGCCGAAGCCGAACCCGGCAACCGCCAGACCCGACACCAGTCCCTTTTTGTCCGGAAACCACTTCATGCCAACCGCGATGGGTACCACATATCCGAGCCCGATTCCCGCGCCAGCTATGATCCCGAGGCAAACGAGCTGCATAAAGAAGGATGATCCCAGAAACGACCCGAGGATATACCCTCCGCCCAGTACCAGCGCGCTGGCCACCGCAAGCGGGCGGGGACCGGTTTTCTTCATCCAGATTCCCGCGAATATGAGAACGAAGGCAAAACTGAAAAGCCCCGCGGAAAAGATGGCCTGAGTCTGGGCCGCGGTGAAGTTGTAGGGTTCAGTCTTGAGATATGGAGTGAATACAGACCAGGCATATATCGCGCCAAGAGCCAACTGCATCAGAATAGCCCCGAATACTGCCAGCCAACGATTGGAAAGTGAGCCGTTCGCCATACAATTCCCCCCTTTTTGCAGCCCGCGGCCGTAATCAACGGCCGCGGGCTGATGAATGGTTTCCCCGTACTGTTACAGAACAGGGAAATCCGGTCAGGCGACGCGCTCCTCAACGAGACGGCTGACCACAGCCGGGTCGAGCAGGGTCGAAGTGTCGCCCAAGTCCCCGATATCGTTGGCGGCGATCTTTTTCAGAATGCGCCGCATGATTTTACCCGACCGGGTTTTGGGAAGGGAATCAGCGAACTGAATTTTGTCCGGCGTGGCGATGGGGCCGATCTCCTTACGGATGTGCTTGACCAGATCCTTCTTGAGTTCGTCGGTCTTGTCCACCCCGTCATTCACCGTGACAAACGCATAGAGCGCCTGTCCCTTGATATCATGTGGGAAACCGACCACCGCCGCTTCGGCCACGGCGGCATGGCTCACCAGCGCGCTTTCAACCTCAGCGGTGCCGATCCGGTGCCCGGAGATGTTGATGACATCATCCACCCGGCCGAGGAGCCAGAAATCGCCTTCCTCGTCAAGCCGGGCGCCGTCGCCGGTGAAATAGCGGCCCGGATACTGGCGCCAGTAGGTATCGATGAACCGCTGATGGTCGCCGTATACGGAGCGCATGATACCCGGCCAGGGACGCTGTATTACCAGGTATCCGCCTTCGTTCACCGCGCAGGAGGTGCCGTCTTCACGCAAAATAGCAGGCTCCACTCCGAAGAAGGGGCGGGAAGCGCTACCCGGTTTGATGGGCATGCAACCCGGCAGCGGCGTGATAAGGATACCGCCGGTTTCGGTCTGCCACCAGGTGTCCACGATGGGGCAGCGGCCGCCGCCCACGGTCTGGTAGTACCACATCCAGGCTTCGGGATTGATGGGCTCGCCCACCGTTCCCAGCAGGCGGAGCTTGGAGAGGTCGTGACGGGTGACCCAATCCGGCCCCTTGCTGGCGATGGAGCGGATCGCGGTGGGAGCGGTATAGAAAATGGTGACCCCGTACTTCTCACAAATCTCCCAAAACCGGTCGGGCTCCGGATAGGTCGGCACTCCCTCGAACATGATTGAAGTGGCATGATTTGCCAGAGGGCCGTACACGATGTAAGAGTGACCGGTTACCCACCCGATATCGGCGGTGCACCAGTAAATGTCGTCCTCATGGTAATCGAAGATGAACTTGTGGGTAAGACTCGCGTAAAGAAGATACCCGGCGGTGGTGTGCAGCACCCCTTTGGGCTTTCCGGTGGAACCTGAGGTGTAGAGAATGAAAAGCGGGTCTTCGGAATCCATTGGCTCCGGCGGGCAGTCAGCGGAAGCCTGGGCCATGAGATCATGCCACCAGAGGTCGCGGCCCGGCTCCATGTGTGTCTGTACCGGACGGCGTTCAAAGCAGATGACATTGCGGATGGAGGGACACGCGTTGTCCTTGAGCGCATCGTCGGCATTGATTTTAAGCGGGATAGCCTTGCTGCCGCGGAGGGAAACGTTCGAGGTGACCAGGATGGAGCACTCCGAATCCCGGATACGTCCCTGGAGAGCTTCCGCGGAAAATCCGCCGAACACGATGGAGTGAATCGCACCGATTCGGGTGCAGGCAAGCATGGCGACAGCCAGTTCCGGGATCATGGGCATATATATGCATACCCGGTCCCCCTTCTTCACGCCGAGCCCTTTGAGGACATTGGCAAACTTGCTCACCTCGTCACGGAGTTCCCGGTAGGAGATGCGTTTTTCTTCGGAAGGATCATCACCAACCCAAAGGAGGGCGGTTTTTTCGCCTTTCCCGGCTTCAACATGACGATCAATGCAGTTGTAGGAGACATTCAACTTGCCGCCTTCAAACCACTTGATCTCCACCTTTCCCGGGTCAAAGGAGTGAACCTTGTCCCATTTCCTGAACCATGCGAGCGATTCGGCATACTCGCTCCAGAACCCTTCGGGATCTTCCAGGGACCGACGGTGCATTTCCAGGTACTGATCCATGGAATTGATGTACGCTTTGGCGCGAAAAGAATCCGGTACCGGGAATTTCCGCTGTTCGGTCATGAGATTGCTGATGTTCTGGGTGGTTCTCTCGGTCATCTGATCCTCCTTGGATGTCAGTTTAACCCATTCCATTCCGTTGATGAATCCGCTTACAGTAAACACACTCCTTTCTTTTTTCCCGGAAACCATTGCCGAAAAGACAAATAAAAAAGCGGGTGTAATTCACCCGCTTAACGAAAAATGGCCTTTTTCTGCCCTGCCCCGACTGGTCCATCCACCGGGTATGTCCAGGTATTCCGGATTCTCATACAATACCGCGCTTCATGGAATTTATGGTGCCGAAGACCGGATTTGAACCGGTACAGCCTATGGCTACCACCCCCTCAAGATGGCGTGTCTACCAATTCCACCACTTCGGCATTTCAGGTCACTCACACTTCGCTATAAACTTCGCAAACCTGACCCTTACTGCTGGGTTCCTTCAGAGGGAGCCGGAGCGCTCTCGGAAGGCGCGGAGGGCAACTGGTCGGTCACCGCCGGAGAGGACCCGGCCGGAGCGCTCGGAGCTACCCGCTCAATCACGCTTCCCGGTGCACTGCCACCCGGTCTTACGAAGTTCAGGGTAATCGCGGTAAGCATAAACAGCACGGCGAACACTGTGGTGGCTTTGGTCAGGAAAGGAGCCGCGCCCCTTCCGCCGAACACGCCGCCGGTGACACCGGAGCCTCCGAAGGTTCCCGCCAACCCGCCGCCCTTGCCGGACTGCAGGAGCACAGCGACAATCAGAAGTACGCTCACCGCTACATGCAAAAATACCAAAAATCCGTGTAACATGCAAGACCTTTCAAACGTTCCGCTCACATTTCGCGTATCTCAAAATCCGCCGATTATTCAGACGGCGGCCCGAACGATCTCCG
>JAWLHT010000374.1:0-4321 GCA_041690195.1 Candidatus Latescibacterota bacterium
GAAACCCGGTTCACCCGTCACGCTCTCCTGGCGGGCCGCCGGTATTTCCTCATCTTCGACCGGGTATCCAACTCCTTCGGCCCGCGGACCTATACCCTGCTCCTGCACGGCAACGGTGGGGGAACATCCGGCGGGTCCTTTTCCCTGACTCCCGGCGGCGCCCGATGGGATCGTCCCAACGCCTTCGTCCGGGCATTCTGCGTTGGAACGAACGATCTCACCCTCGGGCCGGCCGCGCTGACTCTCGAAACCGGAGAGTTCAAGCACGCCGTGTACCAGCGTTCGCCCTTGCTCACACACACCGTTCTCAAGGCCTCCCATCGCGGGATCGGGGCGCGCTTTCTCACCTTGCTCCACCCGGAGAAAACCGGATTGTCTCTCCCGGAAATCGAAGCCCTGGCGGTTTCTCCCGGTTCGGGCGGCACGGGCATCCGGATTGCCCGCGGCGACACGGTGGATGTCTGCGTCGTCCGGGAACGCGGGGAAGCGCTCTCCTGTAAGGCAAATGGAGCATCGCTTGACATGGACGCCGAACTGGCCTGGTGCCGGCTTCTCCCCGACGGTGGTCCGGAGTGTGCGTTCATTCTCAACGGCCGCTCCCTGACCGACTCCCGGGGGGTGATCGTTTCGCTCTCCGACACCGGATATCTGTACACCGATTTTCGTGGTCCCGGACGAATTACCGGGCATGTTCTCGGTGCTTCCGGCCTTACGGTTACTGTCCGGGGACCGGTCCCGTCGCGCCTGACATTTCAGGGCGCCGTCATTCCGTTCACTCCCGGAGAAGGGTCTTTTTCCTTTGTCATCCCCGGCGATGGCGCGTTTATAGCGGAAACCGTTCTCGAACCGCCCTCCGGTGTCCGGGTCGAGGACGTCCCCGATGACCAGGGGCATTCTCTCCGCCTCATTTGGGCGCCTTCGCCATCGGAGGTGTATGGCCTCGTGGACCGGTACCGCATTTTCCGTTCCCGCTCCCCTGAGTTCACCGGGCCCATTCCGCTTTCGCGCTTCACCTCGCTGGACTCGCTGCTGTTTTACGAGGAGCGCCATACCATCCTCGTAGACTCCGTTGCCACCGGTATCACTGAATTCACTGATCCCTTCGTCCCCCTCAACGATGTTGCCTACCACTACTGGGTCCAGACGGTCGGTCTTGGCAGTGTAAGCAAACCCTCCATGTCCCAGTCGTCGGTGCGCGTCGAGACGGATGCTCCCGGCATATTCCGCCTCGATCCGGCCTGTCCCAACCCCTTCAATCCCTCCACCACCATCTGGTTCACTCTGCCCACGCGGATGCACGCCACCCTTACCATCTTCGATGTGCTCGGCAGGAAAGTCGCTGTTCTCCACAACGGGATGCTCTCCACCGGGGCGCACGCCATCCGCTGGGATGCCCGAGACTGCTCCAGTGGAGTCTATTTCTACACACTCCGGGCGGGAAAACACCATGCCACCGGAAAAGCCCTCTTGGTGAAGTGAAACGCGGGTCGGACGAGGAAACGGTCCTGCTTATGATGGGGGCAATGCAGTTTGCATCCGCTTAAGGACGGGACAGGCATATTGGCGACAAGACCGATGTGGAGGTGATTGTGTCCTGTGGCGGGATAAGGGAATATGGGGCAGGGGAAGTATAATAAACCCCTGCCCTTTTTCCATGTTCGAAAAAGCTCCGCTACCCGTTGCGTATCAACCGGGCATACCCTGGAATCATTCCCCCGGGGAATGAGCGTGCGGAGAGCGGACAACATTCCCAGAAGTTCTCCGGAACTTGAGACTCCGGGAAACGGTTCTCCGGCATACCCCGACTATTTGAGTATACCGTCCAGCCTTCCCAGTATTTCCTCCGACACCCGATCCACGTTTTTGGAGGACGAGGCGCTGGTGATCGCGTCGAAGGGCCTTCTGATTGTCACATCCGGATCGCCGGATGTGACCACGAACACAATGTTGGCAGCTTGGCCGTTCCGTTCAAAGTAAAGGATGGCGTGGCGGGGGGTGTGCCATGCCCAGTATTCCGCGATGTACACCACGGCTCCATAATCGGCGGCCCGGAAATATTCCGCACGGCCGGTATCGTCCCGCACGACCCGGAGCCCGTTCGTCTCCAGTGTGGCGACAATCCGGGTTATGACATCATTCTTGAAGGGCTTGCTTTTGGAGAGAATGCAAACAGTATCCTTTCCCTTGATGGCGAGTTTGTCCGGCGTGGGCTTTCCGCCGCATCCGGTGAGGATGAGAATGGCGGAAGCGGCTGAAATCAGGAAATAACGCATGGCAACCTCCGGAATAGAGTTTCCCATCGCCTCAGGCAGGAGATCCGTTTTCCGCAAGGACGCGAGGGAAAAAGAAACCAGGGATAACAACAGAGCAGTGGAAGCGGAGATGAACACGGGCTGATACCAATTATGAATCAATACTGGCAAAGCCGGTTGCCGCTGTTCTACACCAGTGCACCCGGGAATGGGGCTCTCCCTTCCGTACCCCATCCGTACCGTACCCGGTACGAATGGGGGCCCTTTCTCCCGCGGGGCGGGAGAGGGAGCAGGGAGGGTGAGGGCCGGGGCGGACGGGACGGGCTCTTTCTTCCCGATTCGATTCAACTTTGCTTTAGTATGACACGGGCGAAACTTCCGCACCTTTTACCCGTTTGTATCGTGTTTCATTTCTCCTTCGCTTCTCCCGTTTTCCAGTCCAATACCACCGCCCGGTTTCCCGCCCGGAATATCCAAAGGTCACCGGCGTTTTCCATCGTCACCTTCGCCGGTTCGGCTCCTGTCCCGGCCCAGGAGAAGGCGGTCGCGTTCCGCCATGCGGGGGCGTTTTTCAACAGCCGTACCGTGTGGACCGGGGTACGTTTGTACTCCCGGGAGATCATGTCCAGGGCTTCCCCGTTCATGGTCACGCCATCCGGGGTGAGGAGTTCAAGCCGCAACCCGGCTTTTTGTCCCTGGAAGAGAAAGGCATTGTCCACTCGCTCTCCTTGCTGCTGCTCGGGTTGGAATCGGAGTTCCAGTCCGGCGGAACGTTCCAGCACGATGTTATCCGCCACGATAAGCACATCCGGCTTGAGGAAGAGCAGGTGACGGGTAAACTGTTTCAGCCCCGCTTCGGGAGGGTAGGCCGGCGCTACATCT
The DNA here is from genome assembly GCA_041690195.1 of Candidatus Latescibacterota bacterium. Taxonomy (GTDB): domain Bacteria; phylum Latescibacterota; class Latescibacteria; order Latescibacterales; family Latescibacteraceae; genus JAWLHT01. The sequence goes on from JAWLHT010000374.1 coordinate 3,135, forward strand.
CCGGCGATGTGGTCGAAGGCGGGGCTGGACTCGGACCGGAAGACGCGCGGCTCGGCTTTCAGCGCATGGGGACGAATGCCATCGAAGATGGAATCGCCGCCGCCCATCTGTTCGCCGTTGTTGATGAGCAGGGTATTATGCTGACCGGTGTATTTACCGAAATATCCATCCTCACGAACCAGCCATTCGCCTTCGCCGAAAATGATGAAATTCCCGGCATCAGGATGGACATGGTGCGCCGAAGAGGGGCAGTAGGTCATGGCATGGAGCGCATGATGGCCAATGTACGGGCCGCATTTGAACATCACCAGCGATTCGTCCCCCGACCAGTCGCTGCGGGCGGTGACAATTTCGGTGTCCGGGAACCGGTGGAGGGTCGGAAGTCCGGCGAGGGGTTCCTCGGCGAGAGTAGGGTCGAACCAGAGCAGGTTAAGCCAGCGGGAAACCGCTTTTTCGCAATTCTCACGGTCGATTTCACCGGCAAGCCACTGGGCGCGGCCATCGCGGTACTCCGCCGCCAGGCGCCGGAGCATATACTCCGGGCCGTACCAATCGCGGCGGGGGCTGTCTCCGATATCAATGACCATATTGTTCGGGGTCATGGAATTGCGCGGCAGGGAAAGGTGCAGCCGGAAATCCGCGGTTGTACGGAGCCAGGGAGAGCGATAGAAGTCCACACCGAGGAGGTCGCGGGATAGCTCCGTAAACTTCAGCAGGTATTCCATGCCGTACCCCCAGTAGGGCGCTCCCTCATGGAAGGAGCCGTCGTCCGGCAGATAAGACATTACCCGGCGGAACCGGTCCAGCGCGAATCCGATGCGGGGCAGCACTTCAGGCGCTTCATCAAATACCGCCACCGCCGAAGCCGTCAGCGCGCAGGCACAAATCCACTGGTGGTTCTGGAGATAAGCAGTATCCCATTCCGGCCAGGGACGGACCTTGTATACCGCGAGGTCGGTGTTGATGGTTCCCGAGGCGGCCTTTTCAAAGAGATATCCACCCCGGTTCAAGATGGCATTTCTGATGGTTCGGCGCGCCTCTTCACCCAGATCGTCATAACACCAGTCATACAGGACAGCCATGCCGAAGAGCAGGTGTCCGGCGGCCAGATCGGTTCCCTCGAACACTCCGGTACCCCAGGTCGGGTAGGCGCAGGCGGCGAGTGCTCTGTCACGCGCGTTATCCAG
>JAWLHT010000375.1:0-2877 GCA_041690195.1 Candidatus Latescibacterota bacterium
TCCTCAGAATGTAAGTGCATTGAGTACGTTGTCTGCTCGCAACTGCAATATACTCAATAACTTACTTCATTGCACCGCTTTTTTTATGCATAATCCGGGGTAAGTGCCACGCACCGGGTCGGACTTGGTGCTGAAGAGGGTGAACATTTCGGAAAGCGGGCCTTTGGCGTACAGCGGAATAATCTGGTTGGTGTGATTGTTGCTGAAGAATTCGCCAGAGGGCATATTGCCCTGTCCATTATTCACCACGGGCTTGAAATACTGATTGTCAATATTTCCACCCGGACCGGTGAGAAAGCCGGTTTCATGGTCGCCGGTAACGATCAACAGGGTTTCGTCCCAGTTGCTGTTTTGCTCAACCCAGTCGATGACCGCCTGCACGGAATTATTGAAATCCTGCTGCTCTTCAATCACGCGGCCCATCCAGTTGGCATGACCGGCCCAGTCAACCGCGCCGCCCTCGACGTGAAGGAAGAAACCGTCGGGATCGTTGTCGAGTACGTTCAGAGCGGCTTTCGTCATTTCTGCAAGCGTGGGGACATTCTCGACCTGCGGATCGGCGTATGCGGCGGTGGTTACATCCGGGATATCACTGTACGCGGACTTCGCAGCGGACTTTTCGAGTACCAGCTGATCCACTTTCGCCTCGTTGTTATACGCCATTTTTGCGGCGGCGGAGGTCTTGCGGTTGAACTGGAGCGTCTGGGCTATCTTGGCAAGGCCAAATACTCGTTTCGGCGTACTGCCGGAGGCGAGAGCCTGGAAATCCGCCTTGTCTTCCACGAGAGTCCACGCGTCGGGGGAACTGTCGCCATCGATATCCCTAACGACGCCGGTTCCGCTATTCTGGGTTTTGGCGCCGGTGAAGGGGTCCTGATCTTCGCGGGACCATTCGATGGAAGTTAGGCCTTCCTTGATGCCGTTGTATACGGAGATTCCGCCGACATATTTATCGGAGGGGGTGGTGAGAAGGATGCCATCGTTATCATACAGCGGATGGCCACCGCCCATGAGCACGGTGAGCTTACTTTCAAACAACTGCTGGTGGGCGATCTGTTTGTAGTTGTTCCGGTTGTCCGCATGCGCGCCGAATCCGGCCGGGGTAGCGTGAGAAAATTGCACGCTGGAAACATTGCCGGCGGCTTTGCCTTTTGCAATCGCGATTTCGGCGATGTTCTGAGCCATGTTGCGGTTCACATCGACGCCGATGCCGCCCCCGTAGGTTTTCACTCCGGTGGCCATTGCGGTTACAGCCGCCGCGGAATCGGTGTAGTATTCACCGATGTAATCGAAGTTGTTCTTTGCCTCTTCACCGTTATACCCGTAAAGAGTTGGTGTGCCCGTGAGACTGTACTGCTTCAGTTCGCCATTTTCGTTGAAATAATACTGATAGTTTGACATGCCGGTGTAAACCGGGAACCCGGCATAGGGATTGGAGTCGGCGGCGCCGTTGGTGAAGTAATCGGTGGCCAGGATATGGTTATATCCCCAGCCGTCACTGATGAGCAGGATGATGTTCTTGGCTTTTTGTGCGGCTTCGGCTGTTCCGGAAACCGGTACCGTCGCACAAGTCATGGCGATCGCCAGAGCGATGCCGTGGAATGCGTTCCTGGTGCGCATGCGTTACTCCTTTTGAACGTTTTGTGGTGAGCTGAGATGAAAAGTGTTTCGTATTCATCCCGGTTTTGTCTTGAGAATCCGGAGGTCCGGCCGAAGTACCGGATATTCCCGAATACGGAGATAAATACGCCAATCCGTATTTGAATTCCGTTGACAACGGGTTATAAAACGTATAGAAATTTGTTGGCATTTTGCTTTAAATTATTGCGTAACATAACATAATGTGTGAGGAAATGGTGAGGGATCCGATCTGTGGTAAATCGGTGGATTGATGAAATGCACGGTGTTTCATCTCATTGCGGGGAGGAATGCCGTCCGTGAAAGCGGAGCGGTTTACGGGTGGTTTGGTTTAAGTACGGTTATGCTCTTTTTTGAGTTCGGGACGGTTGCTGTTCGTGACCGACAAAAAAACGCTTTACAGAGGAGGAACGGCATGTCTGGTATGCGCACGATTCTGTATCGGGCCGGAGTTGTCATGGTTCTGGCCGGAATTCTGATCACGTTGCCGGGCAAGTCCGCCCGGGCTCAGGAGGCACAGGCGATGAAACCCGACAAACTTCTGGTGGTCTGGACAAGCGCCGACCGCGAAGTCGCGAACAACATGGTGTTCATGTATTCTTTCAATGCCATGAAGCAGGGCTGGTGGAAAGAAGTGAGCCTCCTGATCTGGGGACCGTCGCAGAAACTGCTGACCCAGGATGCGGATCTGCAGGAATACGTAAAACGGATGAAGGATGCCGGGGTTAAGTTACTGGCATGCAAGGCGTGCGCCGATGGGTATGGTGTTTCCGCGGACCTGCAGAAGCTCGGAGTGGAGGTGAAATACACCGGAACCACGCTCACCGAAATGCTCAAGAGCGGCTGGACGACCATCACTTTTTGATTCCGGCCATGCTGGACGGGCTGCCGGATCTACGGGCCTGGAGCGGATAAGAAGGGCCATCTTCACCAATGAAGATGGCCCTGCTTTTACCATTTACGCCGGGGAACGATCCGGATTCAAGAAGGACTCTTCGCTGTTTTCCATTGGTACATGAGAGTGAACGGCGCACAGTGCAGAGTGAAAGGGGCAAAGGCACAGAGGCACAAGGGGGAATAACAGCCCAAGCCCAAAGCCCAGGGAAAAGATGGGCTGAACCGCACCTACAGGCAGAGGGAGTCGCTTACACCAAGGTCTGTTCTCCTGACCCCCGGCTCCTGACTCCTGCGTTCTTCACACGTATACACCCATAAAAACACGAAACGTAAAGATATTAG
>JAWLHT010000375.1:2887-4320 GCA_041690195.1 Candidatus Latescibacterota bacterium
CTTTCAGTTTACTGACTTTTTGCGGAATCGCCGCTCTCCTGGTTGATCCTGAAACCGATATTTTTGTGCGGATTGTCCGGTGATACTGGGCCGAAAGACGCCTCGAATTTTTCCATCGCCTCGGAAAGCGACTTGAGAAATGCCTTGGCCTGAACAGGGTGCAGGACGACGCGGGAAAGGACTTTCCCCCGTGTGTTTCCGGGAAGAAACCGGGCGAAATCGAAAATGAACTCCGAATGGTTTGAGCTGATGAAGGAGAGATTGGCGTAGATTCCGTCGGCGACTGCATCGTTGATTTCGATGCGGATCTGCATCTCCTGCGGCTTGTTTTCCGATTTTTCGGACATGAAATGTCTCCTGGTGAAAGGCGCTCTGTGTGTTCCCTGCGGGATATGAAGAAAGATACATCGAGAACATCTGCGACGCACCGGTATTTGCAAGCGTGGAGCGTTACGGAATCGTGGCGGAGGATAGACGTTTGAAGGCCGGTCAGGCCGGATCAGTCTGCGGCCGCCCGTGACGATTCCCCTCGTGTCCGGCAATCCTGTCCATTGCAGCCCCCGCGCAGACCGACAGGAAGGCCTTGCCCGGCAGATTGGGCATGCTCCCCTCACGTTTGATGCGCACCAGCGTCAGCATAATGCGTGACAAGGCCCGGATGTCGCTATCCCCGTACCAGCGGAAGTGGAGAATCTCCGCGGCCCCTTCGGCTTGCTCCAGGAAATCTCCGGTATCATTGCGGGCAAAGGCATCTGCCATTGCCCTGATCCGGGCGGCGAATCCGGTATCCCGGCATTCCGAATGATTCCGGGACTGACGGGAAAGGCGGGTGAGATAACGCGCCACGTCCCGCGACGATTTTTCCCCTCTCCGGCAGATCAGCCCGTAGAATTTTTCCCCGGCTCCGAACCTCCGCGCCAGGGAATGAAGAATCTGCTTCCGGATGCGCTGCGATGCAAAGTATTCGCGGCCCCGCAGGATGAGATCAACCCCGTCCAGGTTACTTCGATGGGAAATGGCCTCGGTCAGGGCGATGAAGGCCATCGGGTGACGCTCGGTTCCGGCCAGATCCAACAGCCGTTCATCCACGTCCCGTCCATCGAATCGGCCGAGAGAGGTGATCGCTGCCGTACGTACCCCCGGATCGGGGTCGTCGAGCGCCGCGAACACCGCTTCCCGGGATTCCGGGGTGTCGATGAAGCCGAGCGCGGTAGCTGCTTCACTCCGGATATCTGATTCCGGGTCACGGAGAATTCGGGCCAGAGGGGCGACCGCTTCCGGGAGGCCGGTTTCACCGACGCTTTCGGCGGCCTGACGGCGTACCACGGGGCTGATGTCGTCAAGAGCATCGGCCAGAGTGTCGAAAGCGACCACGCCGCGGGTTCTTCCCAGGCGCTCCAGGGCATAGGCGCGCACCTCTTCCTGACTTGTGC
>JAWLHT010000376.1:0-4315 GCA_041690195.1 Candidatus Latescibacterota bacterium
ATCATCTTTTATCCGTATTTCATCCCGGGGTCCCCAATTGAATCAGCATGATTCAATTGGGGTGGTCCCGCGCATCCCAATTCAGACAGGTCTTTCGGCCTTTGCGAACTTTGCGCGAGACCGATCTTTTTCCTTTGTGCCTCTGTGCCTTTGCCCCTTTGTGCCTTCTTCACTCTGGACTTAGAATTTTGGACTTGAGACTGTCTTTTTCCAGCGTCCACGCGCCCGCCGCGCCGAGCGCCGCCACCGCGCCCGCGAGCAGGAAGGCCGCGTGGAACGATCCCGAGGCATCGGCGATCATCCCGGCCACGCTCGGCCCTGCCGCCTGGCCGATGCCGAAGAAGAGGGTAATGAATCCCAGCGCGGCGGGGGCCAGTTCCGGCCCGAGGGAGTCCCCGCAAGCCGCCGCCATGATGGCGGGAATGCTCCAGGCGGTGATGCCGAAGAGCGCCGCCGAAACGGTAAAGCCCGCCGGGCTCGTCCAGATGCCGAACAGGGCGAAGGCGACCGCCTGGATGGAGTAGACCATGACCAGCGCCGCCCTCCGGCCGATACGGTCGGAAATCGCGCCCCAGATCAGGCCGCAAAAGAGGCTCAGCCAGCCCACAACCATGAAGAGTGCGCCCGCCGCCTCCCGCGTGTACCCGCCCGCGGCGAGAAGGTGCTTGAAGAAGAAGGTCATGTAGATGATGTAGGAGAACCCGAAGGCCACATACACCAGGCCGAGATGCCAGACCGCCCCGGAGCGGTAGACCGCGCCCCAGCGGGGAGCCGCCGGGGTGCGGGATGCGGCGGGATTGTCTCCCCCGTCTCCGCCGATGGGGGAAAGCCCCTTCTCCGAGGGACGGTTGCGCAGAACCGCCCATGCGAGCGCCGCGATGACCGCCGCCGCGCCGCCGTAGAAGAACCAGCATACCCGCCATCCGGAATCGCCGTACTGCGTCAATACCAGCGGCACCACCGGTCCGAGCAGGATCAGCGCCAGGGAGGAGCCGGAAGACGCCACTCCCGTTGCGAACCCCCGCCGCCGCTTTCCGAACCAGGACGCCAGGAGCGCCATCACCGGGACATTGCTCGCGCCGCTGCCTATGCCGGTGAGCGCGCGCCAGCCCGCCGCTTCCGCGAATCCTCCCGAAAGTCCCGTGCCAACCATGCCCGCCGCCGTGAGCGCCAGCCCCGCGGTAATGACCTTCCGCGGCCCGAACCGCACCGCGAGCGCCCCGCCGATGGCCGAGAGGGCGAGATACCCGACAAGATTGGCGGTGGCCAGCGCCCCGGCTCCGGTGTTCTCCATCCCCAGCCCGGCCTGCATGGCCGGGAGTACCAGGGTGTACCCGAACCGGGCCAGCCCGAGCGCGCCGAGCACGATCAGGGTGCCGACCGCCAGCACGTACCAGCCGTAATGCGTTTTCTGCATGACAATGTTTTCCGGTATACAAGTGACACGAAGCCAGGTTTGGAAATGAAGCACATCGGGGAGCAAATTTCAAGGCAAATCCGGGAGGAAACGGTTTTCCGGGCACGACAGGCGGCCGGGAGAGACGGGCGCAATATGATATTTCTCCTTGACTGGGTCGTTACGGCGGGGTAACTTTCCGTGTGGGAGCCGTATGCCCGAAGATAGATGATGTGCATAGTCCGGAGGACGACAATGTGTCGCGCATGGTGTTTCCGCATCGTAACGTGGGCTGTGTCCTGTGTTTTTGCCTCAGCCGCATTCGCAGAGGGCTCATGGACCACCTGGACCGCCGCCGACGGCCTGCCGGGGAACACTATTCTTGCCCTGGCCTGTACTCCAGACGGCACAATTTGGGCGGGCACGGATTCCGGTGTGGCAAGATACGACGGCGCACGGTGGACGGCGGTAACCATGGCGGATGGTCTTGCGAACGACAGAGTGCGGGCAATTGCCGCGGCTCCGGACGGTTCGGTGTGGTTCGGAACGCATGGCGGAGTTTCCCGGTTCCGGGAAGGGGTGTGGACCACGTTCACGCCGAGGGACGAAGAGAACGATTACACCGCACGTCATTTCGAGACGCTTGCCGTCGCACCGGACGGTTCGTTATACGCAGGCGGAATGTGGGTGTTGTTCCGCTTCGACGGCGCGGAGTGGTCCTGTGTCATTCGGGACACGGTGGACCGGGTGGTTCTTGCTCCGGACGGTACGGGCTGGGCCGGTTCCATGGGAAATCTGTACCGGCTGAACGGTGGAGTGTGGGCTTCCGGCACGTACGACGGCTACCTTGAAAATCCCTGCTTGCCGCTGACGGTGAATCAGGACGGTTCGGTCTGGTTCGCGCGATACATGACGATAACAGACATGCTGGATATCCAATGGCTCGGGAACGGCGTTTCCCTTTACGAGAGCGGCGAATGGCGGGACCGGACCGAAGAGGCGGGCATGACACCGGGAACAAGGGTCCATACCGCCGTAACGGATTCTCATGGAACCGTCTGGTTCGGGACCTCCCGGGGACTCGTCCGCTATGACGGCGCATCCTGGGAGACGGTCTTCGCCGATGGTCTGCCGGAAGGCGAAGTATACGTGGTGGCCGTGGATTCTTCCGGCGCGGTCTGGGCGGGCACGAAAGCCGGTGTGACGCGGTATTCCGGTCCCGCCACTGGAGTAGTGGCGGAAACGGAGTTCCCCCGGGCGTTCGGCCCGCTCCGGGCCGCACCCAACCCCTTCAATCCCTCGACGACCATATCCTTCGAGATTCCCGTTCCGGGGCGAGCCGTTCTCACGGTCTGCGATATCACCGGACGAAGAGTCCGTACCCTCCTTTCCGGGCAGGTAAGCGCCGGGACACACACCGTTCTGTGGGACGGCCGGGACGAGCATGGGGCCGCTGCCGCATCAGGCGTATATTTTTCCCGGCTGGAGTATGACAGAAGGGTTACGGCAGGGAAAATGACACTGATCAGGTAAAGCTAAAGTGGGATCAAATCGTGAAGAAAGGAAGAGAAGCCTGTCTGAATGGGGATGCGCGTGATAAAAGCCTGATGAAATGCGGATCAAAGAATTGAGCGCCCGGACCTTTTTTCTTTCATCATCTTTTATCCCTTACATCCCACGCATCCCAATTCAGACAGGCAGTTCCGTATTGTTCCTTTCTGTATGGTGCAACCAACAACCACGGGAGCGGCCGCGGCATGGAAATCATGCCGTGACCGCTCCCGTGGTTTTACAGTGGCGGAGGACACGTATCGCCCCGCTATTTCATCAGCCCGTTGGGGACCAGCCGCCATGTCTCGCCGCCGTCCGGGGAGGACAGGAGCGCCCGGTGGTTGCCCCGGTGATCGGTGCGGTAGAACCAGAAGGTGGACCAGTAATCGTAGGACAGGAAGAGCGCCCCCCGGCGGTCGATGGTGAGCCGGTGGTAGAAGATGCAGTATTCCGAGAAGGCCGGAACGATGAGGTCGATGGGTTCGGACCAGGGTTCGCCGGGGCGTTTTCGCATGTAGGAGAGTGTCGAGTAGTACCCCGCCGGGAAATAGCGGCGGTCGGTGTGGGCCAGACGGAAGACGAGGTGAAGCGTGTTGTTCCGGTCGCAGGCCATGCCGACATAGGTCTGGAGCAGGTTGGGACCAACATCTTCCGCCGGGGTCCAGCCGCCGTCGGCGCGGTCCGGCGCGAGGGAGCGGGAATACTTGAAGGTCCGTCCGTGGGTTCCCACCAGAACATGCAGGTATCCCTCGCCGTCCACGGTGATGCAGGGGGTGTTGTGGATGTCGTTGGCAGGCGGGCCGTAGCCCACCAGCGCGGGCTCGCTCAGGGTGCGGGCGGCGCGGTCGCAGGTCGCGGCGAAGGCGGGGACTCCCGGCGCATTCGCTTCGGGGTCGGTGGCCTCGCCCCAGACCAGGTGGACCAGGTTCCCCCGCGACACGATGACCGTGGGAATCCCGGAGTGGATGGAGAGCCCGATGCACATTTTCGAAACGTTCAGGGGCTCACCGATGCCGATGCCGCCGTTCTCGCCTTTTGTGGGCAGGAAGAGGTCGAAATCGTTGATCCGCCGCCAGATGCGGTCCGGGTCCGCGGCGGTCTGGGTGAACCGCGCCACCGGCGGGGGACCGTCCGGGAGATTGTGCCCGGTGAACGCCTCGATGTCGAACACGCCCGAACCCGGCAGGGGCCAGGCGGTGAAGGTCGCCCCGTGGTCGCGGGAGTGCAGGAGCAGGGCCATCCCGCCGGCGCTGGCCAGGCAGTAGACGTCGTTGTCCCGGTCGAACGCCACGCGGGTGTTGGAGGGTCGGATGGGAACCGGTGCGCCGGTGTCGCCCCGGTGGGCGGTGGAGGTCTTGACCCACTTCC
>JAWLHT010000377.1:0-4310 GCA_041690195.1 Candidatus Latescibacterota bacterium
GCTGGTGGCTTTCGGCGCAAAGGAGAACTTTATTCCCCATCCGGACGGGAGAAAAACGGCTTCCGGACCATGGGAACGATTCTCCGCACCGAAGGCTTTTTGACCGTGCTGGTGGTATACTTCATGATCTATACCCTGGGTGGCCTGATCATTCCAGTGCTTCCCATATTCATTGAGCAACTGGTGCAGGACACTTCCAGGGTGAACACCATATCCGGAACCTTTATCGCGGTGGCGGGGCTCCTTTCCGGGATTTCAGCGGCATATTTCGGAAAAATCGGAGACCGTTTCGGTCATTCCCGGGTGCTGTTGTTCTCGCTCATCGCTACCGGGGTGCTCTCTCTGCCCCAGGCGGTCGCGGGCAATATATGGGAGCTGTTCATCGAACGCTGTCTCATGGGGCTTGCCGTTGGAGGCATTATCCCTGCGGTGAATGTAATTGTTTCCAGCATTATTCCAAAAGAGCGGGTGGGAAGCGCCTACGGTCTTACATCCAGTGTAACCTGTCTCGGGATCGGCGCGGGCCCGGCTATCGGAGGGAGTGTTGCCGCGGCGATCGGCATCCGCTGGCCGTTCGCTCTCATGGGTGTCGCCTCCTTTGGTCTGGCCTGGCTGGTCGGTCGCATGCTGGGCAAGGGGACCGTCCTGACGCGGCGTGTTGAGCCGGATGAGCTTTCCCCGCCTGCAGTGAAGCAGGCGGCGGACTGAACATGGGCGGCGATATCAACCCGCCGATCCCACTGTTCCGGGTGCATAACCCGGGGAAAGGGAATTCTCGGGGACGGTTTTCGGGCAGTTTCAGCGGTTCAGGATACATCCCGGCGCTCATCCGGTTGAGTGGGCCGGGTCTCCGGCATTCGCCCGCGGGCTCTTAATCGCGGTGGCTTTCGATAACCGCCCTTCGGCGGCACAGGCGAGGAACAGACATGAACCTGAAAGAATTCGTTGATCCGCCCCGGCAGTATCGCCCCTCTCCCTTCTGGTCCTGGAATGACTCCATGGAACCCTCGGATATTGAAAGCCGTGTCCGTGAGTTCAAGCGGAAGGGGTTCGGCGGTTTTTTCATGCACGCCCGTCAGGGTTTGCGGACCGGTTATCTGAGCGATGAGTGGATGCGGGCGATCCGTCGGGGAGTCGAAATCGCCCGGGAGTTGGAAATGGAGGCGTGGCTCTATGACGAAGACCGCTGGCCCAGCGGATTCGCCGGCGGGAAGACCACGGAAGGAAAGGACTCCAATCTGGCAGTGGCGCTCACCTGGGCCGAAGACGCATCGGCGCTTGCTCCGGAAGCCCTGGAAAACGCTGTCGCCTTCACCCGCCGGGGAGAAACCGGCATCGAGCTCCTGCCCAACCGGCCGGAAGACCTTTCCGGAGCCGGTGTTTTCTACGTGCGCCGCTACACCCGTGGGCATGCCCGTTTTAACGGCGAAGGATATGTGGATCTCCTCAATCCCGAAACCGTCCGGGACTTCATCGAAAACACCTACGAGCGCTATTCCAAACTCTTCCGCTACGATTTCGGCAGGTACATGCCGGGAATTTTCACGGACGAACCCAATGTGAACCGGACGATCACCCTCCGTTCCGGGGATGACCAGACCCCCTGGTCCGTACCCTGGACCACGGGGTTTGCTGAATACTTCGAGAGCATACACGGGTATTCACCCCTGGATCAGCTCCATCATCTTCTCAGCACCGCACCGGAAGGTTTCAAGTTCCGCCACGATTTCTGGCGTACGGTAAGCGAGCGTTTCATCGAGTCGTTTACCGCGCCCATTGCGGAATGGTGCAAGGAACGCGAGCTGCTTTTTACCGGACACTATCTTTTCGAGGACGATTTCCGGCGCATGGTGCTCTCCGGCGGTTCGGTGATGGCCCATTACGAGTATCTGGATGTTCCGGGAATTGATCACCTGGGCCGGAGAATCGGGGATCCGTGGACGGTCAAGCAGGTTTCCAGCGTGGCGAACCAGCTTGGCAAGAAGCGCACGGTGAGCGAGCTTTTCGGCGCGGCGGGGCAGGATCTGAGCTTTGAGGAAATGAAGTGGATCGCCGATTACAACCTTGCGCTCGGGATTACCTTCCTTTGCCCGCATCTCGTTCAGTATTCGTTGAGGGGGGTAGGAAAACGGGATTTCCCGCCCACCTTCTCCTATCACCAGCCCTACTGGGACAATATCCGGGTCATGAACGACTATTTGGCGCGGGCGTCCTGGGCGGTCAGCCGGGGACGGTCGGCGGCGGACACGCTTGTGCTGCATCCGATCGGCTCCGCTTACGGCGCCCTTGATTTGGGAGCGGCGGACGGGGGTGATGCGCTCCGTTCACTGGAAGCCTCTTTCCGGGCGCTGGTGGAAGAACTGCTCGCCGAGCATGTGGACTTCGACCTGGGCGAGGAACGCATTCTCATCGCCCAAGGCAAGTCTTTGGGAGATATTCTGAGGATCGGGGAAATGGAATACCGGGCGGTAATCGTCCCCCGGGCCATGACCTGGCTTTCTTCAATCCTCGATCTTCTCGAAGATTTCAACGGTCCGGTCATTCTCGCGGGTGATGTCCCGGAGCGGGTGAGCGGCGCTCCTTCCAGCCGCATGGAGGCTTTTGCCGCCCGGGAAAACGTATACACTGTCCCGGATGACCCCGCCGAGGTGATACGGGCGCTCTTTGCTCATTCGGAGCGGCGGTTGCGGGTGAACTTGCCCGACGGCGCTTCCGCCCGGAACGTACTGGCCAATCACCGTACCGAGGCGGGAGCGCACCTGCTTTTTCTCGCCAACACCGATCGTATTTCTTCCCTGGACCTGGTCATAGAACTGAAGGCCCTCGGCGGAGTGGTGGAACTCGACCCGCGCACCGGACGGGGATACCGGTACGCGTCGGAGCAGACAGACGGTAAAACGGTGATCCGGACCTCGGTAGATGCCGCCGGGAGCCGAATATTTCTGGTAGACCAGACCCAGACCTCGGTGAAAGACCGGAAAAGCACTGCGCCACCGGAAGAGGTCCTCGATATCACGGGCCCGTATTCCTTCCAGCGTCAGCAGGACAACATGCTCGTGCTGGATCGTTGTACGCTCGAAATCGACGGGAATACGCTCTTTCGCAATCAGCCGGTGTGGAAGGCGCGCCAGGCAATCTGGGAACATACCGGAATCTCGGAGTACGAAGGATATCAGCCTTGGGTGCTGGAATCCCGGAATGTCAGGACCCGCACCAATAAAACCGTTCTCACCTTCGAGTTCGCCATCCGGGACATTCCGGAAAAGCTGGAACTCACCATGGAGAGCGCCGACCGGTTCTCTGTCGAGATCAACGGCCACAAAGTCGAGACTTCGGCGGGTAAATGGCATATTGACCGCAAGTTTCCGACCCTCACCCTCACCGATCATCTGGTCGAAGGGAAGAATGTCATCCGGGCGTCAACCGACTTCCTCTGGGATACGGAAATCGAGAACATCTATCTGGCCGGTGACTTCGCGGTTGGGCCTGAAGATGATGGCTTCCCGCTGATTACGGAACCGGACACTCTTTCGTTCGGTAGCTGGGTTGACCAGGGATACCCCTTCTACTCCGGCTCGATGACCTTCCGCATGGATTTTGAGCTCGACCGGGTTGAACCGTTCCGATACGATCTGGATATCTCGGAAACACGGGGTTCGCTCACCGCTGTTACGGTCAACGGCACAGAAGTGGGGGCTCTGGCCTTCCCCCCGTATCGCGGAGATATAACCGCTGCTCTCCGGGATGGCTCCAATACGATGGAGATAGAGGTGGTCGGTTCCCTCCGGAATACCCTCGGGCCGTTGCACCATGACATTGAGAATCCCGAATGGATCGGACCGGGCGAGTTTACTGACAAGACGCCGTGGACCGATTCCTACCGTTTCGTTCCCTATGGTTTCCTGGGCGAACCCAAACTCATCCGCATCGGGTAGCCCCGGGTTCCGACCGGCATAACCGCAAAAGGCGTCCCGGGACGCCTTTTGCGGTTATGCGAACGAAAGCGGAGTGGTGCAACATACTCCTCTCCATGCTGTTTCTTGCAGCGGTTCGCCTCAGGTTGCCCCGTATCTTTGACACTTCTGCACAACTCCCAGTCTCCCATCGAGTCATCTCCTCTCCCCGAGAGGGGAACGAGGGGCATTGTCGTAAAGATAAGAGAAAACCACTGACACGCATGAGTACCAAAGGTAGTCAATGGAGACTTTGGTCGGTAACTCACCCCCTGGCCCCATTGTCGTAAACTTAAGAGAAAAGGGCAAGACAAAGTTTCACTATACAGGAGCAGCGGAGTTGGTAACCACGTGTGG
>JAWLHT010000378.1:0-4293 GCA_041690195.1 Candidatus Latescibacterota bacterium
GTGGTGCCGGTCTGGATGCAGACGGTCGCACCGTCGAGATCCTTCGCCGACGAAACGCCGAGGGCCGAGGGCACGATGAAGCCCTGACCGTCGTAGTAGTTGACGCCGGTGAATTCGACATTGAGATCCGTGTCACGCGAGAACGTCCATGTGGTGTTCCGTGCGAGCATGTCGATCTCGCCGGAGTTGAGCGCCGTGAACCGGACCTTGTTGGTGACCGGAACTCCGCCGTCTTCCTGCGAACGGGGGACAAACACGGAACGCCCGAAATCGAGTCCGGCCTGTACCTTTGCCACGGAATCGGTTATGGAATCAACGTTGGTTCTCATGATGAAAACCGCGTTGGGATGATTCTCGATAAAGGCATGGAGGCCATAATATCCCGTGGACGTCTGATAGCGGGATCCAAGCGCCTGCAGGGGAGTGAGTGCTGCCGCTCCGCCGGTGGCGGCCGCTGTTTTCAGAAATCGTCTTCGATTCAGCAATGCGAAATCCTTTCCATAAATCAAAACTCGCGGCTGGTGAGGAGACGCCATTCCGGTTATCGGCAGCACGACGCATCTACTTCAATACCGGGTTTTTTTAACCCGTGCGCCTTCGTACTCCTGATCCGGGGCGTATTCACCTCCGTATGAACCATACTACAGAAAGAAAATGAGAAAAGCCAGCAGTATTTTGATAATAATTCCTAATAATATGACGCTTACAATGCTTTTTCTGTTCCACGGTACAGGATAATGCGCGTGAACCCGGCGGTGTATATACTCCGGGTACTGTTCAACCCCGCCTGTACGGTATATGCAGTAGAATCCGATGCTTCTTTATCTGACGCGTAAAAGTCCCGAAAGGTTTAACGTCCTGCCGCAGCAGTATGCGTTTCACCATGGGACCACACGGTTGTGATGATTCTCCGGGATGCTTCGTCATCCCGAAACAGACGGTGTACGGGCATTGTCGTAAACATAAGCGATTTTTAGTGAACGGGTGTCTTGAAAATATAACTCACCCCTCGTTCCCCTCTCTCGGTGAGAGAGGGGATGACTCGTTATCGGCCGTCTCGGTGCTTCCTATGGCTCAATTCCCCCTCTCTCTGGAGAGGCGGGGTCCCCGGCCCTGTGGAACAGGGCTAGGGTGCAAGAAGGGACCAGGGGGTGAGTTACCGGCCAGAGTCTCCATTGACTACCTTTGGTACTCATGCGTGCCTGCGGTTTTCTCTTATCTTTACGACAATGCGGTGTACGGGAGAGTCCATAAGCTTGCGGCGGCTCGGAATACACCGCCGGTTAAACCCGTTTTATACCATAATAGGGCATAAAGGAGCGAATCGCCAGCATTTTTCTCCCCTGTGCCGTTTCGATGAGATTAACATGCGTTCATTTTTCTATACGGTTATCGGGTTAAGTCAGCAACGAACCGAAGCAGCACAAGCAAGACTCACGCGCATGAGTGATGTCTTTCCTGCCCCCTGCAAGGGGGAAGGTGGCCGTAAGGCCGGAAGGGGGTCTTGGCTGCGCTCGCCACGATTTGGCCCTTTTTTCTGACTCAACCCGATACCCACACTTTTCTGTGGATACCCTTCCCGCTCACCAGGCACGATGCATGCGGGGCGGGACGGTGTACCCGTCCGGTTCAGCCGAACATGCTCTCGTCAATCCAGTCGGGTCTTGGCGCGGGAGCTTCCCAGTCCTCGGGGAGATCGGCCACCCGATACATGGCGCCGCCGTGGTCGATGTGTGATTTGAAAGCCGCGAGGAATATCCGCGTCTTGTCCAGAATGTAGTCGTAGCTCCACTGCATTTTGCGGGTTTCGAACATCCGTTCCATGGCGAACACCGTGGGACGGAAGAAGTAGTGGAGCCGCTCCATCCACTCGCCCCGCTCCCAGTCGCAGGATATATCCCACCATCCGCCGTCATGGAGGATGCGCATGCCGACATTGGCTTCCTGCCCCTTAAAGAAGTGCTGGGAAACCATGAACGGCCGGGTCTGTTCCCCCGCGCCTTCAATTTTGATGCCATTATACTGCAGATTCAGGACTCCCCAGTTCATCTTTTTCGCGCCAAACTGGTTGTCGTGCCACCATCCGTCCGCCTGGAAGCTGACCTGATTCACGTCCATGCCGAACACCGCGAGGAGGTGATAGAGGCCGTGAATGCCGTGCGCTGGGTATTCCGCCGCGTCGTTATCCGAGTTTACGCCAAGTATATTCTTCTTTTCCCGGAGGAGTTGCCCGACTTTCCACCGGGCCTCATGGGTTTCCTTGATGTATTCCCGCTCATCGGTGCAGAGGATGGGGGTGTTGTGGGTGCGTGCGGTTTCGACGATTTCGCGGGCGTGTTTCATGGAAAGCGCGAACGGCCGGTTGATATAACAGGGGACTCCCGCCTCCAGGTAGGGTTTCGTGATGCGGTTCCACCACTTGACCTCATACAGGGAGCCGCAGATGAGTCCGTCTATTTTTCCCACCATGTCCGAATAGTTCTTCACTGCCTCGCAGCCGTATTTCTTGGCGAACTCCTGCGCCACTTCGGGACGGGAGTCCCAGCAGTGGGAAATACGCATCCGGGAGGTGCGTCCCGCCGGCCAGACCGGCGTGGGATTGATGGTGGGTGTCCAGAGATCATAGTTCAGGTGACTGTACTCACCGAGGCCGATAGCCCCGATATTCATGAGTTCGACCGAAGGCCGCGTTTTCACTCTCGGGCGTTCCCCGGCTGCCCGGGCGCTCCCGGCGGCGGCGATTCCACCCGCAATCGCGGCGGACTGTACAAAACTCCTGCGTGTTTTCGTTCTGTTCATTTCACAATATCCTGTCGAAGCGGGGAGTGGCTCTTTCACGGTTCCGGACAGATCCGGTTACCAGCGGGCATCCGGCGGGATTTCAGCCGGTCTCAGCGGAAGATGCGCTCGTCTATCCAGTTTGGACGGGGCGCGGGAGCGATCCAGTCCTCGGGAAGATCGGCCACCCGGGTCATGGCGCCGTTATGCTCGAGGTGCGATTTGAACCCGGTGAGGAATATCCGCGTCTTGTCAAGGATATAGTCGTAGCTCCACTGCATCTGACGGGTTTCGAACATCCGCTGCATAGCCATCACCGTGGGATAGAAAAAGTAGTAGAGCCGGTTCAGCCGCTCGCCCTGACCCCAGTGGTTCACCGTGTCCCACCATCCCCCTTCGTAATAAATGCGGATGCCCACATTCGCCTGCTGGCCTTTGACCATTTGCTGGGTTGCCACAAAGGGCTGATTCTGCTCCCCCGCTCCTTCGATCCGGATGCCGTTGTACCGCAGGGAAAGCAGTCCCCAGTTCATTTTAGTTGCGCCGTGCCGGTTGTCGTGCCACCACCCATCGGCCTGGAAACTGACCTCTTCCACATTAATTCCCAAAACCGCCAGGAGAAAATAGAGGCCGTGAATGCCGTGGGCGGGATACTCTCCCGAATCGTTGTCCGAAAACACCCCGAGAATGCGCTTTTTCTCCTTGAGAAGCTGTGAAACCTTCCATCGGGCGACCGAGGTTTCTTTTATATATTCGCGTTCGTCGGTGCAGAGAATGGGCGTGTTGTGCTTGCGGGCGGTTTCGACTGTCTGACGGGCGTGCTGCATGGAGAAGGCGAAAGGACGGTTGAGGAAGCAGGGGATTCCCGCTTCGAGGTAAGGTTTGGCGAGGAGATGCCACCACCGGGCCTCATACATCCCGCCAAAAATCATGCCGTCAACCCGTCCCACCATGTCATCGTAATTCTTGACCACGGTGCAGTTGAACTTACGGGCGAACTCCTCGGCCGCGGCGGGATTCACGTCCCATACGTGGGTGATGATCATGCGGGTGGAGCGGATCGTCCAGACAGCGGTATCAACCGGCTGGATGGTTGGCCCCCAGATGGTCGGAAGATGGCTGTACTCGCCGACCCCGATCACGCCGACCTGGATGAGTTCGACCGCTGATCGTTTCGGCTGTGCCGTCGCCCGACGAGCGAACGCCCCGAGGGTGGTGATGGCTCCTCCCGCGAGCGCTGTGCCGGTCAGAAATCGGCGGCGGGTTTTTTGTTCTCCCTGCATTCCAGCATTCTCCTGGTGAAAAGATAGGTCAATATGGTTGTTTATCGTATAGAACTTGTCCGCAAATAGTTGAATCGATATTCCGTCAGTTTCCGACTCTCTGCCGATCTGACCCGTGCCGTTTGGCGGGGATGGTGAAGCCGTTTCCCCTCCGCTTTCGGGCTTCCCCAAAGAGTAACTCACCCCTCGTTCACCTTGTATGTTACCAATGAGGCAGGAATGGAGTCCGGTC
>JAWLHT010000379.1:0-4196 GCA_041690195.1 Candidatus Latescibacterota bacterium
GGAGAGAATACGCTCGATGTAGCGGTCCGTGTAGGTCAGGATTTCCTTCGACCGCGGGTCATCCGGATAGACCAGGCCATAGAGGCCCACCGCCAGCAGACGGTGCACGTTCATGTTGGCGATGGTCCAGTCCTCCATGTCCTCCGGGAGGTAGTCGGTCTGGTAGAGGAATCCCGCTCCGAGGTGGTCTTTCCCCCGGTTCAGGTAGTGCTCGGTCACCCAGGCCAGGGTTTCGTGGATTTCCCGCGCCTCCGCTTCGGAGTACACGCCGCTGTCTTTAGTCATGTCCCAGGCCAGGAGCGCCGACACCGTATTGAAGGGGCTGCGGAGAATCCAGATGTTGACCATGTAGGGGACTTTGGCCCGGAGGTATTCCAGATCCTCGAAAATATCCCGTTTCGCCCGTTCGGCGTACTTCCGCTCGCCGGTGAGGAGATACATGATGGGCGCCGCATCGCCGCCGTCGCCCTTCGCAAGCCGCTCGGCGTACTCCCGGAGCGGGGCCTTGGCGAGATTCGCCTTGGCGCGGGCCAGTTCGGGCGGGGTGAGCAGGATTGTCTCCGCGCCTGAGGACGGGTGTGCGGAGAGGAGCGTGAGAAGCAGGGAAACCAGGAACCATGAGGCCAGACGGGGCATGAGTCAAACTCCTGTGGGTGAATTATGGCCGGAATATATTATTTCAGGAATATGGGGAATGGGACGGGCAGGGGCAAGGGGGAAATGGGGGACGGGCCAAACGCAAGCCGTGGTGAGGGGGAGTATTGGAAATATAACTCACCCCCGGCCCCTCTCTCGGGGAGAGAGGGGTGACTCGTTATCGGCCGTCTCGATGCTCCCTGTGGCGCGATTTCCATCTCTCTATGGAGTGGCGGGGTCCCCGGCCCTGTGGAACAGGGCTGGGGTGACAGAAGGGGGAGTAAGGGGGCATTGTCGTAAAGATAAGGGAAAACCGAAGGCACGCATGAGTACCAAAGGTAGTCAATGGAGACTTTGGTCGGTAACTCACCCCCTGGCCCCCTCTCTCCAGAGAGAGGGGGAATTGAGCCATAAGGAGCACTGAGATGGCCGATAACGAGTCATCCCCTCTCTCACCGAGAGAGGGGAACGAGGGGTGAGTTAGCTTTTGAGGCCTGAACGTCAAGACACCCGTTCACCAATAATCGCTTATCTTTACGAAAATGGGAGTAAGGGGGTGAGTTACCGCCCAAAGCCGCCGGGCTTCCCCGAAAAACCAACTCACCCCCCGTTCTTCTGCGCCGCTCACCCCAATAATGGTTTGACAGGACCTCCGGTTCATTCCATATTTCTCTCTATTGTTCCCGTCACGGGCGGTCCGGCGAGCCGGACATGACTCGGGGCCTGATTTCGATTCCGGGAGGAACCCGCATGCTTACCAAACGTAATCTTCTGCGCGAACTGCTGGACGATGTGGTCGGAGTATGGGAGAATGTTCTGGATTCGAGGGAGAAGTATGTTATTCGCGAGGACGGCACATTTTCGCTGGTGCATTCCTGGGACGGGGGAGTGGATGGTCGGAGCGGGGAGGGCGAGTACACCCTCCGCGACAACCGGATTCAGTTCCGGTTTATCGGCGGGCACCCCGATTCTCCGGAGTATGTGTTTTCCGTGTTCCGCAACCGGCTGACCCTCAGGACGGCGGATGCGACGGAAGGAGGCCGTGGGCGTCACCACGATTATATCCGCATCGGCTGAGTCCGGGGATATTTACGGCGCGGGCGGAACAATTCTGTTGCCCCGGACGTCTTTCTCCCGTACTTTGCACGAAATTGTCTTGCCTCCCATTTTCACCACGGAGAATTTTCATGTCGAAGTCTATCTCTCGCCGTCGCGCCCTTTCCGCCGGGGCGCTTTCCGCCGGTTTTATCGCCGGTTCGGGCTGTGGCGGCAGCAGGAACGCCAAATCGGCGGCGGAAGGAACACAGCTCGGAACCCGCTGGCAGGAACGCGCCTGGTCACGCGGTCCCGATCCCGCGGCGAAGCGGAGCATCGAGGCGGGGTCCACTCCCATCCGGCTGGCCTGCAGCAGCTTCGCCACCCGTCTGTGGTACCCCGAGGGCAAATACGGCATCGCCGAGGCGGTGAAAAAGATACGGGACCAGGGGTATACCTCCACCGGCATATCCAGTCCCCCCTTCCGCCGGAACGGCTGGCTCGACGCCACGGATTCCGAGGTCTCCGAGCTGAAGGCCGCGCTGAAGGAGTTCGATGTCACCTTCTTCGACATGATGACCTACGACAACATCGTCCATCCCGACCGGGCGTTCCGTGAGCAGGGAATCAAACATTTGACCGAGAACCTGGCGGCGGCCGACCGGTGCGGCGTGCATTCGGTCTGCGCCGGTCTGGGGAGCCGCACCACGGAAACGGAGACACGGTACGGTCTGGCCATGCATCCGGAAAACTGGACCGAGGAAACCTGGAAGCTCGGCGTTCAGGGCATCAAGCAGGCGCTGCAGGACACCGCGGGCGGGAAAGCGGTGCTCGGCATGGAGGCGGTGATCACGACTCCGCTCGACGGCCCGATGGCATTGAAACGGCTTCGGGAGGATGTGGGCGACCCCCGGGTCCAGGTGGCGTTCGATCCCGCCAACATGTTCACGGTGGCGAACTACTACCACTCGACCGAGATGATCGACTGGTGCTTCGATCTCCTCGGCGAGGATATCGCCTGCTGCCACGCCAAGGATACCCTCATCGAGCCGAACCAGATGCTGGCCATCATCTCCATGAAACCGGCGGGACAGGGCGTCCAGGACTACGAGACCTACCTGAAGCGGATGAGCCATATGAAATATCCGCGCACGCTCCTCCTCGAATTCGCGAAGGACGAGGAATATCCCGGAGTCAAGGCGTTCATCGAGGAGACGGCGGCCCGGGCCGGAGTGAAGATTTACGGGAAAGACGCGTGAGAAAACGGCGGTGCTCACCGGGGTGGACGATCCATACCGGTGGACCGTTTTGACGGAGATGCAAAGAGAGAGGCCCGGGCGTTCTGTCCGGGCCTCTCTGTATAATACCAGTTTCGGACCATAATTGAAGAACGCGACCAACGGATGTCCGTAAACTGAGGATGCCACCGGAGCATTTTCGAGTTTTGAAACGATACGTGTATAAGCTCTTTCCGAATGGAACTACTTCGCTTCAAGCGCGGCTTCGATCGCCCGGACCACCGCTTCATCTTCCGGCGCGGTTTTCGGTTCGAACCGGTTGATGATACGGCCCGAGCGGTCAATGAGGAACTTGGTGAAGTTCCATTTGATTTCACCGGCGAATTCCGGGTTGGTCCGCCGGTCGGTCAGGAACGCGTACAGCGGGTCGATGTACTCCCCCTTGACGATTATCTTGGCGAACATGGGAAAGGTCACGTTGTACTGTACAGTGCAGAAATTCCTGATTTCCGTGTTCGTGGCGGGTTCCTGGAGGCCGAAGTTGTTCGCCGGGAAGCCGAGAATCACCAATCCCCGGTCACCGTACTTCTGATACAGCGCTTCGAGCCCTTCGTACTGCGGGGTCAGGCCGCATTTGCTGGCCACGTTCACGATCAGGAGCACCTTGCCCCGATAGGTCGAAAGCGGAACCTCGCCGCCCTCGATGCTCCGCATGGTGAAATCGAGGACGGTGCGCTCAGCCGCCACGGGGGTAGCCGCGGCGAGGATCCCCGCCAGGAGAATGGAGACGAGTGCGACAGTGCTTTTTGGCATATATGCCCCCTTCCGGATAGTGTACTTTCTGAGCCAGATGATAGATGGTAATAATAATCATTATCGCGAAAGGTAGCAAGAGGTATGGATAATTTCGCCGAATCATTTTTTCTTAACGGGAATCGGGTTTGGCCTGCAGGGTGAACACAGGGGGTATTGGCGTAAACATAAGGGAAAAATACTGATACGCATGAGTACTGCTGGCCGGTAACTCACCCCCTTACTCCCCCTCTCTCCAGAGAGAGGGGGAAATCGAGCCCCAGGAAGCACCGAGACGGCTGATAACGAGTCATCCCCTCTCTCACCGAGAGAGGGGAACGAGGGGCATTGTCGTAAACTTAAGGCTGGGATGCGGAGTAAATGATGCTCATGGGAACTCCTGGCGCCACTGAACCCTCTGCCGCCTCCGGCGGCATCTCCCTTGTCAAGGGAGATAGAAGAGCAACGTCATCATCGCCCTGCTGGGGCTTGTTT
>JAWLHT010000380.1:0-4092 GCA_041690195.1 Candidatus Latescibacterota bacterium
CGGCGGATGGGCTGCTCATTCGTCCCTTTGGAAAGCGGTGTGATCATTCATTACGATACAGCGCTTTCCCCTGAAACCCGGCACCGTCTCTCACGGAAGGGAGTGGAATTCATTTTCTTCCATCCGAGTGCCTTGCTCGCGGGTGGCGGCAGTTTGCGATGCCTCACCCTCCGGCTCCACCGGCAGCCGTATTCACCATGAACGCTTTCGGCAGGGTTTGCTGAAGCCGGATTGTGCCGCGGATCAACGAACCGTATGATTGCCCCGGCAGAATCGTACGGGCACGATTGTAAATCCCGGGTTGCATGGAATCGAGTGTATCCGTGACGCATCCCTCGTTTTCATCCGCTCGGGTTTCAGGTTTAGTCCAAAGCGGATTCTGCGCCACGGCTGTTTTTCTCTTCTGTCTCCCTTGACACGGGAGATGTCGCCGGAAGCGACAGGGGGGCAGCGGTGCAGTGACTATCGGACACGCGTGTTCTCCCTGTCCTGCAGCCCCAACCCGATACCCGCTTGCATCTGTGACCTCCCTGTCCAACTGCAAGCAGTGAGAACGGGAGAAACATTCAGATGCTCAGAATTCACGCCCGGCGGACATGTACAGGCGGTCGTCGCCCCGGGAAGTGATTCCCCATCCGATGCTGAGCGGGCCGAGATAGGTGTCGAAGGTTCCGGTGACACCATAGAAGTGTAGGAGCGAGTCGGCGGTTATGGTGTCGGAAGGTTTCCAGACATTACCCGCGCCGACCGAGAAATCGAGGTAGAAATACCGGGGAATGAAGAGGCGGTACGAGCCCTTGATTGCCGCCAGACGTGTTCCGGAGTGCTGCTCGCTCCGCAGTCCCATGAAATCGGCATGGAAGAGAGAGGCAGCGGTGGGACTGTTCAGGCAGTTGAGACGTGAACCGACGCCTCCGAGGAAAAAGGATTCGCTTTCCGGGGTGGAGGGATCGGCGCTTCCCAAAAAGAGGGAACTGGAGAAAGTGTGCCGACGGGCGAGTGTCCGGTATGCTGTGGCGCCCCAGAATATCTTCACGAACTGTTCCGTTCCGCCGAATACTTTGGATGCGTTTTCCACGTATACAGTGTTGAGCATTCCCTGCCGCGGAAATGGATACCGGTCATAGGTGTCCACAAGCGAGCGGATAACGATGCTCCGGAACTCGTGGCGGGTATCCTTGCGTTCTGTGACCCGGGGATAGTCGAGCTTGGAGGTTTCGCTTTTAAACTGGAGCACGACATTCCCCAGTTTGTCCATGACCTGGCCGATGGAGAGGATGAAACCGTAGCGGTTGTCCACATAATCGCTGGTCAGGGTGTGCCGGTCGTAGATGGGCCGCAGCCGTTCATGACGGTAAGCCCGGATGTTGAAAGTATAGAGGGAGCGGAAAATCCGGTCATTCCGGTTTTCGGCCATAATCATTCGGGTTCTGCGTCCGGACTGCACGGTGGCGTTTATCTGGTTCCCGAAACCGAAAATGTTTTCCCGGGAGAGCCCGACCCGGCCTTCCGTGCCGCTGAATTCCGTGTAATTGAGCCCAAGGCGTACGACTGTCCAATCGCGTTCTTTCAGGTGAATCCGGTATCCGACTCCACCCAGGTGGGGGAAAATATCCACGGAAACATGTTCGAAAAGATTGGTCCCGTAGAGATTTTCCACGGATTCCAGGGCGCGGCGGAGATCGAAAACATCTCCTGTTTCCATTTCGACTTCACGGGTGACCACTGTTTTTCGGGTTTTGACGGTCGGTTCAATGAATACTCCGGTAAGCCGGGGAAGGGTTACCGTAACATGGAGCGTATCTCCGGTGGCGCTCAACTGCTGGCCGGTGATGGAGGCGAGGGTGGAACCGGAACGATCCGACCGGATGACCCGGATCAGATCGTCCATCCGTTCAATCAGCGCCTGCATGGAGTATTGCCCGTCATTATCGGTGGAGAAAATATCTGTTTCATCAGAATCCCCCTCAGTGTCCTTCGATTGCACCGTTACCCACTGCGGAGTGCGGCGGACCCGGATGCGGAGGGAGCTGGATTGCTCCTCGAAATCGGCGATAACGGAACAGTATCGACCCGAATACCACAGCTCTTCGACTCCCGCCACGATTTGGGAATAGGCGGTGAGCGATTCGGCGGATATATGGTCTTCAAAAACCGCCGAAACGAACGGCTGTTCTTCCGACGGTTCGATGGTGACCGAGCGGACGGTTGTTTTTCGGTAGGTGACCGTGGCGCGGGAAATCATTTCCAGAAGGGATGGGAGTGAATCGGTAGCTGCCTTTCTGCCGCGCTCGATCATTTCTTCGATATGACTGAAGTCTTTGGACGAGAAGTCGGTCATATCGGGACTTATTACGAAATCCGCCATCCGGAGGGAAAGGGCGGTAACATTGCGCATGGGAATGCTGGTAACCTGGTCCGCCATATTGATCGGATTATCCAGTTCCTCGCGGGGATGCATGCTCTCTTCGATCGCCGCCGCGATCACCAAATCGCTTCCCATCTCGCGTGCCACATTAACCGGGAGATTGTTGGTGAGTCCACCGTCGATGAGGAGAGTATCCCCCCATTCCACCGGAGCGAAAAGCCCCGGGATTGTGCTCGATGCCTGAATAGCCCGGGCGAGATTCCCGCTCCCCAGCACCGTGGCGTTGCCCGAAATGCAGTTTGTGGCTACTGCGCGGAATGGAATGGGAAGTAGGTCGAAATTGCATCCGCATTCGTAGGTGGGTCCCAGCAAAAGCCAGGAGAGAATCGTGGATAGTTTTTGCCCGGTCGAGAAACTCGTCGGCAGGAGTTGGGCCCGGAATCCCTGGAATCTGATATCGAAAAGCGGCCAGCGAGTTACATCCTTCTGGCCGATGTATACATTCCGGCGCCGGGGATTGCTGCTCAGAATGTCGGAAAGATCGTTTTCCTGGAAAATTGAGGATATCACCTGGGGTGAATAACCGGAAGCGTAAAGGCCGCCAATCACGCTGCCCATGGAGGTTCCGGATATCCGTTCCACCCGGATGCCCGCTTTTTCCAATACCTCGATAACTCCGATGTGTGCTATTCCCCGCGACCCGCCGCCGGACAGAGCCAGTCCGATTACCGGCTTCGACCGCTCGGGAAATCGCTTCACCACCCTTCCGTTTTCAAAGGTGATACTGAAGGTGTCGGCTGCGGTGGCGTTCCCTTGAGGCATTACCAGCGCGAGCAGTATGAGAAGGTGCTTCACGATATCTCCGGATCTCCGGTGAACGGTGGTGAGCGGATCAGGGATTGAAAGACCGGGGTTCCGACTGACCAAAACGTGGCCGCATCCACCGGGCGATTCCCGGCTGCCGGAACGGGCTTGAACGGCGCTCCCGGGGCCTTAGGGCCACCTTCCCCCTGGCAGGGGGCAGGAAGAGACATCACTCATGCGCGTGAGCCTTGTTTGTGCTGCTTCGGTTCGTTGCTGACTCAATCCGATAACCGTATTTTTTTTTTGCACCGGGGTAATCCGGCAGGATTGTCCGCCTTGCCCCTCGTACATCTCTGTTTACCACCACGGCCCCTGACTAAGGGGAGGTGTTTCTCTTCGGCCTCCCTTGACACGGGAGATGTCGCCTGAAGAGACAGGGGTTCAGAACCGCCGGGATCTGCGCAAACACGTTTTTTTCACAACTCCGTCGGATTCTGTGCCGCAAACCTGCTGACTCAACCTGATACCCGCGTTCCTCTAATATAATACATTGCACCACCTGTGCCCAAGTCCTGTCACGGTGGTGTTCTCCTGAAAAACGACGGGTCTGACGAAAAGGTTCCTTCCCGGTCGGTGCGCCGTACTGCACAGCCTTGACTGCGGAGGAGTTCGAGGGTCTCCGCGGCGGGATGACCGTAGCGGTTGTTCAGTCCGCAGGAGAGCACCGCTGTTTTCGGGTTCACCAAGGCCAGAAATCCGGCGTCGAGCCCCCGCGCGCCGTGGTGGGGCGCTTTGAGGATATCGGCGGAAATCCTTACGCCCCAAAGGGTCGCTTTCCGCTGACCTTCCAAATCGATATCCCCGGTGAACAGGATGCGGTCGCTTCCGATATCGAGACGGAACATCAGGGAACGGGTGTT
>JAWLHT010000381.1:0-4040 GCA_041690195.1 Candidatus Latescibacterota bacterium
GAAAGCACTCCTGCAAAAAATGAGAGCCAAACGTGGAAAAAGAGGCTCGGAAAGAAACTGTCTGAATGGGGATGCGCGGAACCACCCCGGGGATACCTGTCTGAATTGGGATGGGTGGGATAAAGACAGGATGAAAAACGGATAAAAAAGAATCGCGCCCCCGACGGTTTTGTCTCTCATCCTACGCGTATTCCGTACATCCCGGGGTCCCTGGGCGAATCGGTACGATTCGGCTGGGGTTGGTCCCCCGCATCCCCATTCAGACAGTCTTTTCCCGGCTTTCTTCACGACTTGATTCAACTTCAGTATAATACGCCGTATTTCCTCCTTGGGAAGGGGTTCCCCTCAGGCTTTCTTTGTGTACTGATCGCGTTTTCGTATTACATCTGGTTCTGACCAGTAGAGGGAGATGCAGCCGGAGGCGACAAAGAGCTCAGATACGCCCGGAGAACCGCAAACACGCAATTCCACCCACCAGCTTTGCTGAATTCCATATTGTGCCGGGCCAGCCCATTATTGCTCCGGTGGTTAAATTTTGAACCTCGGTATTCCGTCAGGCCCCGTTCAATCAGGCCATCACCATAGGAAGGGTTCAATGATTACCCACCGGAGCAATAACTGAAAAATCTTTGCCGTATGGTGAAATTATCTCCGGGTTGACCACGTCATAACTACCAGAAAGAGGAAATGAATCGACTGAAGATAGAGAAAGAGAACACAACCCCGGAGGTGCGTCATGCTGTCCATCAAGTCCATTTTCGTCACGTTTGCCACCATTACCGTATACTTCGCTTTCGCCCTGAATTATCTCGCCTCGGTCGCTGTGGTCTGAGCAGGACAGAACAATAGAATTAAGCCCCGACAATGCTGTGCCGGGGCTTTTTTTTGCGACGATTCCGCTGGGCGGTTACTTCGGTTCCCAGGTCCATCCGGTCCGCAGGGGCTCGACCGCTTCCGGGAAGGCGTCGGCGAGTGCGCAGAAAGCCCTCCAGCCGGTGCAGTGGCCGGGAACGAGCCGGGCGATGCGGTATCCCCGCAGCGCATCGAGCGTCCGGGCCATCCGTTCCGCCGTTGCGGAGTGCAGGTGCATTCCCCCGGCGATCAGGGCGAATTCCCGGGTATTCCACCGTCCGGAGACGTGTCGGAGGGTATTGACGATCCCGGCGTGGCAGCAGCCGAGCAGCAGGACGAGCCCCCGCGCGGTTTCCAGCACCAGGGACTGGTCGTCCGCGATGGGGTCCGGCTCGGTGAGGCCGGAGTCGAGGAAGAATTTTCCGCCGGTATCCTCGAAGCCGGAGGTGCGGGGGATTTCGCCGGTCAGGGTAATTCCCGGAAGAATCCCCGCCGGTTCGCGGTTTTCGAGGATTTCCCGGCAGGAGCGGACGAGCAGATCCCGTCCGAAGGGAATGCCGATGGAACGGGGCGGCGCTCCGTCCCGGCCCGGGGCGAAGCGGGCGGCGAATGCGCCGGGATGGAGGTGGAGCGCGGCATCCGGCGCGATGCGGAGGATATCGGCGAGCCCGCCCGTGTGGTCGTAGTGGCCGTGGCTCAATGCGATATGACGGATTTCCTCAGGACGGACCCCCAGCGGGGCGGCGTTCCGGAGGAAAAGATCGCTCTGGCCGACATCCCAGAGGAGCGGTCCCTCCGGCGTCTCCACGAGCATGGAAAGGCCGTGTTCACCCTGGAGGTCAGGTGTCTGGACGGTGTTTTCGACGAGAATGGTGATTTTCACGGCTTCTCCGATACAAGGGGGGATTTACCGGGACAGGGCGGTTCCCGGGGATTGTCTGACCGTGTAGTTATACACTCCTGCGGCCACAGGGGCGAGCCGCCGGGGTTCCGGCACACCATCTGATGCGCCGCCTTTGACCAGAATATCAGAAACGCCGCGGAAGAGGTGTCCCGGACTGTCGCTTTCGTTAGCGCTCATCCCGGGATCCAGGTCCGCACATCGCCGATTCCCCGCACCAGGATGTATCGCTCCACCTCCACCCGGATGACCGTGACCCCGGGACCGGCAAGAAACTCCCGCAGACGGGGATCGCGGTCCAGGAGGAGGGCGCGGTACGATCCCCGGAGTGCTTCCGGGGCCTCTCCGGCGGTTCCGGTCGCGGTGACCGCCAGCGCGCCGGCAAGATCCTCCGGGGCGTCGGTGCGGTTGTCCACGAGCAGGGAGACGTGCGGTTCGGCGAGGATGCCGGTGAACTTCCCCGTATCGCGGCCGGTGGCGAAGACGAGCGCCTGGAGGTCACCGGTTGCCGCGAAGGTGACCAGGCTGGCGTGGGGAACCCCGTTCCGGGCGGCGGCCAGTACGGCGAGCCGTTGCGAGGCGAAAAGATCGGAGAGGATGCGCGCATCGTCCAAGGACAGGTCTCCGGTGAAGGGTTGGCGGGAGCACAAACAGCGTATATGGGAAATGTAAGAAAAAACCGCGACGGGGCAAAGTGAAACCTTGCCTGCACGTGAGAACGGCTGAATCCGGACTGCCGGCTGCCGGTACGGGAGGGCGTTCGTCCGGTCTGTCCCTTGCGGAAGGAAAAAAGCTTTTCCCGGAGCAGTAAATATGTTTACTTACCCGGATTGCGGATAATTGTTTTACGGCGGGCGACCGTCATTCCGAACCAGGAGAGGAGAGGTATGGGCGAGAAGAGATACGGTATGTGGAGAGCGGTTCCGGCGGCAGCGCTGGCGCTGACCATGGCGATGGCATTGGCGGCCCCGGCGCGGGCCGAGGTGAAGATGCCCTCGATTTTCGGGGACCGCATGGTCCTGCAGCGGGAACGGGCTGTCCCGGTCTGGGGCATGGCCGACCCGGGAGAGAAGGTGACCGTCGTCCTCGCCGCCGACCAGGCTCCCGCGGCCGGGAAGAAACCCCCGCGGCGCACCGGAAAAGCCACCGCGGGAAAGGATGGCCGCTGGATGGTGAAGCTGGACAGGCTCCCCGCCGGAGGGCCCTATACGATGACCGTTACGGGGGAAAACACGCTCACCTTCCGGGATGTGCTTTCGGGCGAGGTCTGGGTGTGCTCCGGGCAGTCCAATATGTGGTGGAGGATGGAACTGCTCAAGGGCCTCGATGACGAGATCTCCGGGGCGGACAATCCCAATCTCCGCTACTGCACCACGGCCCTGACCTCCGCCGAAGAGCCGCAGTTCGATTTCATGGGGGAGAAGCCCCGCTGGGTGGAAACCTCGCCGGAGACGGTGAAGGGGTTCTCCGCGGTGGCGTACTTCTTCGGGAAGGAGATACAGCGGGAGCTGAATGTCCCGGTGGGGCTCATCCACTCTTCCTGGGGCGGCTCTCTGGCCGAAGCCTGGACCCGCCCGGAAACCCTCCGGAAGGACAAGATGCTCCGTCCCATCGTAGAGGACATGGACAAGCTCAAGGCGGATTATCCCCGGGCGAAGGAGGAATATGACCGCCGCTCCGCCGTGGTGTCGCAGGCCGCCAAGGAGGGCCGGACGCTGCCCTTCGTGCTGCCGCCCCGGGGCCCCGGAGCGCGGGACTGGCCGGGCGGGCTCTGGAACGCCATGATCGCGCCCATGGTTCCCTATGCCATCCGGGGGGCGATCTGGTACCAGGGCGAATCCAACTCGGTGCGGGCCTGGCAGTACCGCACCCTTTTCCCCACCATGATCAAGGACTGGCGGAATGCCTGGGGCCAGGGGGATTTCCCCTTCCTCTTCGTCCAGATCGCCAACTGGCGGACCGATACCATCCCGGTGGAAGGCACCTGGGGATCCTGGCCCGAACTCCGGGAAGCCCAGAGCATGGCCCTCTCCCTGAAGAATACCGCCATGACGGTCACCATAGATATCGGCGATTCCACCAACATCCATCCCAACAACAAGCGGGATGTGGGCCGTCGCCTGGCGCTCGGCGCGCTGAAAGTGGCCTACAATCGCAAAAACATCGTTTACTCCGGCCCGATGTATACGGGCATGAAGCGGAAGGGGAACACCGTCCGCCTCCGGTTCGGGCATGTCGCGGAGGGCCTCAAAATCTCCGGCGGGCCGCTTGCCGGGTTCATCATCGC
>JAWLHT010000382.1:0-4011 GCA_041690195.1 Candidatus Latescibacterota bacterium
GTTACAGGAAAATCCCGGTTCGCCGGTTTTCTCCCGGTATGCTGATCAGCTGGCCAGGGAGGGACGGACCGAGGAGGCGATGGATATCCTGAAGCGGGGGATCGCGGCCAATCCCTACCATGCGCCGGGATATTCGGTTCTGGCCGAACTGTTGTTCCAGCTTGAGTCTGAGGAAGCGGCGGTGGAGAATCTGCTCTCCTCGGTGCGGCTCGATCCCCAGATGCCCAAAGATCTTTTCCGGCTCGGCGCATTCTACCGTGAGAATGGGTCGGAACAGGCGGAACCGTTTATCCGTGTGGCTCGGGTGTACGAACCGGATGCCGACGAGCTTGATGCCGCCTGGGATGGTATTCCCGGCACCGCACGGACCGACAGGACGGGAATATCCCCGTCATTGCCGGAAAATGCCGTTGGATCCGGAGAGGAGAATGACGTCGGTTCCGGTCTCGATTCCTCCGGGAATGTCGTGGATGTATTGAGCGCCCTGCTTGTAGATCATGCTGTTGAGGAAAAGGACTCTGCAACGTCAGTTCGTAACGACGCCGGAACGGCGATACTCAGCGAGGCTGAGGCTCTGGAGTTCCTGCTGAGCGGAGATACGGAGTCTTCAGGAGCGACTGACGGGTTTGATTTGGCTCCGGCCTCTCCCGGCGGCAAGACCTCCCCTGTGCAGGAAAGCCGCGAAACGGAGCGTGAGAAAGAAGATTCAGCCGGTATTCCTGAAGTCCCCGAGACGGGAGGTATGGAACAGGACCGGTACCCGCGTCCGTTCAACGACCGTCCGGTTGACTCGGGAGAGATCGTGGAAGACGACTCCATGGAGAATGAGGGCTGGGAAGTATTCGATGCTCCCTTGGTGCAGGAAGTGGAGGAAAAGGAAGACTTCTTTGACGTTATCAGCGAATACGGCAAAATTCGCAGGGGAACGGATGATCTGGAGTCCGTATTCGAGGAACTGGACAAGAACCGTAACCTTGATGTCCCCATCTCGGAAACCGAAGGTGAGCCGGATACCAGGGATATTTCCGAGAGTCTGCCGGAGGAGGAGACTGACTCGGGCGGCGACCCCGGAAATATAGCTCCAGTAGCTGAAGAGGAGCGGGTTCCGCCCGGGGGGGAGATGGAGCGTGACGAAGACGGGACGCGGGTTGTCGAGATAGACGAGGATGAGGAATATAATCTCGCGAATTTCGGCTTCGAAGATAAGGAAAGTGACGAGCTTCCCGTTTTGAGCGAGGAAGAACGTTTCGAACTGATGGCGCTGACCGCCGCCGAAAGCGATGATGTTGCAGACTCCGGAGGCGCAGATAAAGCGCTGATGGACGATTTGGCCGTGGAGAGTCTGGAAACGTCCGGGTTTGAATCTGTATCCGAGGTGCCTGAAGCCGGAGCCTCCGAATCCGAAACCGACGGGCTGAGCGAGGCGGAAATGGAGGGACTCCGGACTGAAAACGGTCTGTGGGAAAAATCGGAATCCTCTCTGGAGATTGCAACGGAAGAAGGCATCGACTATTCGGATATCCTCTCCGCATGGAAAGTTGCGGAGGAGCGGGATGACTCGGCTTTTGCGCCGGCTGTTTCGGAACAGTCAGTTGAGAAGGATCCCTGGCCGGATATAAGCGGTGAACTCGCATCTCCCGATGTGGCAGAACCCCATGCTACAGGTTTTGAAAACCCGCCTGACAAGGTTGTCGGCGATGTCCCGTTGTCCGAAGATTCTCTTGCGGATACTGCCGCTCTCTCCACCGAAATGGATTGGCTCGACCCGGACCATCGCACCCGGACCGAAGACGAAGACGCGCTCATCCGGGATTTTCTTGCCGACGATGATCCGGACGGCGTAACGGACGATTATGCAATCGAGAAAGCTGTTCCCGCGGAGGAGTCGGTTGCCTCGGGGAATGCGGAACCCGAGCCGGACAATATTTCCACCGGGGAATCGGAATCAGAATCGGCATCCGTTACGGAGCCCGGTCACTTCCCGGATGTATCCGATGAGGAGCTACAGACGGACGGGACGGAGACCGTCGGCCAGCCTGAGTTTGAGGCGCTTCCGGAAGAGATACCGGAGAAGACGCCGTCTCCCGTGGATTTGGAGGAAAGGCCAGTACAGTGGCTTGAAACGAGGCAGAGCGATTTCCAGTTTGTTCAGGCGCCCTTGCCGTCAGCTCTGCTCAAAACGCCGCCGTCCGCATCGGACCTTTCCGGCATCGGGGACTCGCTTGAAGATCTGATCAGCGCTTATCAGAGTGTGCTTGGCACATCCGGTTCAATTCCCGGATTTGTGGCGGAACCGCCCGCGAATTCCGTTATTCCGGTAAAGCCGGATGCTCCCCGTGAGGAGACCCGTCAGCGGCAAGCGTCCCGGACGGGGAATTATACCGCCACCATGGCGGAAATCTATGCCTCCCAGGGATTGCTTGCCCGGGCTGTCGAAATCTACGAGGCGCTGGCTGAGGAGAATCCCGGCAATGAACGGTATCGGAGCCGACTCGATGCATTACGGCGGCTGCGTGAACAGCAAACGGATGAATCATGACCCGGCAACTTGAACTGCTCCGAAAAAAAATCATCGAATCAGATCTCGACACCCTTCTCGTTTCAAAAGGGGCGAATACCCGGTATCTCACCGGCTTTGATGGCGAAGGCGGCTTTGTCACGGTGAACCGCCTGGGATGCACCCTTTTCGTGAATTCACTTTTCATTGAGCACGCCCGCGCCATAGTGGCGTCACCGGTGGATGTCCGTGAAATTCGTGACGGGTTGTCCGAGACATTCTCTGCCCTTGGAGAATCTTTCTGGGGTAAGCGGGTCGGGGTGGAGGGTGACGAGGTCACCTGTTCGACCATGGAACGGCTCCGGAAAGCACTGGAACCAGCGGATGTTGTTCCTGTTGAAGGCATTGTGGAAGTCTTCCGCGAGCGCAAGGAAACTCGGGAAATCGAAGCCATGACCCGGGCCCAGCGCATCTCCGAGCGGGTGCTTCAAGATGTGCTTGGGATGGTGCGGGAGGGTGTGGAGGAACGGGACCTTGCACTGGAGATCGACTACCGGCTGCGAAAGGCCGGAGGCGAACGCTCCGCCTTTGATACCATTGTCGCTTCCGGCCCCAACACTTCGAAGCCCCATGCCGTTCCGACCGCGAGGAAACTTCGCCGGGGCGATTTCGTCCTGTTCGACATGGGGACCGTTGTGGACGGGTATTCTTCCGACATGACTCGGACCGTCGTACTTGGGACGGCGGACCGGAAGCAGCGGGACGTGTATGCTGCCGTGCTTGATGCACAGGAGGCTGCAATCCGGGATATTCATGCCGGGATGCGTTGCGATGAGGCGGACCGTCTGGCCCGTTCGGTTATCGAGGCTGCGGGCTACGGGAAGGAATTCGTGCATTCTCTCGGGCATGGGGTCGGGCTGGAGGTGCATGAGGCTCCCAGGATGTCCGTTCGTTCGGAAACGGTGCTCAAGCCAGATATGGTGGTGACCGTCGAACCGGGGATATATATCCCGGAATGGGGTGGCGTCCGGATCGAGGATATGGTTGTAGTGACCGAGGCGGATCCGGTCAATCTCACGCTCATGCCGAAAGGACTTCTTGAGCTGTAACCGTTTTCGATAAAGAACATGCCGAACATGCCGTGCGTCCATAAGGCGCACGGTTTTTTATTCTCAGCATCTGACCAGTGTTCAAACGCTCTTGCGTTCCGGAACGAAGCGGTGTATTGTTGATAATCCAGCGCTTTCATTTTTTTTCGGATTCTGATATATTCAGTTCTTGTTGCAGTCGCGGGATGGTGATCTGAAAGAAGCGGCGCAGTTGTACTCCGCATGTCGAACCATTTGTTCATTTCGGCGTTTATTGGAACAGAAGGTACATGCATCGGAGTCCCCAAACGAACCTGTGCAAGGATATGGTAATGATACGAGTATTTCCGGTTATGGCGGTTTTGGCCTTTCTGGCGGTTCTGGCTCCTGTTTCGTCCGCATCGGCGGATAAACCAACCATGCTCT
>JAWLHT010000383.1:0-4000 GCA_041690195.1 Candidatus Latescibacterota bacterium
TTCATATCGCCCTCGCACAACGTGGATCGAAAAATGGGTTTCCCGGCGGATTGAAAACTCACCAGCCCGGCTCCCCGCGACGCCGTCCGCTCCCGGAGCGCCACCGGAAGCGATTCTCATCCTCTCCCGGAGTTATCCGTCATGTGCAACGAAACGGAGTCTTCTTACACTCGATTATCGGGTTGGATCAGCGGGAAAGGATATGCCGCGGCGCAGGTGAATGAACCCATGCCTCCCGGCGCAGGTGAACCCTATCGCCTCCGGCGGCACCTCCCGTATCACGGGAGATAAAAAAAGAAAACGGCTGCGGCACGGCGCCGGTTACCGGCGCAATCCCATACCCGTAATCCCGTATTACAGAATGTATCGGCTCAGGTCTTCGTCGGTGATGATGTCCCGCAATTCCCTTTTCACCAGTTCCTTGGTGATGCGGACGGTGCGCTTTCGCCCCTCGGAGACCGGGTCCTCGAACAGGATGTTCTCAAGGAGCGTACTGAGGATGGTATGCAGCCTCCGGGCGCCGATGTTCTCGGTGCGCATATTCACCTCGTTGGCGCTCAATGCAATTTCTCGGATGGCCCCGTCCGTGAATACCAGATCAATGCCATCGGTGGCCATAAGGGCCTTATACTGTTTCAGGAGCGCATTCCGGGGCTCGGTCAGGATTCGATAAAAATCGTTTTCGCCCAAACTGTCCAGCTCCACCCGAATGGGGAAGCGTCCCTGGAGTTCCGGGATGAGGTCAGAGGGTTTGGAGGAATGAAACGCTCCCGCCGCGATGAAGAGCACATGGTCTGTCTTGACCATGCCATACTTGGTCATGACGTTCGATCCTTCCACGATCGGAAGAATATCCCGCTGCACCCCTTCACGGGAAACGTCAATGGTCTCGGACTGGTTGGGACCCGCTATTTTATCTATCTCGTCTATGAAAACGATCCCCGCCTCTTCCACCATGGTGAGCGCTTCCCGAACCACGGCGTCCATGTCGATCAGCTTGCGGCTCTCCTCCTGCTGGATAAGCGCGCGGGCTTCAGAAACCGGAATACGGCGGCGTTTGTTCTGGGAAGCGAAAGCGTTGCCGAATATTTCCTGAAGATTCACCCCCATTTCCTCCATGCCCTGGGGGGTAAATACCTCGATGGTGGGGAACCGCTCCACCGGAACATCAACTTCCACCAGACGGTCTTCCAGGAGACCGGCGGCAAGCCGTTCCTGAAGCTTCTGCCTGGTCTGCGGGCGCCGTTCCACCCTGACCCCCTCCGGGCCTTCCTCTATGGAGGACGGAGCTGAGGGGAGCAACAGGTCGAGAATTCGCTCGTCGGCGAGCGCTGCGGCCGTTTCTTTCACTTCCCGGAACCGCTTCTCCTTAACCATGTTCACCGCCAGGTCCGCCAGATCCCGGACAATGGATTCCACATCCCGGCCAACATACCCCACTTCGGTAAACTTGGATGCCTCGACCTTGATGAACGGAGCCTCGGCCAATCCGGCCAGACGACGGGCGATTTCCGTTTTGCCCACCCCGGTCGGACCGATCATGATGATATTGTTGGGCATGATCTCGCGACGCATATCGTCCGGAACCATACGCCGTCGCCAACGATTCCGGAGCGCGATGGCGACAGCCTTTTTGGCATTTTCCTGACCGATGATATACTTGTCCAACTCCACGACGATCTGCCGGGGAGTCATGTACTGTTCCCGTTCGGACATGCGCTATAGTTCCATGATGGTTATCTTGTCATTTGTATAAATGCAGATGGATGCGGTGATACGGAGCGATTTCTCCACTATTTTCGCGGCGGGCATCCGGGTACCGTCAATGTAGGCCCGCGCCGCGGCGAGCGCGTACGGAGCGCCCGAGCCGATGCAGATAATATCGTCATCCGGTTCGATGACATCCCCTTCGCCGGAAACGATGTAGGAATTTTTGAGGTCCATGATGATGAGCATGGCCTCAAGTCTGCGGAGAATTTTATCGGTCCGCCAATCCTTGGCAAGTTCCACCACCGCTCGTGACATATTGCCGGCATACTCGTCCAGCTTGGCCTCGAACTTCTCAAAGAGCGAGAACGCGTCCGCCGTAGCCCCGGCGAATCCGGCCAGAATTGTATCGCCGTGGAGACGCCGGATCTTGGTTGCTCCCGTTTTGATCACGGTGTCCCCATAGGTAACCTGTCCGTCTCCGCCAAGCGCCACTTTCCCGTTGCGCCGGACACCAATGATCGTCGTCCCGTGAAACCGCTCGTTCTGCATAATCGGATATCCCGATAGTGAATGACGGATACCGGGGACAAAGTGCACTCCCCGTCGCCGGCCTATTCCATTGTCAATAAGGAAAAAACGAAGTTTCCCGGCATAACCGCCGCGGTGAAAACGTATCCCGCATTCCGCCGGAACGGGTCCTGCGTCTACCCGACAATCTGAATCCCGCTCCGGCCCGCGCGGACCGGGCTAGGCGCGTGGGTGCGCCTGACGGTAGGCACGGGAGAGCCGGTCCACGGTCACATGAGTATATATCTGAGTCGTGGACATGGACGAATGCCCGAGAAGCTCCTGAACCGCACGGAGATCAGCGCCGTTGTCCAAAAGGTGCGTGGCGAAGGTATGCCGCAATACGTGCGGACTCAGATGTTCCTTTTCCGAAACCGCCCGAAGGAAGCGTCCCACATCGACCTGTACCTGACGCCGGCCGAGCCGCCCTCCATTGCGATTGATCAGGAAAGCCCGTTCTCCGGAGCAGCCTTTGTCCCTGAGCCGCCGCT
This sequence comes from Candidatus Latescibacterota bacterium, assembly GCA_041690195.1. Classification (GTDB taxonomy): domain Bacteria; phylum Latescibacterota; class Latescibacteria; order Latescibacterales; family Latescibacteraceae; genus JAWLHT01. The sequence goes on from JAWLHT010000383.1 coordinate 2,769, forward strand.
CCCGTAAGGGAATATAGGTCCGGATCGCCTGGAGCGCCAATCTTCCCACCGGAACGATACGCTCTTTGCTCCCCTTGCCAAGCACCTTGACCGAAGCATTGTGAAAATCAACACTCTCCATGTCCAGCCCGACCAGTTCGGAGAGACGCAATCCGCTTCCGTAAAGGAGTTCGAGAATGACCCGCCCCCGGACAGCGAGCAGATCGTCCTTCCCGTCCTCCTCCGCTTCAGGCCGTCCCATGGCGTGCCCGGCTTCCTCCTGACTGAGAAACACGGGCTCCCTCTTTTCGAGCCTGGGGGTCCGCACCTCCCCGGCCGGATCGTGATCGAGTACGCCCTCCCGAAACAGAAACTTGCCGAACGATTTGAGCGCGGCCAGTTTCCGGGCCACGCTCCGTTTCACCAATCCAGACGTTGAAAGGAAATACAGGTACTCGCGAATCCCGGTCCGGGTGAAATCATCCAATCCGGGATCATCGCTCCCGGATTTCGCGGCCAGGTACTCCAGGTATTGATTCAGATCCCGCGTGTAGGCGTCCAGAGTATGCCCGGAGTACCGTTTCCGCATCCGCAGAAAGGCCAGGAAACGCTCGACCAGTTCACTCATGAATCCTTCTCCGCCGCCGCGGTTTCAAAGGAGTGCTTGCAACGCGGGCAGGCAAGAACTCCATTCTTGCCCTCAACCGTGGTCGGACACCCGCAAGCGGGACAGGGTGTGGCCACGGGACGATTCCAACTGGCATACTTGCAGGCAGGATACTTGTTGCAGCCGTAGAAAGTCCGGCCCTTCTTCGAGCGCTTCTCCGAGATCACGCCTTCGCAGCCTTCCTCCGGGCAGCGGACCCCGAGGGAATACGGCTTGATATTCTTGCAGGCCGGGTAGTTGGAACACGCCATGAACTTGCCGTAGCGTCCGGACTTGATCTCCATGGGCGAACCGCACTTGTCGCACTTGTCTTCCGTGGTTTCCGGAGGAGTGGAATCCTGCTCCAGGGGACGGGTGTTCCGACATTCCGGGAAACCGGAACAGGCCATGAACTTGCCGTTTCGTCCCCACCGGATGATCATGGGACGACCGCACTTGTCGCAGACCTCCCCGGTTTCCTCGATCATGGACTGCTTCAGTTCCTTACGCTGACCATCAAACCGCTCCAAAGACTTTGCGAACGGATCATAAAAAGCCCGGACCACATGCAGCCAGTCATCATCGCCCGACTCCACCTTGTCCAGTT
>JAWLHT010000384.1:0-3968 GCA_041690195.1 Candidatus Latescibacterota bacterium
TCATAAAGGACCGCATCGCCGACTCCATGTTCCAGCAGATTCTCCTGCGGCCTTCCGAATATGAAGTCGTTGCCACACCCAATCTCAACGGCGATTATCTCTCCGACGCCTGCGCGGCCCAAGTCGGCGGCATCGGCATGGCCCCCGGTGCGAACATCGGCGATTATGTCGCGGTGTTCGAGGCCACCCACGGCACCGCGCCCAAGTACGCGGGCCAGAACTGCGCCAACCCCTCCTCGCTCATCCTCTCCGGGTGCATGATGTTCAACTACCTGGGCTGGAACGAGGCGGCGGACCTAATTTTCCGGGGGCTGGAAGCGGCCATCGGCGACAAGCAGGTGACCTATGACTTGGAACGTCTCATGACCGGCGCGACGAAACTCAGCACGAGCGATTTCGCCAAAGCCATCATCGAGCGAATGTGAAAACATTTCTCGCAGAGACACAGAGGGAAATAAAGAGAGAAAAAGAGAGAAAAAACAATTAGGGAATAATATAGAGAAAACATGAACTATGTGCTGATATATATGAACGGGCTAATACACTGAGCTGTACAGTAAAAAAGGAAACACCGCCGTAATGCCGACCGAAAATGAACTCTCCGGTATAATTGTGGATTGCTGCGTCCGTATACACAGTGCACTGGGACCGGGGTTGTTCGAATCGGTGTATGAAGAGGCGTTGATTTACGAACTGCGCAAGCGGGGTATTGCGGCAAAACGGCAGGTCGAGGTACCCGTGGTGTACGAATCCATCAGAATGGACGCGGGATTTCGGGCGGATATCGTTGTAGACAACCGGCTGATCGTGGAATTGAAATCGGTCGAAGTTCTGCAGCCGGTGCACCGGAAACAGTTGCTTACCTACCTGAAACTCACCGGAATGAAGCTCGTAAACTTCAATGTAAATTTGTGGGATTGAATGAAGGATGGCATTGTTCGTGTGGTGAACAATTATTAACCCGTTTTTGCTTTTCTCTATTTCTCTCATGATTTTTTCTCTGCGTCTCTGCGAGAAACATTCTTTTCGGGAGTTCCCATGTTTGTAGACGAGGCACGGATATTTATCCGGGCGGGCGCCGGGGGCAGCGGCGCGGTATCCTTCCGCCGGGAGAAGTTCATTCCCCGCGGGGGGCCGGACGGTGGTGACGGCGGCGACGGCGGTGATATCGTCTTTGTGGTCGATACCAACGAAAACACCCTGCTCAAGTTCAAGTTCAATCAGCATTTCCGGGCCGTCAACGGCGGCCGGGGCGAAGGCGCCCGCAAGCACGGCCGGAGCGGCGAGTCCGTCGTTATCCCGGTGCCGCCGGGAACGGTAGCCCGGGACGAGGAAACCGGAATGGTAATTGCCGACCTTTCCGAGCCGGGAGACCGGGTGGTGGCCGCCAAAGGCGGGCGCGGAGGACGAGGAAACGCCCGCTTCGCCACAGCCACAAACCAGTCCCCGCGCCGTCACGACACCGGCCAGCCCGGGGAGGAGCGTACCCTGCTCCTGGAATTGAAACTTCTCGCCGATGTCGGCCTGGTTGGATTCCCCAATGCGGGAAAGTCCACGCTCCTTTCCCGGGTTTCTGCGGCGCACCCCAAGATTGCGGACTACCCTTTCACCACGCTGGAGCCAATTCTCGGCATCGTGCAGTATGAAATGGACAAGAACTTCGTCATGGCGGACATCCCCGGCATCATCGAGGGCGCGCACGAGGGCAAGGGGTTGGGGCTGCGCTTTCTCCGTCATATCGAGCGGACCAAGGTCCTCCTCTTCGTGATAGAGTCCACCCACGAAGACCCGGTGGCGGAGTACCGGCTGCTCCAGAAGGAACTGGCGCTTCACAGCGAAGAGCTGATGCGCAAACCCCGTCTGGTGGTCCTCACCAAGACCGACCTCCTGCCGCCGGGCGAGCAACCGCCCCGTCCCGATTTCGGCGAGGGCATTCCGGTTGTAACGGCTTCGGCGGTCACCGGCGAGGGGATCAACGGACTGGTGTACCTGCTCGGGAGCACAGTGGCGCGGATTCAGCGGGTCCCGGCGGAGTAATCATTGGAACCGCGGGAACGATACGGATGAAGATGCGGCTGACGGGATACCGGGGGCGGAAAGGACGCACGGGGCATACTCGCCCGCTTTTCTTCCGGCGGCAACGGGTTCAGCAGCGGTGGGAGTATCAGGAAAGTTTGTTTCCGGTCACTCGCTCCGCTGTCCCTCCTGCCCTTACGGACATCCCCCGCGTCAAGGGGGGTGACTGAAAAAAAGACTCGAGGTGAGGGAAACGCATGTTTTCGTCCCCCCTATCCCTGTCCTGCCGTCCAACCTGATAGCCGTATTATTTCAATCCGTGCTTTCTTCACCCCTTTCTACTTTTTGCGTCTCCGCGCCTTGGCGTGAGACAATTTTCCTCCTGACTCCTGGATGCTATTCTCATGAACGATTCCCAGGCTGACACCATAGCTCTGTACGGGGTTCCCGGTGTGGGCGCCAAAACATTTGCCCGGCTGGTGGCCAGGGTTGGTTCCGCGGGCGCGGTGTTTACCGCTCCGGACCCGGAACTGCGGGCCGCCGGAGCCGGGGAAAAAGTTCTCCGGGCGTTGCGGGAATTCGACCGTGACGGGTTCGTCCGGGACCAGGAAAAACGCATGGCCCGGTTCGGTGCGGTGGTGGTGACCCGGGATGATCCCGAGTACCCGCCTCTTCTGAACCGGTTCGCCTCGGCCCCGCCGGTACTGTTCCTTCGGGGCGATCCGGGCGTGCTCTCCATGCCCGCGCTGGCTTTCGTCGGAACACGCCGTCCCACCGCCTGGGGCGAGGCTATTACCGGGCGGCTGGCCTCGGGCGCGGTGCGCGCCGGATACTGCGTAGTGAGCGGCATGGCGGCTGGCATCGACACCGCGGCACACCGGGCGGCACTGGATGAAAACGGGAAAACGGCGGCCGTATTCGGTTGCGGTGTGGATGTTCTCTACCCCGTGGGAAACAGGGGACTGGCCGAGGACATTGCCGCAACCGGTTGCCTGGTAAGCCACTTTCCCATGGGAACCAGGTGCAGCCCCGGAAATTTTCCCGCCCGGAACGCAGTCGTGGTCGGCCTCTCCCAGGGGGTTATCGTCACCGAGGCCCCGTCCCGCAGCGGCGCGCTCATTACCGCCGAGATGGCGCTCAAAGCCCGCTGTCCCCTTTTCGCGGTACCAGGCAATGCGGATTCCGATTCCAGCGAGGGGACAAACAGTCTGCTCGCCCGGGGAGCCCATCCTGTGGCACGGTTCGAGCAGATACTATCGTTTCTGGGGAGGCCCGTTCCCGATTCCGGTCCGGATGAGCATGATCCCGAACCTTCCGCCCACCTCCGTCGCCGTCCGGCATCACCTCCGGCAGCCCGTCCCGTCCCCCCGGGATTGGCGGGAGACATTGTCACCGCCCTCAGCCACGGGCCGCTCCAGGTGGAGGTCATCTGCGCCCGTCTTGGACAGACGATTCCCATCGTTCTCACAGAGCTGACGCTTCTCGAAATGGACGGGCTGATCCGGCAACGCCCCGGAAAAGTTTTCGAGCGGGTGTGAACAGAGCGCTTTCTCGGTTGACAACACCGAAAGCGGCGAGTATTTTCCGATAGCCGGCCCGGATTATTGAAGGTTTCTTGTGATCGCCCTCCGGCACGGTGCTGTATGCTTCCGGAGGCATGCGGGGACACCATGTGGACACGACAAACAAAATCAGAATTCCGAGGCAGGAAAAATTTTTAGCTTTTCCTCAGCAATTTCCGGTTAGGAAATTGCTGGAATACTGTATTTTCATATGAAAACACCTGCTTCTCACACGGGCGACTAATGAAAACGATAAATGATTTCTTTCGCAAAAAAATGGGACCGGCCTTCCGGACTTTTATTTTTACATCGACCGTTATTTTTCTGAACGGGTGCTCGGAAATTACGGCTCCCGCAGATATAACGCCGCCGGAAACTCCTAAAAATTTT
>JAWLHT010000385.1:0-3930 GCA_041690195.1 Candidatus Latescibacterota bacterium
AGTAAACACTATCGAGTCGGACTTCTGCAGTTCCATGCCCGGCTCCAGACGGGTTACCGTTGCCTTGCTCGAGCGGTCCCGAACCGTGTTTACCCTCCTCCGGCCGACATCGACCCGGCTGGTACCGGTGACCTGGTTGGTTTGGGGATCGTAAATATTTTCCGTGCGCTGAATAAGGAATTCGTCGCCCTCGCCGATCTCGTCTTCGCTGCCCAGGTCGATGGTCATCTCCTTGCGGTCCGCGGAGAGTTCCTGGATGCGGCCGACTTTATGCACCACCTGTTTCCGGAGACCTGTGATGAGCGCCCGGTCGCTTCGGACCACACGTTCGGTGCCGACCTGTTCGGTTATGGTAACAGAGGCTTTGCCGAGTCCGATGTCGTCAACAATGCCCCGTGCCACCAGGGTTTTTGAATTTCCTCGCTCTATACCGCTGACAGGGTCGATGATGGCGCGGAATCGCCAGAACTCAACAACATCGCCCACCGCGATGTCCCGTTGCGCGAACTCCACGGTTGCCGTTTTCCCGGAAACGCCGGTGATTGTTCCGTAATCTGTCTCCTCCTGGGCCGGAGAATGGCTGCATACTCCCAGCAGTATCGCCAGCCAGGGGAGTACCCGGCGAAATGTCCTGGTCAAGTCCAAATCGTTCAAAATCCTTCCATAAAGGGGGCGCCCGTGATAAAATACGCAATTTGTTTGCCAATCAAACCGGAATACTGGAGGGAATGCGGGGTGAATGGACTGCCATGCGCCGCCAATATGGAGTATACGGGCCGGCTGACCGGGCGGATACCCATGATCCCGGGGCCAATCACCTGTCGTGGCCCATGTTTGGGAAAAGGAATCAGCGTGTTGAAACACTCTGAAAGCACCCGCGTTGAGTCCGTTCGCTATTCCCTCCTTGGGTAGAGAATTGTTTTGGGTAATGTGGATAGGCAGGCTTCGGTTGGGGCGGCAGGACAAGGGAAAACACGCTTATCCGACGCTCCGGGCGTTGCTGAACTCTCTCTGTCGGCTCCGGTGACATTCCCTTGGCACGGGAGATAAAGAGGAAATCGGCTGCATCACAGAACAGAACCGATTGCTGACCGGAGCCAATATCTTGATTCAATTATTTCAGTGCGGAGATATCGCGGAAGAGCCAGAGCCGCCTTTTTCCCATTTCTCTTACGGCGAGAGGAAAAGGGGAGTATCGGGGGTATGGACGCATTTTAGCAGAAAGCAGCCGACATACCGCATCATCGTTTTCCCGTTGATGTCAATCTCCGGATGGAAACATGGGATGATCAAGGGGAACTTTTTTCCGGATGTTTTTGCCGCAGGGAAATTATGATGCCGGTTGCGTAGAGCCTTTCCGCACAAGTATTGCCGGCCAAGGTGCATTTCTCCGGCTTGTGGTGCAGAGCTGTGCTGGCCGGCAATCATTGGATCACGTCAGAATCCGAAAAACCTGTTGACTTGTCTGGCCCGGAACATGCATATAAATATTCGCGTACTTCCCTGCATATGCCATTTTCATCGCGAGGAAACGATGTTCTGTGACCGTTGCGGCGCCGAGAATCGGAACGATGCGGAATTCTGTTCGAGCTGTGGAACCAGGGTTTCCAGAATAAACGGAGCCGGAACAGCCGTTCCGGACAACCGGCCGTTTCCTTCCGCGGCTGTGCATCCCGGAGAATCTCACTTGGTGCGATTCCGGCAAGCCGTGGCGGAACGGTACGAAATTCTCCGGCAACTCGGGCGCGGAGGCATGGCCGTGGTGTATCTTGCCCGTGACAAGCGTCTGGGCCGGGATGTTGCGCTTAAGCTTCTGCCCCCGGAACTTTCAGCGGACGAAACCTTTTCCCAGCGTTTCCTTCGCGAAGCCCGCATATCCGCCAACCTTTCTCATCCCAATATCATACAGATATTCGATGTTGATACGGTGCAGGGATTTTCCTATTACACCATGGCTTATATCGAAGGGGTGTCGCTCGCCCAGATCATCCGTCAGGGTGGTTTGATCAGTCCGAAGATCGTGGCCAGGCTTGGCATTCAGGTCTGCTTCGCCCTGCAGCATGCCCATGAAAAAGGGGTGGTGCATCGTGATATCAAGCCGGAAAACATCCTCATCAACCGCAAACGTCAGCCGGTCGTGGTCGATTTCGGGATTGCCAAGGCCATGCGCGACAGTTCGCTTTCCCAGACCGGGATGTTCATCGGCACCCCGCTGTATATGAGTCCGGAGCAGATCCGGGGGGAAGAGCTGGACGGCCGCTCCGATTTGTACAGCCTGGGCTGCCTCCTTTACGAGATGGTTACCGGCAAGCCGCCTTTCAGCAGTCTGGACCACACCGCTCTTCTCTATCACCAGGTCCATGTCGTCCCGCCTTTGCCGCTGACTCTTCGGCCGAATATTCCTGAGCCGCTTTCCGATCTGATCATGCAGACTCTCGCCAAGGATCCGGCGAATCGACCCCCGAGCGCCGCAGTATTCGGCCGGGCTCTCCACGATGCGTTCTTTGCGGAAAACGTCGATCGGTCCGCGGCGCCGTCGCACGCTGAACCATCCGATGCGCCCGAATCTCGACAACCGTCCGGCTTGCCTGAGGAAACCATGATCATGGCCGCCGGACTTTCCGGCCATCCTCCCGGGATGTCCGACCGCACCCTGTCGGGAGAGACGGGGGACGGCGCCACACGGCTCATTTCCACGGGATCGGATGCCGAACCGGTGGGCAGGGCCGATGCTTCCCCCGTTTCCGGAAAAGACACCGAACACGGAGAGCGAAAGCGCACCGGACTTTATGCGGCCCTGGCTGTTGCCGCCGTTCTGTTGCTGATCTCATCGGGACTGCTTGTGCGGGAATTGATGCGCTCTCCGGAGGATGCGATCCTTCCGGTGAGAGAGGCCGCTCCGAGTCCCTCCGAACCCGCGCCTGAACTTTCGGCTGAGAGCGCGTCCCCGGATACTCCGGAAAAGCCGGATACCGAAGGGTTGTCGTCCTCGCCTGCTCCTCCCGCTTCCGGCGTCACGGGGGAAATGCAGCCTTCCCGGACTGTGTCCGAACCGGAACCGGGAAAGGCGGCGCCGGCGTCTGAACCGCCGTCCCGATCAACCGCCGTTCCCCTGTCCTCCTCTGGCTCTTCCAAGGTGACAGCCCCAAAGACACCCGCGTTGCCGGAGAAGCGGGTTTCGTCATCCACCATGGAAAAAGCAGCGGAATCCGCCGCACCCGTACCGCGGACGTCTTCGGAGGGCGGGGAGACTGCCGTCCGCCCGGAAGCGCCATCCTCCCCTTCTGCCATGTCAGACCGGGCTGCATCCGGAGAGAATGCGCCGGAGCGTCTCACCGCCCGGATTGTCTGGATACCGGTTGTCGGCGGCACGTTCACCATGGGGGATACCGAGGGTGATCTTCCGGACGTCTGCCGTCCCGTGCGTCGGGTGACCGTCTCCTCCTTTGAAATGTCCCGCGACGAAGTGACCGTGAAGCAGTACGATGTTTTTCTCCAGGCGACAGGGCATTCCCGTCCGCCGGAATGGGACGTTCAACTCGAACATCCCGAACGGCCGGTGGTATATGTTTCCTGGCATGACGCCTCAGCGTTTGCCCGCTGGGCCGGAGCGCGCCTTCCGACCGAGGCCGAATGGGAGTATGCGGCGCGTGGCGGCCTGAAAGACAGCAGATTCCCCTGGGGCGGTCAGTCCGCATCGGGCCGGGCCAATCTGAACCACCCCATGGAAGGCGGTGATGGGTGGAAGAAGTATCTTTCCGCTCCGGGGCGTTTTCCTGCCAACGGATTCGGCTTGTACGACATGGCCGGGAACGTGTGGGAATGGTGTGCCGATTGGGATGGTCCATATTCCGGGGGTGATGCTGTGAACCCGTCGGGAAATCGCGTCGGAAGCAAGCGTATCGTACGGGGAGGAGGGTGGAACTCCAG
>JAWLHT010000386.1:0-3897 GCA_041690195.1 Candidatus Latescibacterota bacterium
ATAGATCATGAAGTATACCACCAGCACGGTCAAAAAGCCTTCGGTGCGGAGAATCGTTCCCATGGTCCGGAAGCCGTTTTTCTCCCGTCCGGATGGGGGAATAAAGTTCTCCTTTGCGCCGAAAGCCACCAGCAGGGTTCCCAGAGCGAGAATGATGAACGCCAGCCCGCAGGGAACCCGGTATCCGAAATGGTCGGCCAGGATACCTCCGACGAAGGGGCCGATGGCGTTTCCTACCAGCAGTCCGGTCTGCATCAATCCCAGGCTGAATCCCAGACTCGCCGCGGGGGTCACACTGGAGACCAGGGTCACCGACGCGGTCACCGTACCGGTGGTCATCCCCTGCAGGAACCGCAGGATGAGTATATGCCAGGGATTTGCGGCCAGTCCCATAAGCCCGAGGACAACCGCACCGGCCAGCATGGACCGGATCACCATGATTTTGCGTCCGTACCGGTCCGCGACCAGCCCCCACAGGGGAGCCGAGATCGCCATGGTGACGCCGAAAACGAGGGAGGTGTATCCCATCCACAGGAATACCTCGTTATCGTTTTGCAGCCCCAACTGCCGAAAATAAAAGGGGAAAAACGGGAAAACGAATGAAAACCCCACCCCGGACAAGAGCTGGGCCATGAACATGACCGCAAGTGTCGTGCGCCAGGGCTGGCCATCGCGCTGGCGGGGAGCAGAATCGCTTATGTTTGACATGTGCCAACGATCTATTTTTCGAAGAACGCGGAATACGCGTTCAATTACCGGTCAGGAAAAGTGTAAAAAACAAATATACCGGTTCCAGGGCCGAAAGTCAATGCGAGGATGGAGTTGGGCCACTGGTAAAGCCTGTTCCGGACATCCGGAAAGCCCACACGGAGCATTCGGGACGGATGGTCCCGGTATTCCATCTCCTCCAACGGGGATACGCGGTTTCCCGGGGTATGCGTTTGCGGCAAGTACATGCGGGGAAGGTGTGGAGCGCCTCGTCCTGCGAGCTAGGTCGCGGGGAGAAGATTCAGCCGGTCACCTCCGGAGCACGCTGTCTCAACTCAAGCCCCACCGAACCGCTCCAGACCGTACAAAAAGGCGGGGCATCCGTATTGGGAAATCAGGAAAACAGCCCCCTTCCCTTTCGGTTGGTTTCCTTGTTGCACGGGCACGCGGTGGAGCGAGCGTCCCGATTCCGGAAAACTCATCATTTTTCGAACGCAAAGGAACCAAACCGCCGAAAAACCGTATGGATATTACATTAATATTTTTTTTATAAATTCATATTTTTTGCTTGACCCAATAGCTATATTGCTATTAATTTTGCAGTAAGGGGGAAAACCAAATGAGCTTAACGAATGCAGACCTGGAAAAACTGGAAGTAGCGGCGGAAGTGTTCAAGGGTTTCGGCAATCCTATCCGATTGCGGATCATCGATGCACTGCAGGAAAACAGCCTGCGGGTTATGGAGCTTTCGGAAATGCTGGGATATCCCCAGCCGATCATCAGCCAGCAACTGAAAATCCTCAAGAGTGTTGGAATCGTACAAAAAATCCGCGAAGGCAGCAGCTTTTGCTACAAGCTGTCCAATCCAAGCTACGGAGACATGATCAGGTGCATCCGGGGCTCACTCGGCTTCTGACCGGCTCATACCTGAAGATACTTAACGGGACGCCACATCCGCGTCCCGTTTTTTTTATCCGTCCGGCAGAACACCGTCATTATGAAAGTGTCTGCCATAGTTACCCTTCTTGATGCATGCCGGATTTCCTATCGCAACTCATTACTCAGATACTGCCCGGTATGGGACTCCTGCACCCTCGCCACCTCCTCGGGCGTCCCCTGTGCCAATATCATACCCCCCCTGCTCCCGCCTTCGGGTCCCAGGTCGATGATGTGGTCGGCACATTTTATGACATCCATGTTGTGTTCGATCACCACCACGGTGTTCCCCTTGTCCACGAGACGAGCGAGTACGCCAAGAAGCATGCTGACATCGGCGAAATGGAGACCTGTGGTGGGCTCGTCGAGAATGTACACCGTTCGTCCGGTGCTGACCCGGGAAAGCTCTCCGGCCAGCTTGATGCGTTGGGCCTCGCCCCCGGAAAGGGTGGTGGCCTGTTGCCCGAGATGAATGTACCCGAGTCCCACATCACGGAGCGTGGTCAGTTTGCGCTTGAGGACAGGAATATTCTCGAAAACGTCCAGCGCCTCTTCACACGTGAGATCAAGTACATCGGCGATGGAAAGCCCCTTGAACTTTATGTCGAGGGTCTCCCGGTTGTAGCGTTTCCCCTTGCACTCTTCGCAGGGAACGTAGACATCCGGCAGGAAGTGCATCTCGATCTTGATGATTCCCGCCCCCTCGCATCGTTCACAGCGTCCCCCCTTCACATTGAAGGAAAAGCGGCCGGCCTTGTACCCGCGCACTTTTGCCTCGGGAAGCTGGGTGTAGAGATCCCGGAGCGGAGTGAAAATTCCCGTGTAGGTCGCCGGATTGGAGCGCGGTGTCCGCCCGATGGGGGACTGGTCGATGTTGATGACCTTGTCCAGATGTTCCATGCCCGTTATCTCGCGGAACGGCAGCGGATCTTCGTTCGCCCGCATGAGTTTGCGCGCGAGCGCCGGATAGAGGGTCTGATTCACCAGCGTGGATTTCCCCGAACCGGAAACTCCGGTCACGCAGACAAATTTCCCCAGGGGGATGTCAATTGAAACATCCTTGAGATTATTCCCGGCGGCGCCGCGTACGGCAAGTATCTGGCCGTTGCCCGCCCGCCGTGACTTCGGAACCACGATTTCCCTGTACCCGGAAAGGTAATGCCCGGTGAGCGAGTCGGGAGAGGCCATAATCTCCTTCGGATTTCCCGCCGCCACAATCTGTCCGCCGTGGACGCCCGCGCCCGGACCGAGGTCCACGATATGATCGGCATTGAGCATGGTATCCTTGTCGTGTTCAACCACCACCACGGTATTCCCCAAGTCGCGAAGCGTGAGCAGGGTCTCCAGAAGCCGGTTGTTGTCCCGGTGGTGGAGGCCGATGGAGGGCTCGTCCAGAATATAGAGCACCCCGACAAGCTGGCTGCCGATCTGGGTGGCCAACCGGATACGCTGGGCCTCGCCGCCGGAGAGTGTGCCGGTGACCCGGTCCAGGGTGAGATAATCGAGCCCCACGTTGTTCATGAACCGGAGACGGTCCCGGATTTCCTTCAGGATCTGACGGGCGATTATCTCCTCGTTCTCTTTCAGTTCAAGTGAAGAGAAGTGGTGGAAGGCTTCACCCACGGAAAGCCCGGTGACCTCGCGGATATTCATGCCCCGGAAGGTCACCGCCAGCGCCTCGGGCTTTAACCGGGCGCCGTTGCAGGCGCGGCAGGGCATGGCCCGCATGAACCGCTCGATCCAGGTACGAATGTCCTGCGACTCGGTCTGTTTGTACCGCCGCTCCAGGTTGGGGATGACACCTTCGAAGGTTCCCCGGTAATGACCGGTCCCCTTTCCGTCGGAACGGGTGTACTTGAAATTAATCGAAGTCCGGCCGGACCCGTAGAGAACAACGTGCTGGAAATCTTTGGGAAGTTCCCCGAACGGCTTGGTCAGGTCTGCGCCGTAATGGTCCGCGACATTGACGACCTGGGCATAGTACCAGTGGCCGCGGGGTACTCCCCAGGGACGGATGGCGCCCTCCATGACGGAAAGGGAATGGTCCGGCGCAACCCGCTCCGGATCGACCACCAGATTCGAGCCAAGCCCGGAGCAGGACGGGCAGGCGCCGTATGGGCTGTTGAAACTGAACAGCCGGGGCTCGATCTCCTCCAGGCTGATATTGCACTCGTGGCAGGCAAAATGCTCGCTGAAGAGGCGGTCCTCCTCCTTTTCCGGGATATTCACGATCACCAGCCCCTCGGCCTGAGG
>JAWLHT010000387.1:0-3894 GCA_041690195.1 Candidatus Latescibacterota bacterium
TTTCCCCCGGAGGGGGCAAGGGAAGAAAAGATGTCGCCACACCCGGTTTTCCCTGCCCCCTCCGGGGGAAGGTGGCCCGTCAGGGCCGGAAGGGGGCTGTTTTCCGGGCGAAGGCGATATCCTTCTTTCGGAGGAACTCAAGACATATGAACACCTCATTATTCTTAAACTCAGCTTGCTTCGACTTTTTGCCGCTCCATCTATCCTATAGAGGGGATGACTCGTTATCGGCTGTCCCGGTGCTCCCTGTGGCTCGATTCCCCCTCTCTCTGGGGAGACGGGGTCCCCAACCCTGGATTCCAGGGTTGGGGTGTAAGAAGGGGGATTAAGGGGGTGAGTTACCGGCCGTCACCTCCGCCATTTCCTCTCCCGGAGAGAATGAGAACTTCACTTCCGGAAAGCCAGCAGCCGTTTCAGGATACCCTCGCGCTCCCCGTTCAGGCTTTCCGGGGATTCCCCGTGTCCGCTGCCGTTGAGGCGGTCGGCCATGCCGGCAAGGCTTTGCGAAACCGGCGATTTCGGCGCGGCCGTTCCCAGGGGGATGCCCTGGTTGATGCTGCCGATGATCGTGGCATAGTCCTGGTTGGGGATTTTCCAGAAGAGCGGGTATTTCAGGGTTTTCTGCAGTTCCTCCACCGCCGATGACGAGGCGGGGTCATAGCGGTTGAGCACCGGAAACACTTTCGATTCGCCGTATTCCAGACGCCGGAAGGCATCCAGGCAGCGCAGCGCGTTGGAGATGGACGGTATGTCCGCGGTCATGACGGTCAGGATGGCGTCCGCGCTGTCCAGGAATTTGACCGTGGTATCATCGAGCACTTTCGGCAGGTCCACGATGATGTAGTCATAGGTGGCGCGGAGCAGGCCGATGAGGTGTTCCACATGGTCCGGCGTGAGGTGTTCCGTATCTTCCAGGCGCAGGGGGGCCGCCAGCAGGCCGACTCCGGTGTCGTGTTTGGGGACGCTCTGACGGAGGGATTCCGGATCGAGTTCGCTGACATGCATGGCCACATCCACCAGCGAGTGGCGCGGCTTCAGGTTCAGAAAAAGCGCGGCATTCCCGAACTGGAGGTTGGCGTCAACCAGCAGAACATCCTTCCCGGAGCGGGACGACAGGTTCACCGCGAGATTGGCGGCGACCGTGGTCGCTCCCACCCCGCCCTTTACACCGAACACGGAAATAACCTTGCCGTTCCGTTCCTCCCCGGCGTGCATCCGGCTCAAGATGCGCATTCCGGAGCGGAGCGCGTTTTCCACTTCCTCCTTGCGGAGGGGTTTGGAAAGAAACTCGCGCACCCCGGCGCGCATGGCCCGGATGGCAAGATCCGGAGACGTGTCGATCGTGGTCACGATCAGCACGGTCTGCGGGTACTGCTGGAAAATCCGCTCCGCCAGGAGCAGGGCCGCCTCCGAAGAAGGATAGAGATCGAGAATCACGATTCCCGGCCGGTGCTGACGCACCAGGTCGTAGCCGCGTCCCAGGTCGGACGCCTCCGCCGCGATTTGCAGCGACGGGCTGTTTTTCGCCAACTCCCGCACGAACTGCCGCGAGCTGTCTTCCGAGTCAATGTGCACGATTCCGATTCGTTCCGCCATATCGCTCCCGTTCGTGAGGACAGGTTACCGGACAAGATGAACGCCCAGGGAGAGTGAGGGGCTCCCGGTGCCGGGAACGCCTTCCGCCAGGTCCCGTATGAAGTACCCGAAAACATCGCCCTTATCGTATTCGCCGTAAACCGCATCATATCCTTTGTGTTCCATGACATCAGATAGGAAGAACTCCGCGAAGGCCTCGACTTGGACCGCGCTCCTGCCCGATGGAGGAATCGCCAGGGGGTCATAGAGCGCGACGGTGATCACACGGGGGCTATCCGAGCCAAACGGAGAGTAGAACCCGTCCCCCGTCCATGAGGCGGTCGGGTCCAGGTCGATCAGGTCATTGACCGCCTTGATATCCGCCTGCATGTTCCCCGGTTCGACCTGCAGCCACTGATCAATGTACACCCAGTCGTTATACCCGTTATATATCCAGTCGTTGTACACGCTCGTTCCAGTCAGCGGGTCGCCGGTCGGGTTTTCGATATCATACCCGAGCGGCGGAAAATCCACCGCATAGTAGAAGCTGGTATTGGTGGATGGCGCGCCGATCGCACCGGCTTTGAGCAGTACCAACTGACCCGGGATGTAGTTCAGGTCCGGGATGGCCCAGGGCCGCATGTGACCAGCGCCGACCAGCCCCGCGAGTTCTGCTTCCGCAAACGCCGTGATGTTGGCCGTGTTGATCCCCAGGACCCGGGCAAAATAAAGGTTCATGGGCCGGACCGCGTCCACCCGGATGCGGGATGCGACAGGAAACGACACGGTAACCGTCGCGTTCGGCGCGGCCACCGGAAGATTGATACAGTTGTTCAGTCCCGCAAATTGATTCGCCCGAGTTGTCGCCGTTGCTCCGTTATCGTTGACGATCAACCCCGAGGCCCCTGCCAGGGCCGCGGAGTCAACCGCCGCCTGAAGCTGGTTTTTGGCCGTGTACATGGCCCCCACATCTATGGCCAGCGCCGCGAATCCGAGCAGCGCCACCAGGGAGATGGCGGTGAGGATCATGACACTACCGTCCTTGTTCTTTAATATCCGAAGCATGCACATCACCACGCTTTCATGTTACCGTCATTGCGTCACCTGACCGAGCCGCATGCCGGTGATGAGAGTCGGAGTCATCATGACAATCAGCTCGGTTTCCTCGTCTTTGAACCGCTCGCTGCTGAAAAGCTTGGAGAGGATGGGGACCTGCCCCAGGAAGGGGACATGGCCCACGTTCCGCACCATTTCCCGGGAGATGAGCCCCCCGATGATGAGATACTGCCCGGTCTGGAGTTCCACCGTGGTTTCCGCGCGGCGCGTGATGAGCGAGGGAATCCGGAATCCGGAAAGCTCGATACCGTTTTCGAAGTCCAGGCTGCTCACCTCCGAGATCACCTTCACGTTCACCAGGTTGGAATCGATGATGGTCGGGGTGAACTTGAGACGGATGCCGAACTCCTTGAACACGATGGTCACCATCTGCAGGCCGGCCGAGCCCTGGACGATGGGGACGGGGAATTCGCCGCCCGCCAGGAAGCTCGCCTCCGAGCCGTTGATGGCGCTCAGGTTGGGCTTGGCCAGGGTGGTGAGGAGACGGTTTTCCTCCAGGGCGCGGATGACCGCCGCGAAATTCTGGGTGGGAACCGAGAGCAGAAGGTCAACGTTATCCGAAAGCAGGAGCGGGTCGTGGGGTGTGCTCACCTTTCCGGCGAATCCGCCCACGGTCAGGAGGTCGTCCCCCACATCCCGGTTGCGGAGCAGGAAATCCATGCCCAGTTCCCGGATGGCTGTGCGTTTCACCTCGGCGAATCGCACCCGGAGCATGACCTGTTCCGTGGAGGCCGCGCTCTGGACAATGACATCGAAGGAGGTGAACCGGTCTTCTTCGTCCCATACCACCAGGCTGGTGCTCCCCGGGGATTTCCCATTCAGGAGGATCTGGGTGGGCGTGGTCACCGTGGCGTCCGCGATCTCCGGATTGGCGATGGACACCCGGCCCACCGGGTTCGTGAACTGGATCACCTGGGAGTGCCCGGCGCTGAGCTTCAGCCGCTGCCCTTCGGTCTGGGCGGAAAGAAGACTCGCCGGAGTTAGGATGAGCGCGCATGCCGCCAGGCATCGAAACCACTGCCCGAATATCCGCACGGAAGACCTTCTGGAATGGTCCATCGATCACCTCGCCTTTTCGTATTGTCTGTGTTGAAAAATCTAACTCACCCCTCGTTCCCCTCTCTATCCTATAGAGGGGATGACTCGTTATCAGCTCTCTCGGGGTTTCCTGTGGCTTGGTTTCCCCCTCTCTCTGGAGAGAGG
>JAWLHT010000388.1:0-3893 GCA_041690195.1 Candidatus Latescibacterota bacterium
ACGCTCACCGGGACCGCGCGGAGCGGCCCCACCGCCGCCCTCCCCTGCTCCCAGCGGATGGCGCTGTCGCCGCCCAGGCCGACCGTTCGAATATCCGTGGCGTGAATGGAAGTGGGATAGCGGCCCACCGTGGCGCCCCGTCCCGAGCGGCGGGCGCTGCCACCCTCGATGACCGCGATATCCGTGGTGGTCCCGCCCATGTCGGCGAGCACGCAGGAGGGCAGCCCGGTGAGGAAGCGCACTCCCTCCACCGATGCCGCCGGACCGGAGAGAATCATACGCACCGGCCGCTCACGGGCTTCCGGAATGTTCATGAGGGAGCCTTCGGTGGTGACCAGGCGGATTTCGGCGGACATTCCGAGTTCGCTGGTTACCGACTGGAGAGAGTCGATCAAGGCTGCAATGACCGGCAGGAGACGGGCGTTGAGGAGTACGGTGTGGGCGCGGCGCACCGAGTCGATGTCGTCGGTGAGTTCGTGTCCCGCCGCGACGGGGACGGCGAATTTTTCCCGGAGCAGGCGGAAGGCCCGGATTTCGTGGTCCGGGTTGCGGGTCCCCATATAGGACGACACCGCCAGGGACTCCATGCCCCGGGTCAGAAGCGATGCGGCTGCGCTGAGGAGGGCGTCCTCGTCCAGAGGTTCTGTTTCGAGACCGTAAATGTCGTGACAGCCGGAAACGCGGACCTTCAGGTCGCCGGACCCCACGGTCACCCGCGCGGCGACATCGGTATCGTAGCCGATAAGGATGAGCCCGGTGCGGGAGCCTTTCTCTTCCACGATGGCATTGGTGGCGAGCGTGGTGGAGATGGCCAGGCGTCCGGCGGAGATGCGCAGATCCCCGGGAAGCGTGTGAAGCGCTTCCCGTATGCCGATGGAGAGGTCGTGATGGGTGGTGGGAGCTTTCCCGGCAGCCAGCACCCGACGTTCCCGGAGCGAAACCGCCACGGCGTCGGTGAAGGTTCCCCCGGCATCCACCCCGATTACCAGATCGGCCCCCCCGGAGGGCGGTTCAGCCGGTCCGGAGGTTTCCCGGTATTCGGCGTCGAAAAGATAGTGGCGGGTGAAATCCTCCCCGGCGAACTCGCATTCCGGACGGTCCTCGCCCCGGGCCGCGATGATTTCATGCACTCCGCCGGCGGCCGTCGTCTCGCCGGGTTCAACCACGAGGAACCGCTCGGGGTCCCAGTTCCCGCGAACCAGGTCGAGGATAAGCCCCAAATCACCGGAAACCTCCTCGAACGTCCAGTTCCGCGACTCGCAGAACCGACGGGCCTTGTTCCGGAGCGCGCCTCCGCCGGAAAGGCCGCTGTTCACATAGGCTCCCCGCGAGTAATTCTTTATCCAGGCCTGCTCCTGATGATCAATAACATATTTGGCCAGTTCCTCTTCGCCGAACTGTTCGCGGTACGTCTCAAACTGCTCCTCGAACTCCCGGTGCACCCCGGCGTACTTTTCGGACATGCCGGGCTGCATCTTTCCCCCGATGAATCCCGGGGTGAACCAGTAGGTCCCCGGCGCACGGGAGAATTCATCCAGATACCTCTCCTTGGAGCCAAGAAATAGGGTGATGCAGTCGTGGGCCCGGGGAATGACGATCCGGTGTCGGGGGCTGGAGACACCCAGGGTTCCCCGGGAACAGATGCCGTAGCCGAGCAGGATGGCATTGAGCGGTTCATTCCGCGCGTCGAGGACGGCGATTTCCCTTTTGATCAGGTCGTTAAGGCGGACTGGTTCACGGTGGAGCCCCTGCTCCAGCCAGATTTCCTCAAGTTCGACATCGGAGGGAATACGCGCGCGGAGAGCGTCCATTTCCTTGCGGAACACGCCGCAGACGATGAGTGCAAAATGTCTGATGGGATAAACCTCATGAAGGAATGTGCTATAGTTCCAAAGTACCAAAGTGAAAAGAAGGAAAACGGTCTGAACCGGGAGAGCGGAAGGGATAACTCAATGAACGCAGGGGCCATTACGGTATAACTGCCGATAACCGCTCCAGTTCACCGCGCTTTCACATCACATCGCACCGGCCGGCATCCCGAAAAAACGGTTCGCGCCGCACCTCCGCAGTGAGTCTCTTCTTTTTTCACCCCTTAGCTTTCATTGCGCCTTTGCCTGAAACAAATCTTTTCGCTTTTCTCTTCTTCGCGTCTCCGCGAGAAACATCTTCAGCCCTTTGCCGCCAGTTCCATGAAGAGCATGATGTTGTCCCGTGCCGTCGAGGGAAGCGGTTCATAGAACGGGGTCGCCGACTGGGAGAGAATGTAGGGCGCGCCCGATCCGCGGGCTCCGTCGAGGCATTCCCGGACCGCCACCCGGATATCATCCCGGGTTCCGGCGCAGAAGAGGACCTCGTCCACGCCGCCGAACACCACACCGCGGCGTCGGGTACGGGCAAGCGCATCGGTAATGGTGAGATTCCCCCGGGGCGGCGGTTCGAATGGCTCCACAAAGGAATACCCCATGTCCCAGACATCATCGAGAATATCGCGCACCGGACCGTGGCAGTGGAAGGAAGCGGGGATATTCCAGCTACGGGCAATCTGCGCGGCTTTTTGATAGAAGTCCCCCTCGAACCGGAGAAAGCTGGCGCGGCTCATGAACGGCGGGGCCGCCATTTCCGCGCCGACCAGCCGGAGGATGAACGGACACTCCGCTTTTCGGCACAGATTTTCAATACCTTCCAGTATCCGTGCCGCAGTGAGGCCAATCAGATGTTCGATTGCACCGGAATCTGTAACTGTACGGATATAGAAGGCGTCCGTGGAAAACATCTCACAGACCGTATAGAATGGGTCATTCACCTCGACATAGGGCAACCCATGCCCTCCCACCTGCCGTTCTTTTTCCCGGACCGCAAAGAGATCCGGTTCTGCCGGTGGAAGTACATCGAGTGACAGGATGAAATCCAGGTCCTCATCTGTTTCTATCCAGCGGCGCCGGATTTTCCAGGAGGAATCTCCCGGGGTCTGCACCTCTTCCATTCGAAGAGTTCGTTCCCGTGCGGTCAGAAAGTGACGGCGCACCACGGTACCGTCCGCCTCGACAGTGTGCCGGGTCCCAATGGTTGCTTCTCCCTCCCCGATGAAGAGAGGCGCAGAAAAGGGTAACACCTTTGGAAGCAATGTGCAATGTTCGAGAGCAAAGGCGCATATATCACGATAGCTATCCCGCTCACCGTGCCATCCGAAGGGGTCGAGCCCGAATGGAACCACCACCGGTGGCCAGGACGCCCGTCCATCCAGAAGCTCGTACAGAGCCGATCTTCCCTGTGCCATGTCAATCTCCGAAAGAAACGACCGCGAACCTCAACGGCTGGTGAATATTTTCTGTTCCCGTGGGGAAAGCGGCGGTGAATTCCCGCCCTCCGGTCAGTTCCAGCCGTCCGATGTTTAACCGCCATGAATCACCCGATACTGCCGGAATCCGGGAAGCCGTAACCATTTCCGTAAACGGAATTGCCATTTCAATTGTCCAGAACCTGTCCTGGTTCCCGGGGCCCGCACCGTCTCCGTAAACCTGTACCGAGCCGCGGAGTTTTTCGCAATTCCACCCGGAAAGCAGTCGTACCGGGGCCCCGTCTTTTCCGTTCAGAACAAAAGCGTCTGACATGGCTCCGGTCGGTGAGACCGCGATCTGGAAATAGGAGGTGGTATCGTTTCCGGCATCAACACAAAGCACCACGTGCTCCTCGTCGGTGACCGGGCCGTCAAACAGGGCAATCGTACTGGCAGCATCCGTATCCTGGCATTCTACCGCAATATACAGGTTTGTGTCGTCATACACCATGCGTACCGTCGTCGAACTGCCGGGTTTTTTCCCGTCCGGAAGCGTAAACGTCATGGCGGAATATCATTCCAGCACAAATCTTCCAGTATGCCGTCGATCTGGGGT
>JAWLHT010000389.1:0-3890 GCA_041690195.1 Candidatus Latescibacterota bacterium
GGGGGAACCGAGCCGCAAGGAGCACCGAGACGGCTGATAACGAGTCATCCCCTCTATAGGATAGAGAGGGGAACGAGGGGTGAGTTACTCTTTGAGGGAAACACGGATGCCATCGCACACCAAGCTGTACTCATGTGTGCTTAGGTGCTGCCGGTATGTTATCGCCCATTCCTCAGGCCGGGGAATCGGGCTTCGAGTCGCAAAATGCTTTTGATGTAGCAGGGAAGGAATACCGGCGCGGATATACGGAAAGATTCCGGATAATCCGGAGGCTTGTGTTTTGCCAGCCGTCCGGAGATGTACGGAGAACCGGGAGCCCCGGCCTGGATAGAAAAACGGCGATGGAATCAAATTCCACCGCCGTTTTTCGCTGACGCCGATGTATGGGTTACTCGCCGCCCTTGCTCATGCGCATGGGAAAAGCGATAATGTCCCGGATGGATTCCTTACCGGTGATAAGCATGACAATGCGGTCGATACCGTACCCCACGCCTCCGGTCGGCGGCATACCGCATCCGATGGCGTGAATGAAATCCGTGTCCACCGGGTGGTCCTCATAGCCCTTGACCGACTTCTCGATGCGCTGGGCCCGGAACCGCTCATACTGCTCCACGGGGTCGGTGAGTTCGCTATAGGCGTTGCCCACCTCCATACCGGCGATGTGCGGTTCGAACCGCTCCACGAAATCCGGGTTCCCGCGCTTCACCTTGGTGAGCGGAGATATATCTCGCGGATGGTCGCAGAGGAAGCAGGGATCCCACAGCCGCCCGGTTTCCTCCAGGTGCTTCTCCACTTTTTCCATGACCAGGTGTCCCAGTTTGGCCTCGGCCAGCTCCGCCCGGAACTGGTCACGGGTGATGCCGACATAGGAAAGCTTTTCGTCGCTCATGGCGGCGTCCAGCTCCGCGGTGAGCGCCGTGCGGTCGATTTCCGCAAAGGGACGACCGAAAATCTCCTCCACCACCTCGGGAATCCGGATGCGCTTCCAGGGCGGGGTCAGGTCCACCTCGCGCCCCTGAAAAGTCAGCTTCAGCCCGTCGGTGATGCTCTGCACGATGTGGCTGGTGAGGGCCTCGAACCGCTCCATCTGGTCCTCGTAATCGGTGAACGCCTCGTACCACTCCATGAGGGTGAACTCCGGATTGTGGGTAGCGTCGATGCCCTCGTTCCGGAAGCACTTGTTCAGGGCGAACACCTTGGGAAACCCGCCGACGATGTACCGTTTGAGCGGCAGTTCCAGGGAAACCCGCAGAAACACTTCCTGCCCGCCGAGCGCCCAGACCGAGGTCTTGAACGGCCGTGCTTCCGCGCCGCCATAGACCAGTTCCAGCGTGGGGATATCCACCTCCATGAACCCCTGGTCCTCCATCCAGCGCCGGGTGAGGGAGATGATCCGGGAACGGACCTCGAACCGCCGCACGGATTCAGGATCGGTGATCCAGTCCAGGTACCGCTGCTGACGACGCACCTCAAGGCTGGAGAGGGTATAACTCGTCCCCCCCTCGTGAATTTTCCCGAACGGAACGTCCGCCACCGACTTCCCAAGAACGTCCAAACGTTTCACCAGAACGGTCGGCTCGCCGGTCCGGGTCCGGAACAGCGTTCCCGCGACCCCGATCCAGTCGCCGATGTCAAGATTGGATACCAGGGCCACCGACTCGGGTGTTGCTTCGTCCGGCCGGACATACATCTGAAACCGGTCGCCCCGGTCAATGATGTCCAGAAACCAGGATTTGCCCATCTTGCGGGCCGAAAGCATGCGTCCGGCGATTGATACGAACTCGCCGCTTTCCGAGAGCCGTTCAAAGGAATCGATGATGTCTCGCACCGTGTGCGTCGCGGCAAACGAGTACGGATACGGATTAACTCCTTCCTCGATCAACCGTTCGCGCTTGGCGAGACGGTGTTCCTGGAAGAACTCGGGATGCGTTTCCATGTGCTCCATTTCCTTTTGATTCTATGTAATACGGGGATTTCCAAAAAAGATGGTCCAAACGCGCGCATATCCGCCCACGAAGATGGGCGCACAATATAGCAATAATCATAATGCAATGCAAGATAAAAAGATACCCCGGCCGGAAAAACCGGGCAGCACACCGGATTGTCAACCGCAGTTTCTCCGGGCCCATTCAGAGCCGGAGAATGCGCCTCCTTGAAGTTCTCCCAAAAAACATCACCCGCCCATTAAAGAAACGGCTCGATCAGCCGTTCCACAAGCCAAACGCAATCCATTTGATTTTTCCCCGTTGGATTCCTATATTACGGTTGCTGACAAAATTTTTCTACGGGCCGATGTAGCTCAGTTGGCAGAGCATCTCACTTGTAATGAGAGGGTCGCAGGTTCGACTCCTGTCATCGGCTCCAGTTACCCAACAACAAGTTACACCAATCATATGATGTACTGCCACACCCCACACCGTTGATATAAACGTTGATATAATACGCTTTCTTCTCGCATCCGTCATCTGTATTTCTCTGGCGGTCGCACATGATTTTCCCCTCAGAATCCCGCATGATTTTCGTCGGCCTGGCCATGGCTTTCTCCGGATTGCCCCAGGCGTTCCGCATTTTTCTCCGCCGATCTTCCGATGTCAGTCTTTCCATGTTCCTGATTCTCCTGGTCGGCCAGGGGTGCTGGGTCTGGTATGGCCTTTCGCATCGAAGCCCCAGCCTGGTGGTTATGAACGCCGCGGCCGCTGCCATCAATGCCGCCATCATTACCTTGGCCATCCGGTTCAGGAGAAAATGAAAAGCCCCCGCCTCGGCAGGGACTTTCGTTTGCGTGCACGGGAAACAGGAATTACTATTCCTCCTGTTCCGCTCCAGCCGGGCAGCTTTTCCACTTCAGGAGCGATTCGGCGAATCGCTGGGAGATCGGGTCCCCATGCCGGGACACGATGCCGGCGAATTCCTCGAAGCCGATCTCTCTGGGTTCGATTGCACCGGGCTGGATATAGATGACCTGGCATTCCATTTCCGGGCAGGTGATGCGGATATCGTGTGAGGCCTCGATGATTCCCTGCAGGGTTGGGCGCCCCATGATACGATGGAATTCCGCGGGGATTTCGATGAGCTGCAGTTCCTCCATGAGCGTCAGGAGCCGATAGTATTTCCGCTTGGCGAAACTTGCCCGGAATATCTGGACCACTCCCTCCGCGAGAGCGGGAAGCCCTTTCTCGCAGGCAGCATCCAGGTATTTGTCCTGTTTGTCCCGCCGGGAGCTCCCGTCCGTCTTCAGTTCGACGAACACCGCTTTATCCATACCGGAAGCGAGAGCCAGATAATCGAGCTTGAAAGACTTGTCGATTTCGATGTGGGGATAAATGGTCCCGATCCGGAGCGGGAACTCCGGGATCACACTCGCCCGGAATCCGGTTCCGAGCTGCTGCTCCAGCACTTCCGGAAGATAGAGCGCAAAGAACAGGTCCGCCCGTCGTTCGAGCTGGTAGTTCGGAAGATGCCGCCAGCGGTCCATCAGGTCAAAAACACTCGATGCGGTGTGTTCCATTTCCTCCCCCGCAATGCATTTTTTCCAGCTCGTGTATTAACACGGATTTAACGCCCTTGCGTTTGGCAGAAAAGAGCCTGCGTTAGATTCTAACTCAGGCAGCATGCCCACTCACGCGGAATGCGAAATGTCGCCATTACTATAGTTCCCCCAGTTCAGGAGGAAACAAAGCCGGATAGTAAGAATTATTTCATTTCCATTCTGGTATTTCCCGTGTCCGCTATTTTTTCCGTCGCACGAGCAGACTTTCTGTGTTTTGCAAATTGCATCTAATTATTTTTTTAGGGTGTAGACTCAATTGTACCGCTGATCAAGCTGCCCGGGAGAGGGTTTTTATATGTGGCCAAACTGTCTCCCAGCGGTTTGATTTGACATAGGTCCG
>JAWLHT010000390.1:0-3881 GCA_041690195.1 Candidatus Latescibacterota bacterium
CCGGGGGTTAGCTATTTTTATACCCTTCTTTCTCCATAATTATTCATCTATATACTTCAGTTTATCGTTATGTCTGTTCGACTTTTGCAATTGGCTCCGGGGTTACAAAATTGTCGCCCGGATACGGTTGGTGAGGCGTTCCTGAAGTTCTTCGCCGGATGTCCAGTCTATGAAATTATACTGGCGAGTGTCGAAGTGCAGGTTTGGTAAATCATCTTTTTGGCACGTCCATATAACTGGTAAACCCAGGCCGAGAGCAAAACCCGCCTCGAAATAGACTCCCCCCCGTTGATCGGTGAAGTCGGCGATGAGGAACTTGCTTCGACGGATTTCGGCGATAATCTGGTCGCAGATTTTATCGGTATGTTCTTTTTGGCTGATATTGAGCGACTGGTAACCGGCATCTTGTGCCGCTTTCATGATATGCTTATTGTATATCCCCATCATTTCATCATTGAACCGCATTGCCACGAAACATTGCTTGCTGTTGACGACTTCTTTTTGAAGACTTTCGGCGCGCTGGATGCCTGTCAGTGTGAGATTGACTTTTCCACCGGGTTGAAATTCAAGAAAACCCATGTCGTGGAGCGCAATTACCATTTGCTCCAACTCATCAAGGTTTTTTGCGTATGCAATCGC
Organism: Candidatus Latescibacterota bacterium; assembly: GCA_041690195.1. Classification (GTDB taxonomy): domain Bacteria; phylum Latescibacterota; class Latescibacteria; order Latescibacterales; family Latescibacteraceae; genus JAWLHT01. The sequence continues at coordinate 640 of JAWLHT010000390.1, forward strand.
AGGCATTTTGTCATACTTGATTTCTTCAAAGAGTATATCCGTCTTCCGAAATAAATATTGAAGCAGCTTGTCCAATTTCTCCATTGTAGTTTTTGGAACATAGGGATGAGAAAAAAGACTTTCATAATTCTTTTCGGTAATTGGTTCAATTGATTCGTTACGGTCATTCATTTCCCGAATTAAACCCGAGAGTAGGTGTATATTTTTTTGTGGGTTCTTCAAAAGAAAGGTATGGACGTCTTTTGCTATTGTATATTTTCCACATTCTGGACAATCGAATACACCCAACCCTTTTTTTGTACCAATCTCTATACCCTGACCACAAAAGCAACAATGATACGGACCCATTGTACCTCCACATGAATACAATCCAACAGAATGGATGCATTGATATTGAGTAGACAAAGACTACCCCTCCATCCTCATCTCCTCTCCGTCACCTCGATCTTCTCCACCTCGATCTTCCCCGCTTTCACCTCCAGGAACGGCTTTCCCGCCTTCATTCCGACCGTCCCGTACCCCGTGGCTGTGGACAAAAAGCTCCGGAAGCTGTCGCCGACCTTCGAGTCGATGTACAGCGTTTTCTCCACGGCGTCATAGCGAGCGCCGGTGAGCCCCTGGATGAGGCCGTAGCTGGACATGGCGCGGGCGTACCAGTGACCGCACTCGTATTCGTTGAAGGGGTTGCGCACCCGGCCGTCGTAGCGGGCGCGGGCGGTGCGGACAATGTCCAGCCCTTCCTCGACCAGTCCTTCGAGCATGCAGTGGGAGGCGACCTGGTATTCGATGCCGGTCCAGACCTCGTTGGAATAGACAAAGGGGAGGGCGAGCGCGCCGCCGTGGGGCCAGGAGCAGAGCAGCAGGCCGCCTTCGTTCCCGAGAGCGTAGGAGGGCCGCTGGGGGTTGGCGTGCTCGGAAAGGTCGTGCTTCAGGTTGTACCTGTGGATGGAGGCGAGGCTGGATTTCACTTTGGCCGGGTCGATAATTTTGCCGAGGCCGCACATCCGGGCGATCCAGAACCCGAGGACACCGTCGGAGAGGCAGCCCGTGCCGTACTGGTACTTGGGTCCCTGACGGTTGAGGAGGTCCACCACGGGCTGGTATCCCGCGCCGTTTCCGGCGGGAGCCAGGGGTTCGTATTTCTCGTTCAGGCCCTCCCATATCACCTTCTGAAAGAAGTACTCGCCGTTCCAGAGTTCGGATTCGAGGCGTTCCGTTCCTTTTTCCAGCAGGGTGCGATAGCGGGAAACATCCTCGCCGAGGGCCGCGCCCATGGCCGAGGCCGCGGCGAGCGCCCCGAGGTAGAAGCTGGAGCAGTGGCCGTCGGGGCCCCAGTACTCGATGTCATAGGTGTTGTGGTGGCGTTCTTCCAGGAGCCCCGTACCGCGCGGGTCCCAGGAGGCGATGCAATAGTCGAGGCTCCTTGTCACCTCCGGCCACATGTGGCGGAGCCAGGCGGTGTCGCCGGAGATGCGCCATTCCCGGTGGACCTTCATGATCCCCCCGAGCTGACCGTCGGATGCCGGCCAGCCGTCCTTCGCGATCTCCCGGATGGGGAGAAAGGAGCGGAAGGTCTGGTTGCCGCTCTCGGTCTGGCTCTCGAAGAACTCGGTCTCGCGGAGACTCCGTTCCAGGTCGGGGAAGAGGTGCGGAATGGCCTGGGCGTAGTTCCAGACATGGGTGCAGGTGCCGTGGCAGCACCCGCCGCCGTCGTTGCAGCCCTCCCAGGCCCAGAGCCGCCCGGACGGCGCTCGGAGCACGGTGGGGGACTTGAGGATGGTGAGATTGGCGGCGGCGGCTTCCACCACCTCGGGCGGGAGCGTGGTATCGTAGAAGGCGTCGCGGAACGCCGCGCTCTTCTTGCGGAGCTGGTCGTAGGAGAGCCGCCAGTAATCGGCGACCTCGCCGACGGAGCGGAATTTGACCGCGTACCAGGGGACATGGGTGCGGGAACGGAGCGGGTCGTCTTCCGGGAACTCGTCGCCGCCCGCTTCCTTCGGATTCTCGCCGACCCGCAGGACGGTTTTGGGGACATACCAGGCTGTCATGACCCGGATGGTTTTCTCCGCGCCGGGCGCGAGAGAGAAGGGGACAAAGATGGAAGCGCCGGGCCCCGGCCCTTTCACCGGCGGGTTCATCATAACCGTTCCGTCCTGGATGTTCTTCCAGGCCAGGGTGAGGCCGTCCCACCATCCGCCCTTGAACCAGCAGTGGTCCACCGTCGCGGCGGGGTCATCGGTAAAGGCCGCGAAATCGCCCTCGTGTTCAGGGTTCTTTTCAGCGGCATCCTGGTGGAGCACGAATCCACCCCGGATGGGCAGGATGGAGTTGCCGTCGCGACCCACCGCCATGAAATTGACGGTATTCCAGGAGAATACGGCGTCCACGGGACGGGTCCCGGTGTTCCGGAAGCGGTACTCCAGCGCGCCGCAGGGCAGGCTGGAATCGTCGGAGTTTCCGGGAATGAAGGGGCTCCAGCCGGTGAGTTCCACATCGAGGGGAATCTGCGGGTCGCGGAGGGTAACCGTGCCGAACGGAAACCGGGCCAGGAAGGAGGCCTCCCGGAAGCGGGGGAAACCGTAGGAACTCCGGGGAGCGCCGTCTCCGCAGCCCGCCCGTCCGAAGATCTTCCAGTCCGGAACGGGGCCCTCGATGACCCGGGCGGTGTTTTCGCCGCCGGTTTTGCGGATGGTGAGCGCGGCGAAGGTGCAGGGCTCGTTGAAGACCTGCATGGCGTTGCGCACGGAAAGATGGGAGAGGGTGCCGGTGCCTTCCAGGCAGAACATTCCCGCGCCGATGCCGCCGATGGGGAAGGCGAGCCGGTTGAGGTATGGGCCGGAATAGGGGCCGTTGAAGGTGCGTCCGGAAATGTTCGTCCGGCGGGTGGGACGGGGGCGGGAGGGAGCGGGAGCGGACTGCGCGGCGGCGTCCGGGGCCGGAATGGCGGCGGCGGCTCCGGCGGCGGCCGCCGCGCCCAGGAACGCGCGGCGACTCTTTGGCATGACGGGTCCTCCTTCGGAGGTCGAACGGGAATGCGGGACAGTCGTTTGAAGCAATGTAGGGAGAAAAGTGGGAAAAAGTCAAGGGGAGATACGGGAGCATTGTCGTAAAGACAATCGATTATTAGTGAACGGGTGTTTTGAAAAGCTAACTCACCCCTCGTTCCCCTCTCTCGCAAGAGAGGGGATGACCCGTTATCGGCTGTCCCGGTCTGTTCTAAGGCTCGGTTCCCCCTCTCTCTG
>JAWLHT010000391.1:0-3874 GCA_041690195.1 Candidatus Latescibacterota bacterium
GAGCTTGTCATTACCCAAGTTTGCGAGAAATAGAGTAGTGCGGAGAACACAATCTGAATAAAGCCGCGAACAGTATCGACATTCGGGAGTATGAGACGTGCGGGCCAGCGTGGTCCGCACCGATTCACCATTCTCCCGAGAAGTAGCATTATGGCAACACCGTTTTCATCTTTTGAGACAGCGACCTGGGCGAACCGCACGTTCGCCGGGGTCAAGGTGGGGAATTCGCGCCGGACCCGGCGGATTGTTCAGATCGCCCACGCTATGGCGGAACGACCGGGCGTAGCCATTCCCCACCTGTTCGATTCATGGTCCGATACCAAGGCGGTGTATGCCGTGTTCCGTCTTCCGACCGTTACCCCGGACCGGGTGCAGAAGCCCCACCGCGCAGAGGTGGCCCGGCAGATTGCCCAAGCGGGGCAAACGATTCTGCTCATTGAAGATACCACCACCCTGTCCTGGTCCGGGAACCAGCCCATCCGGGGACTGGGGCCGATTGGAACGGGCCGGAAGCATGAGCAGGGATTTCTTTTGCACAGCACCGTTGCGGTGCGCTGGACGGCTCCCTCAAGCACGCAATCCACCCGGCCGCCCGTGGATGTGCTCGGGCTGGCGGACCAGGTCTATCATATCCGGACGCCCCGGCCGGAGGGTGAGAACAAGCAGGACTCCCAGGCGCGAAAGAACCGTGTCCGGGAATCCGAATTGTGGTTACGTAACGGCAAACGCCTGGGCAAAGCGCCCGCCGGGGTACGCTGGGAACGGGTGTGCGACCGCGGTGCGGACATCTACGAGTTCCTGGCACAGTGTACCGAACTCGGTCAGGGGTTCATCGTCCGCGCGGCCCAAGACCGGGCGCTCGTGGATGCCCAGGGGAACGACACCGGTACGCTTTTCACGACCATCGATCAGGCCGAGCCACTGGGCAGCTTCACTTTAGCGTTACGCTCCCGTCCCGACAAGCCCGCCCGCACGGCTCGTCTGGCCGTTGCGTCCCTGCCCATCGTGCTGCGCTCGCCGCGCCGCCCCGGCCAAAAGCCCGGCCGGATGGAGCCGATCCGATGCTCGGTGGTGCGGGTCTTTGAACTCGATCCCCCGCCCGGTGAGGAGCCCCTGGAGTGGGTGCTGTTGACCGATGCACCAGTAGACACCCTGGAGGAGGCCATGGAGGTGGTCCGGAAGTACAGCACCCGCTGGCTCATCGAAGAGTTCCATGCCGCGCTGAAAACGGGACTGGGCGCGGAACGGCTGCAGTTGGAAGCCGTGGAACGGCTGTTCGCGGCCATCGCGGTCATGAGTCTGGTCGCGCTCCGGCTGGTCGGTCTCCGGGAAACCGCCCGGATTACCCCCGATGCGCCCGCGGAAAGCGCGGGGCTGAGCGAACTGGAACTCCGGGTGCTCCGGGCCAGACTCAAGCGCCCCATCCATACCGTCGGTGAAGTCGCGTTGGCAATCGGACGACTTGGCGGACACCTCAACCGGAAAAGTGATGGCTTGCCCGGATGGAAAACACTCTGGCGCGGCATGAAACAACTCAATCTGCTCGTCCAAGGCGTACTCCTTGCTCCCTCTCTCAAAAAACTTGGGTAATGACAAGCTCTGGAGAGAGGGGGCCAGGGGGCATTGTCGTAAACTTAAGGGGTGATACTGGAACGGATGTATCGTATGGGCACTCACGGGGAGCTGAACCCCCTGTCCTCCGGACATCCCCCTTGTTAAGGGGGACAACTGAGAAAACAAGCCCCAGCAGGGCGATGATGACGTTGCTCTTCTATCTCCCTTGACAAGGGAGATGCCGCCGGAGGCGGCAGAGGGTTCAGTGGCGTCAGGAGTACCCATGAGCATCATTTACTCCGCATCCCAGCCTTAAGTTTACGACAATGGGGCCAGGGGGTGAGTTACCGGCCGGAGCCTCCGGGCTTCCCCCAAAAGCAAATTCACCCCTCGTTTCCATATCATACGGGAGTTCCCATCCATACCGCTTCCGTCTCCGGGCGTTCTCCCGGCCGGTCTTTCCCCTTGACTTCCCCCCTGCTCCCCGCGCATCATACCGGAAACGGGGATCGTGTGTCACCATCGCCACAGGGGGAATATTTCATGCCGAACCATGCCTGTTTTCGCGCCGGACTTGTCGCACTCGCAGTCCTCTCCGCAGCCGCATCGGCTGCGTCCCAACCGAATCAGACCGGAGCACGTGCTTCCGGTCCCTTTGGAACCGTACACCGGGTGACAACGCCGATCAAAGAGCCCGTGCTCCCGCTCATGGCAAAAGAAGCGGAAAGGAAGACGGCTGCGGATAAGCTGGATACCGCCGGACTGCTCTCCTCCGCCCGGGTGGTCACCGATTCCGATCCCCGTATGCTCGTACCGCCGGAAAGCGTGGCTGCCCTTGACGGGAAGGATTTCACCGTGGCAAAGGTTCCCCCGGTGATCGAGTTCGCTATCGCCCCGGTGGAGCCGAAGTTCTTCTCCGAGCCGCCAGAGGGCAACAAGGTCGGTCCCTGGTCCAACTGGTCCCAAGGGGTGTATTTCCCGGACACGGGGAAATTCTACTCATCCGCGGGCGACCACGGCGGGTACAACGCTCACCTCTATATCATCGAATACGATCCGGCCGGGAAAACGGTCCGCTGTCTGCCCGAGATTAACAAGGTGCTCGGGCGCACCCCGGAGCGGTTCGGCGACGGCAAAATTCATGGATGGCTCGGCTTTTACGGCGGTCCTCACTTGTGGTTCGCCACCTATTGGGCAAAATATCCGGAACCGGCGGAAGTGGACTATGCCACCGGGTACGGCGGCGGCTATCTCATGAGTGTAAACGTCCGGACAGGCGAGATTACCGATTACGGCGTTCCCCTGGAGCGCGCCTCCTGGCCCTATCACCATATCGATTCCAAACGGGGGATGCTCTTCGCGGTGGGCCGAACCAACGAGTTCCTGGCCTGGGACATGAAAACCCAGCGGACGCGGTTCGCCGGGTATCTTCCCGACGGTCTCGAATGGGGGCACCGCTCCATGCTCGTAGACGAAGTCACCGGCAACGCCTACTCCTGCAACACGCACGAGTCGGATCCGGACATGCACTTCATCAAATACGATACCGCCCGGAACCGTTTCTTCAAGCTCGACTGCTCCATCCCCAAACAGCAGCGGAACGGCCAGACGGCCTACCTCCGGGCCCATACCCGTCATCGCGGCCCGGACGGGCTTTTCTGGTGCGTGAGTCAGCAGGGAGAACTCTTCACCTTTGACCCGGAGCGTGAAGTCATCGAAGACAAGGGTCTCCTCTGGCCGGGCGCACAGACCTATGTCGCCTCCCTGGACCGGAGCCCCGGTGGACGGTATCTCTACTTCGTTCCCGGGGCCCACGGCGGCGGATGGGCCGAAGGCGCTCCCATCGTGCAGTACGACACCCGGACCGGCGCCCGGAAGGTTATCGCCTTCCCCTTCCCCTATTATCGGGAGAAGTACGGCTACATCACCGGCGGGACCTACTCGGCGGTCCTGGACGACAAGGGAGAGCGGCTCTGCATCCTCTGGAACGGAGCGTTCACCGACATCAAACCCAACGGCAAGGCCGACACCTTCGGCCACTGCTCGGTCATGCTCGTCCATATTCCGGAAAGTGAGCGGAGGGAATAAGCGCATACGGCATAATCACAGAACTTTCGTGGTGAACGGGTGTCTGGGAAAACTAATTCACCCCTCATTCCCCATTGTCGTAAAGATAAGCAGATAGTAGTGAACGGTTTTTTTTATGATTCGGGCCTGAAAATCTAGCCAAAGATATTTGAAATTTTTATAAGGCCAAAGAAAGGTATTGCGTCCACCGGCCAATTCCCGATGATATTTGTAAGCGCAAAGACCAAAGGGA
>JAWLHT010000392.1:0-399 GCA_041690195.1 Candidatus Latescibacterota bacterium
CGTACCAAATCGGTACGAATGGGGGCCCCGGGGCATTCGGCCACCTTCCCCCTGGCAGGGGGCAGGAAAAACACTACTCATGCACGTGAGTCTTGCTTGTGCTGCTTCAGTTCGTTGCTGACTCAACCCGATAACCGTAATACATTAAGAAAGCCGGAGGGCAGTCCCGCCCCAAGAGGAAATACGGTATATTAATTGGTGCGGAAAATACATTCATTGAAGATTGAATGCGCTTTCGTATAAGACTCGAAACGGTACCCGCAATATAGAACCATTTCCGGAAACGGGGAAAGGAGAAAATGAGGGGGTGCGGTGAGGAAAAACGGAACGGCGCGGGTATGGGGATCCCGCGCCGTCTACAACGGTCCGCATGCATCAGAATTTGATATTCAGGTCGGC
>JAWLHT010000392.1:409-3860 GCA_041690195.1 Candidatus Latescibacterota bacterium
GCCATTGTCGATACCCCGCTGGTTGAGATAGTAGGTGAGCGCTCCTGTGACACGGGAAGAAATCTGATAGTCGGTTCCAATAATATGTCCTTTGCCGTTGGTACCTCCGCCGATGAAATCGGAATTGGTGAAGGCGCCGAGCACTGCGTCGGCTTCCAGGCGAACATACTGATAACGCACCAGCCAGGAACCGGAAGTACTCAGTTTGCCCAGGTTCAGTCCGGCCGTCCAACCCAAACCGTCATCCACATCGTCGGCCATATTGGTCACTATCTCGGCATAGAGAAGGGGGGATGCTGGAACAGTGCGCAGGTTCAGTTCGCCGAACACTTCGAGGTTCCTGTATCCGTAGGCGTACGAGTCGTCGGGATTGATTGTATTACCGAAGCTCCGGTCCGGATTGTAGAAGGTGGGATAACCCTCCGTGTTGGCGAAGTCCAGGACTCCGGCTCCAGCGGTGAAAGCGATGTCCGTGCCTCCGCTGATTCCCGCCTGCGCTCCGGTCATGTAGGAATCGTCACCGGACGACCGCTCCTGAATGATAAAAAGAGCGCCGTTGACGAACGCCTGCAATGGGCCGGTCTGACGGACAAGTTGTACGGCGAAGCCTTCGGGGTTGAGATCCGAATCCCAGATGACTTGGTTCTGGCCGGCCCGGAAGAGTGGATTTTTCATCTTTCCGCCGAGGAGGTGAACCCAGTCAACCGGAGTCCAGTCCGCATACGCGAGGTCCAGCCATAGGGGCTTGTCGGTGAAACCGCCGGTGAGCGTCTGGTTGGCGGAAACAGGATCGTCAGAAGCACCGGTGGCCAGACCGATCGTTACGTCGAGAACCTCTGATACCCGGGCAGACAGGTTCAACCTGGCGCGGAGGCGCTCCTGATTTCTTCCGGGAGCATTCTCCTGATCGATGGTTTCGTGACGAAACCGGAGATCGCCTTTTAGCTTTATGCTCTCCACGCCGGTCTGGGCGTGAACTGGACTGACGGTGATTCCGGCGACACAGAGGAGTGTCAACACGCCTGCCGTAACAGGATTCTTCACGATGGTCTCCGTAAATAAGGGTGTGGGTGAATGCAATGCCTCAGCACTGTTCAAAACAACCGCCTGATGGACCTCATGGTTCGTAAACAAATACCGTAATTGTTTCGGCAGCATTGGCGGCGATATATATAGCATGTAAATATTGGCAAAGTGTTTCAAAAGTGTTAAGAAAAAGTTAGATGCGGCGGGTGTGCGCGGACTGAGTGTCGAAAAATTCCAGAACGAGTGGGAAAGTAGGGGATTCGCGCAATGCTGCGCCGGTAAATATAGTGTGTTGATATGTTAGCGCCCTGTTCGTGTTTCTTGAGATTACCATGTACGTGGTTGGGTTGTTGGGGTGGGACAGCGATTGGAGCGGGCAAACGTTCTCCGGCCGTCCAAAGCCGAAAAGTAATGAATCTTTTTGCCCAAAAATGGGTTAAAGGGAATAATGGTCCGGATTCGTTGCGGAGAAAAGGAGTCGGGCGTGCATCCCGCCTTGACAGCGAAAGAGGTTTTTTCTATATTATTTTAATTACTTAAGTTTCAAACATATCCCCACAGAGCGGTAACAAGGCCGGCGAGAGTGGCGGAACTGGCAGACGCGCCAGACTTAGGATCTGGTGAGCTTTGCTCGTGGGGGTTCGAGTCCCCCCTTTCGCACCAGTTTCTTGGCAGTCCGTACCACGAATCCGGTGGTTGGACCTGTTGTTTCTCAAATCCCTTTACTATAACCGTGAGAAGGAAATGAAATCGGAAATCAGAGAACGTGTCGGTTGCAGCAGGAAATTACATATTGAGGTCGAGAGGGAGCGTTTTGATGAGGAAATCAAGATTGCCCTCAAAAACATCAGGAAAGACGTTCAACTCCCCGGCTTTCGAAAAGGGAAAACCCCCGAGGACATGCTGCTCCGGCGTTTCGGGGACGCTATCCGCGAGGAAGCGTTGAAGGGGATGATACCGAAGGTGCTCCAGGAAGCGTTCGAGGCTGAAGGGATCAATGCGGTGGGGGAACCCGCGCTGTCCGACCTGCAGGTTGAAGACAACGCTCCGATCAGTTTTGACGTTACCGTGGAGGAGTTGCCCCAGGTGGATATCGAGGGCTTCAACGGACTTGAAGTGACCAGGAAAGTCTTTGAGATCACTGATGAAGACATTGACGCCTCCCTGGATCGTCTTCGCACCCGGTATGCGGAACAGGAGGAGGTGGACAGGGAGGTCCGTGATGGCGACATCATTGTGGCCAATCTTCAAAAGCTCGATGAATCGGGTGTTCCCATTATCGGGGAGAAGCTCGAGAGTCGTGTCCTGCATCTTGACGGGATCAGTACGCCTTCGCCCGATTTCGACCGTCAGGTTGTGGGCATGAAAAAAGACGACCGGCGCAAGGTGCAGTTTACGTATGATGAAACGGCGGAAAACCCGGACCTGGCCGGAACTACGGATGGGTACGAAGTTGAAGTGCTGCGGGTTTTTGAGAACCGGAAGCCGGAACTCACAGACGAGTTCGCGCAGAGCCTTGGGGATTATACCGATCTCGCCGACCTCCGCGAAAAGACTCGCGTCGGCATGGTCCGGTACCACGATAATGCATCTGAGCGGATGCTGCGGAGCGCTCTGATCGAAGAATTTGTGCGCCAGAACCCGTTCGAGGTTCCCAACAGCATGGTGGAGCGCGTCATTCAGGGCGAGGTCCGAAGCATCAAGGCCCAGTATCCCGGGCAGGATGTGGATGAGGATGCTCTGAGGTCCAAAATGAGGCCAGATGCTGTTCGCGCGGTGCAAACCTACATTCTGCTGGATACCGTCAAGGAAAAGCAGGAGATCGAGGTCAACCGGGAAGAAGTTGATGCGTATATCGAGAAGGACGCTTCGGAGCGGGGTGTCAACGCTCGTGAACTTCGGAGGTTCTATATCAAGGAAGGGCGCCTTGATGACCTGAAGAATGAAATCGCCCAGGAAAAAGCATACGATTGGATCAAGAGCGTCGCCTCGATCAAGGATGAAACCGTGACGAGGGAGGCGCCCCAGTCGAGGATTATTGCGCCTTGACAGGAGGTTGAACCGTGAATTATATACCATATGTCGTTGAACAGACCGGGCACATCGAGCGGACCTATGATATTTATTCCCGTCTGCTCAAAGACCGCATTATCTTTCTGGGAAGCGAAATTGACGATACGGTGGCCAATGTTGTTTCCGCCCAGTTGCTCTTTCTCGAAGCGGATGATCCTGACAAGGATATTTTTATGTACATAAATTCGCCCGGGGGGAGCATCCATGCTGGTCTGGCCATTTATGACACCATGCAGTATGTCAAGCCGGATGTGAGCACCAATTGTCTCGGCATTGCGGCAAGCATGGCGGCGGTTCTCCTGGCGGCGGGCGCGCAAGGGAAGCGTACCAGTCTTCCCAATTCCCGGATTAT
>JAWLHT010000393.1:0-3829 GCA_041690195.1 Candidatus Latescibacterota bacterium
GCCCTTGTTGTTTTATCTGGATATTTGCAACCAGCGTGTTTTCTTTCTCATTCTAACAAGCTCGAACCCCGACAGATGCTTTTGGCCAATGATGGCGCATTCTTGCGCCTTTTTTTGCCAAATCATAGATTATCATTGACTTTACGGAAAGCCGCATGTACACTTGTTTCATGAAAAACATATGCAGCAAGCGGTCATACATCTTTCCGGACGACCAGTCGGGCGAGTAGATCGACAGCTACGACCTGAAGGGTGAGAAGCTTATGGAAGTCCAGAGTATCGGGGATTTCACGGAGCCGGAACACCAAAAAGGCGATCTGCTGATCATCGATCCGGAGCAGGCGTTTCATGGCACACTCCATGACCGGATAGGAGTGGTGAAGTATACCGGAACATACAAAATTCGGCAGATCCACCTCACGCCGGACGGCACCAGATACCTCCCTGAACCGCTGAATAAATCATACGAGATCGAAGTTGTACCCGTCACCGGCACCACCATCTACAAAATTGTTATACCATTCCATCCGTTCAATGATTGTTCACTGCCTATAGATAGGGCTGCTTTCGTTTGTGCCAGCTTATTTTTATGAGCGGATGGATTTTGAACACTCTCAAGGACGTTTACAAAATGCCCCAGACTGTCATAGAAAATCCGGTCATCAACTCCCCTTTCGACGAGCCCTCCCGTCACTTCCGCTTCAATGATGACGGCATCACGGACGAAATCGTCGAGGGCCGCCGGGTCAGTTCATACTTCATACCCATTGCCCAGCCGAAGAAAAAGGGAGCGAAGCAGCTTTCTTTCGATACGGAATGGACCCAGGACCGTATTGAGGAAAACAAGCTCGTCAACGATATCCGACGGCGGATTGCATTGTGGCGTCAGGGTGGCTATGTCGGTGTGACGCCCGCAACTGCCCGCCTGATTTCCTACTGGACAGACCCGGAGCGCGAAAAGAAACTCTTCTTCTGCCAGAATGAAGCGCTCCAAACCGCCATCTATATCACCGAGGTTGCCAAAAAATACGGCGATGCCTGGATAGAAAATGCACTACGGGAGGCGAACGACACATCAAATCCCGGTCTGCCCCGTATGGCGTTCAAGATGGCTACCGGATCGGGTAAAACCGTGGTCATGGCCATGCTCATCGCCTGGCATGTGCTCAACAAGCGCGCCAATCCCCAGGACGCCCGGTTCTCTGATGCCTTCCTGATTGTCACGCCGGGGATTACCATCCGGGACCGGTTGCGTGTCCTGCTGCCGAACGATCCTGACAACTACTACCGTCAGCGTGATATCGTTCCATCCCATATGATGGAACAGCTTGGACAGGCAAAGATCGTCATAACCAACTATCACGCCTTCCAGCTCCGGGAGAAGATCAGCGCCGGCAAAATCACAAAGTCGATTCTCACCCAAGGACAAGAGAGCCCCTTTACCGAAACTCCGGATCAGATGGTCCGTCGGGTTTGCCGCGAAATGAGTAATAAGAAAAACATCGTCGTAATAAATGACGAGGCCCACCACTGCTACCGCCACAAGCCGGATGCCGTCAAAGAGAAACTCACCGGCGATGACCGCATGGAGGCCAAGCACCGGGAGGAAGAAGCCCGTATCTGGATATCCGGAGTGGAAGCGGTAAAAGCTAAAATCGGGGTCAAGTCCATCTACGACCTTTCGGCTACACCGTTCTTCCTCCGTGGATCAGGCTATCCAGAGGGCGTTCTCTTTCCTTGGGTGGTTTCGGATTTCTCGCTGATTGACGCCATAGAGGCGGGCATTGTCAAGGTGCCCCGTGTACCGGTAGCCGACAACTCGATGACTGGTGATCAGCCAACCTATCGCGACTTGTGGCTCCGCATCCGCGAGGATCTGCCGAAAAAGGGCCGCAAGACCGATGCCGTGGGCGGCGAGCCCAAACTCCCCCTCGAACTTCAGGGAGCCTTGCTCAGCCTGTACGGCAACTATGAAAAGTATTATCGTTTGTGGGAAGAGAACACAGAAGCCCGCGCCCGCGGAATCACACCGCCCGTGTTCATCGTCGTCTGCAACAACACAAATGTTTCCAAAATGGTTTTCGATTTTATTGCCGGGTGGGAAAAGAATGTGGGAGAAAAGACCATTGTTCAGGCCGGACAACTCCCCATCTTCCGAAACGATGACGGCACCGGCGGCTGGTTGCACCGCCCGAATACCATTCTGGTGGATAGCGAGCAACTTGAATCCGGCGAGGCGATGAGCGACGAGTTCAAAAGAATTGCAGCAGGTGAAATCGAAGAATTCAAGACCGAATACCGGGTTCGCTTCCCCGGCCGCGATGCGGAAAACCTTACCGATGAGGATCTGCTCCGGGAAGTGATGAATACTGTCGGCAAAGCCGGCAAACTCGGTGAGCATGTCAAGTGTGTGGTCAGCGTCTCCATGCTGACCGAAGGATGGGATGCCAATACAGTAACCCACATCCTCGGCGTCCGGGCGTTCGGAACCCAGTTGCTTTGCGAGCAAGTGGTGGGGCGCGCTCTACGCCGCATGAGCTACGCCACGAATGAAAATGGCCACTTTAACCCGGAGTATGCCGAAGTCTACGGCGTGCCGTTCTCCTTTATCCCCTGCAGCGGAGCAACACAAGAGCCAAAGCCCGGACCGATGCCTACCCGGGTCCGCGCCCTTGAAAGCCGAATACCATGTGAAATCAAATTCCCCAGGCTATCCGGCTATCGATATGATATTGTGGGCGACCGATTGACTGCGGCCTTCACCGCGGAATCTTATCTGACGCTCTCCACCGCGGACGTTCCCACAGAGACAGAGAACGCTCCCATTGTGGGCGAGTCGAGCATTCTCACCCTCGATGATCTCAAACGGCGTCGAATGAACGAGGTTGCGTTTGAACTGGCGAAGCTCACGCTTGAAAAGTATTTCCGCGACGATAGCGGCAACGACAAACCCTGGCTTTTCCCGCAACTGCTCGCCATCGTCAAGCGCTGGCTCGGCGAATGCGTCATCCTCAAAGACAACACCTTTCCCCAATTGCTGTTGCTCAAGGAGTTCGCTCACGACGCCGCCGACCGCATCTATAAAGCCATTGTCGCTTTGAGAGACGATACAGCCATTCTGAAGCCCATTCTGCGCCCGTATGACACCATCGGCTCAACCCGATACGTTGACTTCGACACCACTCGGCCCATATACGCAACACGGGGAGATAAATGCCATATCTCCCATGTGGTGGCCGATACCGGCTCCTGGGAACAGAAGATGGCCGCGACGCTGGAAGATATGCAGGAGGTCATCCGATATGTCAAGAATCACAATCTCGGCTTCACTATTCCCTATACACTGAACGGCGAGGAAAAAAACTACATCCCTGACTTCATCGTCTGCATTGATGACGGACACGGTCCGGACGATCTCATGAATCTGATCATTGAAGTCACCGGGGAGAAGAAAAAGGACAAGGCCGCCAAGGTCGCCACGGCAAGAACCCTGTGGGTCCCGGCCGTCAACAACCACGGCGGGTTCGGGAGATGGGATTTTCTGGAAATTGATGATCCGTGGAATGCGAAAACCTCTATTCGCAATAATTTGAAGGTGAGAAATGGCTGAAGTTAAGTACGATGAGATTGGCTACTGGTCCGAGGTAAAACTGGAAATTGTAAAAAAATATGCTTCGGCCTATTCAAAGATTCTGGGGAATCAGCACTGCATTAAACGACACCTGTATATAGACGCATTTTCCGGGGCAGGCGTCCATATCTCCAAGAGATCAGGTGAGTTTGTACTTGGAAGTCCAATGAATGCATTACTTGTTGATCCACCGTTCAG
>JAWLHT010000394.1:0-3822 GCA_041690195.1 Candidatus Latescibacterota bacterium
GGTTGTGTAGTCCCGCTGCTTGATGGCCCCGACCATTAAGGAGCCCAGGCCGGGTCGGGAAAACACGATCTCGATCATCACCGAAGAGCCGATCAGAACGACGGCGTAGAGCCCGCCCAGGGCCACGATCGGGATTAACGCATTCCGGAGCGCATGCTTGAAAAGGACCAATTTCTCAGGAATTCCCTTAGATCTGGCGGTGCGGATGTAGTCCTCCATCAGCACGTTCAACAGCGAGGAGCGGGTCATACGGGTCACATAGGCCGTCATGATCAGCCCCAATGAGAGCGCCGGTAGGGACAGATGCCTTAACGTGCTTCCCATATCCGCCAGGTCGCCCCCGCCTACCACCGGGAACACCTTGAATTTAATGGAAAAAAGATACATCAACAGTATCCCGAGGTAGAAGGCCGGGATCGAAAGCCCGATCAACGAGAAGAACCGGTTGAAATAGTCTACGAAACTGTTTCGTTTGACAGCGGCGGGGATTCCCAGTGGAATGCCGATGATGTAACCGAGAAGTATCGCGCCGAAGGTCAATTGCAGCGTATAAGGGAGCACCTTTACGATCTGGGTCCCCACGGGGTAGCCGGTGATGATGGAGGTACCTAGGTCTCCGCGCACAAGGTCGGTCAGGAAGGTCAAATATTGCTTCCACAGCGGGGCGTCGAGCCCCATGCTCTTGCGCAACGCCTCGACCGCCTCCTTGCTCGCATAGTCGCCCAGGGCTGCGGTGGCGGGGTCTCCGGGTAGCACACGGACAATTACGAAAACCAGAGTGAACACTATAAAAAGTATGGGAATGCTTTGCAGAATGCGTCGAACCGCATAATTGAACATAGCTTGACCTGCTTCGCCCGTTGATTATGTCCGGGGTGTATGCTACCAAGCAGGTTTAAGAAGACACATGAAAACCGGCTTGCACTTCCAGAAGTGGGAAGGGTCTCAGGATTCAGTTTTTTTCTTGATGGGTTTGAAATTCAACAGTAATTCGTAAACAGTTGAGAAAATATTTGAATATTCCTCAGTAATTTAAAGGACCCGGTCTCTGCGTGTCAAGAAGTTTGCAATGAAAATATATACCAAAAGACATGTAGAACATCGAACGTCCAACGTCGATTGAAAATCTAACCGGACTGCAAAAGCATTTTACAACCGGTTTTTCGGATAGAAAAATAAAAGATCGGAGGATGGGAGGATGGGATGACACACGCCGACCGTCATGTAGCCCGTTTCGTCCTGGAGACCCGCTGGGAAACCCTGCCCTCGGAAGTTCGTCTCCGGGCCGTGATGTGCGCCGTCGACCTGTTGGGAGCTCTGCTGGCCGGAACCGTTACCCCGGTGGCTGCGGTCGGCCGCAAGACGGCTGCCCGGTATTTTCCCGGAACGTCCGCTTCCATATTCCCGGGGGGGGCAACGGCATCAATTCCGGGGGTCGCTCTGGCGAACGGACTTGCAGCCAATGCGCTCGATATCGATGACGGCCACCCCATTGTCAAGGGACACCCGGGCGCGGTGGTGTTCCCGGCGCTGATGGCGGCGGCCGAATCACGAAACGCAAGTCTGCAGGATTTCCTGGCCACACTCGTGGCGGCTTATGAGGTGGCTCTCCGCGCAGGCTTCGTGATGCAGGAGCACTATGCCTATTACCACAGCAGTGGGGCCTGGGGCGCGGTGGGTGCGGCGGCGGGGGTGGCCAGGCTGATGGGGCTTGACCAGGCTGGGGTGGTTGAGGCCATGGCGACGGCCGATTTTCACGCTCCGTTTGTCCCGGTGATGCGCTCGGTCAGGCGCCCAGTCATGAGCAAGGACGGCGTGGGCTGGGGTTCGATGGCAGGGGCGCTGGCGGCGCTGATGGCAGCGGACGGCTTCACCGGGGGCGAAAGCAGCTTCGGTTATCCCGAGGCGCACCGCCGAGTGATGGATCTCGGCGGCACCTATGAGATCATGAACGTCTACTTCAAACCCCATGCATGCTGTCGGTGGGCCCACCCGGCCATAGACGCCGTCATCGACCTGCGGCGGACGTATGATTTGAAACCGGCGAATGTGGAATCGATACGCATAAAAACTTTCCAAGCGGCCGCCGAGCTTTATCATGAAAAGCCACTCAACACCGAAGAGGCCCAGTATAACGCGACATATTCCGTAGCGGCCGCCATGGCGGCCGGGGAAGTGGGGCCGCGCCAAATTATCGGGGATTGTTTCCCAGATAGGGAGGCACTTTTGTTGATGGACAGCATGGAGATATGCACGGACGAGCGCTTTGAGCGGGAGTTTCCGGCCAGGCGCCTGTGCGAGGTGGAGATCGTACTCAAAGGAGGGAAAACACTCCCATCGGGCGTTTACAGCCTGGACTCCGATCGGAACCCGCCGGTGTCGATGGAGTGGATCGCCAAAAAGTTCCACAGTCTGACAGAGGGCCTGCTTTCCAGAGACCGGGCGGACGACCTGATCGCATTCTTATCCTCACCGGAAAACAACCCGCAGGTGAGAAAGCTTGTGGCCTTGGCGACCGTCAGGTAAAAGCCCGCCTCCGCCCAGGCGGAGGCGGGGTTGTCTTACTTTGCCATAAGGCGTGTCTTTTCATTTATCTGCGGGGAATAAGTCTGCCAGCTGAATTTCAGATCGTAACCAAGATCTACGTTGGATTTCATCGGGAAAGCATACATGAGCCGGATGATCGGGACCGCCGCCACATCCTCGAGGGTTTTGATCTGGGCTTCTTTCCAGATGGCAATCTGCTTTTCCGAATCCAGCTCCCACCGGGCCTTCTCGATCAGATCGTCTATGTTGTCGAGTTTTCCGTCTCCGCTCGCGTCAACCGCACCGTAATGGGAAAAATTGGTGTCAGGCTTTTTCCCGTCGACGACAACTGAGTCGGAATGGAAGAACCGGGTCAGATAGACGTCCACGTCAGGCCGCCAGCATGCATAATATACGATGGGACTCGCGTCTTTCCTTATCAGCCCGTGGAAGGCCGAATGGTCCACCACCTTGAGCTGCATATCGACCCCGGCCTTCCGTGCCTGGGCCTGGATGGCGATCATAGGCTTTCTGTAACTGCTCTCCATTTCGCTGATGATCACCTCGAATTTCAAGCCTTGGCCGAAGCCGGCCTCGGCCAGAAGCTTCTTGGCTTCGGCAACGTTGTCTTCATAAAGGACACCCGCCGCCGCGGCTTCTTCTTTGGTGATCGCTCCAGGGGCCGGTGGCGCGAGAGTGGGCGAGTAAATTGGGACGGCGAGCCCCTTGCCCATGAACGCCGCCACTTCCTCACGGCTCACCGCATAGGAGAAGGCCTTGCGGACGCGGATGTCGTTGAAGGGTTCAGATGCCATATTGAAAAACAGAACCTGGGTTTCGCAGGGACCGAAGGGTTTGATCACCACGTCCGGAAAGGTGGCGACCTTCTCCAGCCATTTGTCTTCTTTGAGGCCCTCGATGATTTGAAGCTCTCCGGACTGGAGTCCCAGTTCCCTGGAGCTCACGCTGGGCATGTAGCGGATGACGACCTCTCTGAGATGGGGTTTTCCGCGGAAATACCTGTCGTTCGCCGAAAGAACCACCTTCTGTCTCGGCTCATAGCTCTGGAATGTAAAAGGTCCGGTTCCCACCGGATTCAGCTTGAACCAGTCGTTTCCCTTTTCCTCCAGGGCCTTCTTGGGAACGATAAAGCCGCCCGCGTAATTGGCGACCTTGGCCAGGAAGAGCGTCTCCGACATGGGCTTTTCGAGGGTGATCTTCACCTTGTAGGGGCCGTCGGTCTCGAATATGGTCCCGGAATATTCGCCGGCATAGGAGGATGTATCGGGGTTTGCA
>JAWLHT010000395.1:0-3803 GCA_041690195.1 Candidatus Latescibacterota bacterium
GGCGGACTCCATGGTGATTTCGTCCTCGCTCAGGGAGATGAGCTGGTCGAAGGAGACCTGGGCGTCGCGCATTCCCCCTTCGCTGGCCAGGGCGATGGATCCGCCGTGGCTTTCCACGATACGGCGGGAGATGGCGAGACCGAGTCCGGTGCCCTTCCCACGGGTGGTGAAGAACGGTTCAAAAACCCGCTCCTGATGTTCCGGTGAAATGCCCTGTCCGGAATCGGCCACGTCAACCGCCACCCACTTTCCGTTGACAGTTACCCCGACCCGGAGCGTTCCCCCCTCCGGCATGGCGTTCAGGGCGTTCTGAATGAGATTCAGGAATACCTGTTTCATCCGGTCCGGGTCCAGTTCCACCTCGATCCCCTCCTCCGGAATCCGAACTTCCATCGCCACGTTCCGCTCGGCCGCATCCTTCTCCACCAGTTCGAGAATTCGCCCAATCAGTACGGCCAGGTCGGTCCGCTCTTTCCGGGGCGGCGTCGGACGCGAAAAGTCGAGCATATCCGAGACCAGACTTTCCAGCCGTTCGATCTCATCGGCAATAATGCTGGCGTTGCGCGCCACCCGCTCCGCGTCACGGGGTTTTTTTACGATGGACCGGGCGAATCCCCCGATGATGGAGAGTGGATTCTTGATTTCGTGCACGATGGACGCGGCAACCCGGCCAGTCGCCGCCAGACGCTCGGAGCGGATCAGGTCGTTCTGAAGCCCCTTGAGAGCGGTTATGTCCCGCGCCACGCAGAGATAGGCCCGCTCGCCCCGGAAAGCGACAACCTTGCACGAAATGTACAACGGCACGACCGCTCCGTCACGGTTCCAGAAGTCGAACTCGAACTGGGACCGGCCTTCGCGGACGATGGCGTCCTCAATGGTTTCAATGAGCGGAATCCGCTCCGGCGGGACAAGGTCTCGGACTGTCATCCCCAGGAGTTCAGCCCGGGAATATCCGGTCATTTCCAGAGTGCGGTCGTTCGCTTCAAGGAGCCGTTCTCCCCGCCCCACGATAAACACGCTGTCATCCACGTTCTCAAAAAGTTCGCGGTACCGCTCCGCTTCCTCCGCCCGGCGTTGCTCGGTAATGTCATCACCCGAACTGAGGGTTCCGGTCACATTTCCGTGTTCGTCCCGAAGAAGAGCATTGTTCCAGAGAATCAGCCGCTCATCGCCGCGGCAGGTTAAAACGGAATTTTCGTACTTGTCAATGAGTCCGCCGCCGTTGACACTTCCGCGCACCAGCCGGAAGAAACGCGCCCGAAGGTCTTCCCGTACCGGCTCGGGCACAACCGTGTCGAACCAGTCTCGGCCGATGATCTCATTTTCGGAGCAGCCGAAAATGTCCAGACCCGTTCGGTTGATTCGGAGCACGCGGCCGTCGGCCCCAATCACCACCAGAATAACCCCCGCAATATCGAAATACTGGCGGGCCCGGTCACGCTCTTCCTTGAGCCGCTGCCCGCTCTCCTTCAAATCCCGGAAAAGAATGTCGTAGGGCCGGATAAAGGCGGTGCGGACGAACGCGTTGTAAAGGAGATAGAAGGAAACCACTTTGAGCAGGTGCCCGATCATGTTCAGGGAATCGTAGACACCGACATACAGGGTAAAGCACAGTTCTGACACCACCGCAAACAGAATGGAGGCGACAATAAGCCGGAGGACATCCGGATCGAAAGCCCTCCGCTTCCGGATATGCATAGCGGCCGCGCCCAAGAGAAAAGCGGAGAACGCATACTCTCCAACAACCTTGAACAGGGTCAGGCCCTGTCCCTCCACATAGGCGGGGGGAAACACCGGCCAGGCGAAAACGCTGGCAAGGAGCAGCCCGGTGGTTATTGTGTACCCGCCGAGGATATACTCTTCGCGAACATTCCGCCCGATCAGGAACGGCGCGACGAACAGGGAGAATGACTGGAGAAAACGAGCGATCATCCAGAGTTGCGTAGCCTGGTCGGCTCCATACTCGGGGAACATCCCCATCCCCTTGTACATCAGGGTGTGGAGAACGTCTACGAACCCGACGAACAGAAAAGCGACTCCGACCATAAGAAGATAGCTGTTCCGGACAATCCGGCGCGAGTTCCATGCCACCAGGAAAATGGATGCCGAGATGACCACGCCGAACATCTCAACGAGCCCGTGAAACAACAGATAGTTATTCAGGCCGAGAAACAGAAGCCCCACAAGCAGAAGCGCTTCCACCACAATGGATTTACCACTCTTTCCGGGCACCACCAAATCTGTAACTTTTTGCATCCCTTCTCCCCTGTCCGTATCTGACACGGCGGTCCTTCCGTCGGAAGTCACACCTCCCGCCGGGAGTATCGTAATACTCGGCGCGGACAAAACCCGCGCCTTCCCGGGAAACACCGGGTATCCAGTTAAACTCCCCAGA
This sequence comes from Candidatus Latescibacterota bacterium, assembly GCA_041690195.1. GTDB lineage: Bacteria > Latescibacterota > Latescibacteria > Latescibacterales > Latescibacteraceae > JAWLHT01. Next base: position 2,396 of record JAWLHT010000395.1, read on the forward strand.
AAAAGCGAAGTTACCATTTTTTCAGGCGGACGGAATGTCGGCCGGAAGGAAACCGAAATTCCCGCCGGACATCCCCGTTGCACGAAGAGGGCGGGATGCTACCCCGCCCTCTTGTTCCGTACACCGGATTGGTTGAGAGACTCCGGCGGTTACTTCGCCCGGGTGGGTGCGACGGATCCTTCCGGGTACAGCACGACTTCCACATACTGATCATCGTCCAGGTACTCTCCGGCGGCCCGTCGGATGTCTTCAGCGGTCAGGCTCCGGACCAGTTCGGGATACTCGAGAATATCCGACGGGTCCTCGTTGTGGAAATAGTAGGTCTGCAGAATGCTGAGCCAGAAACCGTTTTCCCGGAGATTCGTTTCGCGGGAACGGATCTGCATTTCTTTCACCTTTTCGAGATACTGTTCTCCGGCTCCGGTGGTCCGGAGGGTATCGATCTGGGCGAACATACTCCGGGTCAGTTCCTCCACCCGGTCAGGCGCGCTTCCGAATCCGATGGAGAAACGGTACTCCTCCCGGGGAAACTCTTCCGCGGAAGCGGAAACACTCACCCCATAAGTCCCCCCCAGATCTTCCCGGAGCACTTCACGGAGCCGGATGCGAAGCACCCCTGCCAGTGAATCCAGGACATACCGGTTTTGACGGTTCCATTCGAAAGGTCCGGTGAAAACGAGCTGGGTAAGGCTCTTCGGTTCGATACCCTTCTGCACCACTTTCTTGACAACACCCTCGGGAGGCCGGATGCCCGTATCGCGCCAGGATTCCTCGCGCGGACTGGAGGGCAGTCCCCCAAGCCAGGTTTCCACGAGCGGCCGTATACGCTCTGGCTCGAAATTCCCCACGAAAAAGAAGGTGAAGTCACCGGCATCCGAGAACCGGTCGCGGTATATGGCATACGACTCGCCGAGGTCCATCGCCTCCAGCCGTTGCAGGGTCCAGGGAAGCGCCCGGTAATCGTACTGCGCCAGGGTTGTGCTAAGGGTATCGCTAAAGGCGGTTTCCGGACGGGCGCTCCGGTTCTCGATGAATCCCTCCATCCGGGTGAGTATGGACCGGTAGGCGGTACTGTCCGCCCTCGGCTCGGTGAAATACAGATAAACGAGCTGGAACAGGGTTTCCACATCCTGTGGTGAGGCGCTCCCTGAAAATCCCTCCCGAAGATCGCTAATCCAGGGAGAAACGTCCGCGATTTTTCCGGAAAGCTTTTTTATCAGCTCGGACTGGGTGAACCGTCCGACCCCGCTCTGCTCGACAATCGATGCCGCGGTCGCCGCCGGAACATAGCTCGAATCCGGTACAAGGGAAGTTCCCCCGGGGCTGTACGCCGCGAAAAGCACCTGGTCGTTCTTGAAGTCGGTGGGTTTGAGGACCACCCGGACACCGTTGGCAAGCCTCCACTCGG
>JAWLHT010000396.1:0-3793 GCA_041690195.1 Candidatus Latescibacterota bacterium
TGTTTTTGAAAAGATAACTCACCCCCGGCCCCATTGTCGTAAACATGCGGAGGTGCTGGCCGGTAACTCACCCCCTTGATCCCCCTCTCTCCAGAGAGAGGGGGAAATCGAGCCACAGGGAGCATCGAGAGAGCCGATAACGAGTCATCCCCTCTATAGGATAGAGAGGGGACCGAGGGGTGAGTTAGGTTTCAAGACACCCGTTCACCACTATCCGCTTATCTTTACGACTATGGGCTCAAGGGGGTGAGATACTCTTTCCGTCCATGCCGCTATCCCCATTTTCCCTGCGGCAATTGGTCTGAGCCCCGGTGCGCGAATCCCTCCCGCGATGATTCCGTTTGACTTTTGGGGGAAAAGAGCATAATTTGGACCGGTTATCCCGGTCATCAATCTTCCGGACCGCGGCAGAGACAACGCTCCGCGTTCGTCAGCCCCGCGGCCGGGCCGCTTTTTTCCCCGAGGACCCGCGGTGAAGCCGAACAACGACCCCAGAGCCCGTCTCTCCGGGAATAACCTGCCCCCGGAAGTACTCGATTCCTTTTTCGATCATTTCCCCGATCCCATTCTCATCTGGACATTGGACGGCGACTGCGTCCGGCTCAATCGTGCGGCCGCGCGCATGCTGGGATACGACGGCGAGGATATTCCGCGGGCGTTGTTCGAGAACCCGTTCAAGTTTCTGGCGGCCGAAGTGGCGGACCGTCTGCCCGACATCCTCCGGCAGGAGCGGCTCAAGGGCGAAATCTCCATGGTGGTTCCCATCACCTGCCGGAACGGCTCCACACTTCGGGCCGAAGTCCGTTCCCGACTGTTGCCGTTCGGTGAAACGACCTACCGGTGCATGGTGCTGCGCGATACCGCCACCCTTCGGGATCCCGACACCCGTCCGCCGCGGCTGCATCCGGATCCGGTCGAACTCTCCAGCCTCTTCCCCGGCATGCTCGCCGAGCCGGAACTGGTGTTCGAGATGGATTCCAGCGGGTATTTTACTTCGGCCAGCAATTTGGCTCTGGAGAAAACCGGTTACACCGCGGGCGACCTCCGGAAGGGGGTGCATTTCAGCGAGCTGATCGTACCGGAAGACCGGGAGCGGGGTGGCTGGGACTTCGAGCGGGCGCTCCGGTGCGAGCGGATTGACGCTCTGGAGTATGTTCTTCTGCGCAAGGACGGCGCCACCTTCCCGGTCATGCTCTCCCTCAGCAGGATTCCGGTTGGCGCTTCCCAGGGGTTGCGCGGTATCGCGTTGGATATTTCCGAGCACAAACGGCTCGAACAAGACCTCATGATCCGGGAAAAGCTCAACACCCTCGGCGAAATGGCCGGCGGCGTGGTGCACAATTTCAACAACATCCTTTCGGTGATTCTCGGATATCTGGAAATCCTTCCCATGGAAAAGGCCGACGAGCATTGCCGCAAGGTCCTCTCGGGCATCCGGCAGGCGGCCCGGGACGGCGCGGAGATTGTCAATCGCATCCAGAATTTTACCCGGATACAGGAACCCCGTACCGGTCAGCCGTCCGACCTCAACGGTATTGTCCGCGACGCGCTGAATTTTCTGGAGACACGCACCGGCGGGTGCGCGGGCAAGGTGACCGTGACCCCCAGCCTGGGAGATGTTCCGCCGGTTTCGGTGATCCCCTCGGAGATACGGGAGGTGCTGGGCAACATTTTCAACAACGCTCTCGACGCCATGCCCCACGGTGGAGCGTTGACGGTTCGGACGGGTATGTTGGACGGGTTTGTGGCGGTATCGGTCACCGATACCGGAAACGGCATGTCTCCGGAAACGTGCCGGCGCATATTCGAGCCGTTCTTCACGACCAAGCTGGAGAAAGGCACCGGCATGGGTATGAGTGTCTCCTACGCCATTGTCAGCAAATTTGGCGGTGAAATCCGGGTGGCCAGCCGCGAGGGCGAGGGAACCACCATTACCGTGATGCTCCCCCCGGATCAGGGGAGCGCACCGGAACCCGCGCCGTCGCGGGTGTCCGCTCCCGGAGGCCGGAGAATCCTCGTGCTCGACGACGAGGCGAACATCTGCGAGATACTCCATGAATTTCTCACCCGGGAGGGCCACGCGGTGACAACCGCCCGACGCGCGGACGCCGGGCTCGAATGCCTGCGGTCCAGCTCTTTCGATGTTCTCATCACCGACCTGAACATGCCGGGGGTGTCGGGCTGGGAAGTGGCGTGCCGGGTGCGGGAGCAGTACCCGGAAACGTTCATTATCATGCTGACCGGCTGGGGCTCGCAGGTGGAACAGCTCAACCGCAGGGAGTCCATTGTGAACTGCATCCTCCACAAGCCCATCGATTTTTCCCTCCTTACCCGCGTCATCGCCTCGGCCGAGGAAAACCGGTGACCCCCGTTCACACCCGCACCGAAAAAAAGCCCGGGATATGAAGTCCCGGGCTTTTTCAATGATGGGAACGCGACACCGGCCGCAAAATATAACTCACCCCTCGTTCCCCTCTCTCGGTGAGAGAGGGGATGACTCGTTATCGGCTGTCTCGGCTTGTTCTGTGGCTCAATTCCCCCTCTCTCTGGAGAGAGGGGGAGTAAGGGGGTGAGTTACCGGCCAACAACTCCACTGATTAGCGTTTTGTGCTCATGCGTGCGTGTGGTTACTGCTTTCTGTTTACGACAATGGGTCTCCGGGGATGAGTCAGGCATTTTCCGGGGTAACCCGCCAGGTCATGAGCCCGGTCCGTCCGGTGCTCTTCTCCTGTACGCCGCCCTGGTCGGCGATGCTTTCCAGGTAACCGCGCACGGGTGGCTCCAGCGCGTCTTCCGAAAGGGGTGACACCCCGGCAAAGTAGCGGACATAGTGCATGACGGCGTCATCCACGGTGGCGCGCCGATCCCAGGAAACCTCCGCGAAGGAGATATCGGGCAGGAAGCCGAGGGAGTAGAGCAGGTTGAATTCGAAGATGATGTCCGGGGGACGGTCGGCCAGCGGCTCGTTCATGAGCCTGGGCCAGAGTTCCTCCAGGAGATTGTTCCGGCGGCGTCCGGCCCAGCCTTTCACCATGCATCCGCCCCGTGACGCCTCGTTCAGCTTGAGAAAGGATTGCGGGCGGCGCACCGCGGGGGTCATATGGGCGACCACCAGGTCAAAACGCCTCCGCCAGCCGGCCTCGGCGAGATCCATCGTCTCCCAGTCCGCCCGCACCGGGTGAATCCGGTCGGAAAGTTCCGGCGGCAGATTCTCCCGAAGGCGGAGGAGCATGCCTTCCGAAAAATCCATCGCCGCGACATCCGCGCCTTCGCGGGCCAGAACGAACGCCAGCCGTCCCGTGCCGCAGCCGATGTCCAGCACCCGCGCACCCTCGAAAAGAAGCCGCTTCCGTTTCAGAAGGGAAACCGTATCATCCAGTTCCCGCCGGGACCGCTCATCGAAGCCGTGGTCGTAATCTCTGGCGGCATGATCCCAGTACCGGGGGTCCGCATACCCCTGGTTCACCCGGAACGGTGTTCCGGTAAGCGTTTCCTCCCAGCAACGGGTCCAGAATTCCGGCGATGCGATATCACAGGACTGTGCATTTTCCATGATGCGGAAACCTCCTTCGGTGTGATGGGAGCATTCACCGTAATATACGTTTTTTCCCCGCACTCCGCCCGGAGAATCGGCGATGGGCACCAGAAGGGCATAGTCGTAAATATGAGCGATTTGTAGTGAACGGGTGTCTTTGAAAATCTAACTCACCCCTCGTTCCCCTTGTATGTTACCAATGAGGCAGGAATGGAGTCCGGTCAAGGGTCATCCGGCAGTATCGGATGATTCACTTGC
>JAWLHT010000397.1:0-3776 GCA_041690195.1 Candidatus Latescibacterota bacterium
GACCCGGTCCTCGGAGAAGGTGGCGATGTCCTCGCGGTAGAGCGAGAAGGGGCTCTTCGCGCCGACCGCGACACAGTTACCCTTGTAGAGCTTGACCCGGGTCTCGCCGGTCACCCGCTGCTGGGTGCTCGCGACGAAGGCGTCCAGGGCTTCACGGAGCTGGGTATACCACTTGCCGTAATAGACCAACTCGGCGTACCGGACGGCCACGCCTTCCTTGTAGTGCAGGGTGTCGCGATCGAGGGTGAGACGCTCCACCGCGCCGTGGGCCTCGTAGAGCACCGTGCCGCCGGGAGTCTCGTACACGCCGCGGGACTTCATCCCCACCAGACGGTTTTCCACGATATCCGTCCGGCCCACGCCGTTGCGGGCGGCGATGACGTTCAGTTCCTCGATGAGCGCGACCGGACCGAGCGTTTTGCCGTTCACCGACACCGGGAAGCCCTTCTCGAAGCCGATGGTGACATACTCCGGGGCGTCGGGGGCCGCTTCGGGCGAGACGGTTAGGGTCCAGACATCCTCGGGCGGCTCGTTCCACGGGTCTTCCAGCACGCCGCCCTCATGAGAGATGTGCCACAGGTTGCGGTCGCGTGAATAGATCTTCTTCTTGGTCTGGGTGATGGGAATGTTATGGGCCTCGGCGTACTCGATGGCGTCCTCGCGGCTCTTGATGTTCCATTCCCGCCAGGGGGCGATGATGGTCAGATCGGGGGCGAAGGCCTTGTAGGTCAGTTCGAACCGCACCTGGTCGTTGCCCTTGCCGGTGGCGCCGTGGGAGACGGCGTCCGCGCCTTCCTTCCGGGCGATCTCCACCTGCCGCTTCGCGATGATCGGACGGGCGAAGGAGGTCCCGAGGAGGTACTTCCGCTCGTACACCGCACCCGACATCATGGTCGGAATGGCGAACTCCCGGGCGAACTCCTCCCGCAGGTCCTCGATGTAGAGTTTGGAGGCTCCGGACTTGAGCGCCTTTTCCTCCAGCCCGTCCAGTTCTTCCTGCTGCCCGACGTCGGCCGCCATGGCGATGACCTCGCAGCCGTAATTGTCCTTCAGCCACGGAATGATGATGGAGGTGTCGAGCCCCCCGGAATAGGCCAGCACGACCTTCTTGACGTTCTTCTTCATGATGGGTCCTTTCGGGAATGAAAGTGCCAGAATGTTGTATCGGAAGATCTGTTGATTGCTGACTGTTGCCGCCCGGGCGAGATCCCGGGCATTGAAGCGTTCACGGCTGCCGCGGAACATTGAATGAGGAACGTTTCCTACCAGTTTACCGCATCCTGCCGTTCCGCCGCACGACGCAGTCTTTCATCACGCCCATCATCATTCAGACGGTTTTTCACGTTTCACCACCTGTCCGCAGTTCCACAACCGGAACTCGCGGACGGTACCGCCTTTCAGAAGATGTTTAAGTACACCTTCACCTTGCCCTCGAACTCCCGGTATTCCAGCCGGCTGGAGAGGATTTCGGCGCGGTTGGGGTTGTTCCCGTCCTTCAGGAGGTTGAAGAGGCCCCAGAACTGGTCCTTGTTCAGTTTGGAAATGAACTCCGGGTGCAGGTTGTGGAGAAAGAGCACGTAATCGTCGGCTTGGAGAGAGTGCATGAACGAATCATGAACCAGCGCCGTCGAATCCGGCTGGATGTAGGTCCAGTCATCCGGGACTTCGTAGAGTTCCGTGCCGTACTGCGCGCCGAGGAGCTTCCAATCACCGGGCGGCAGGAGCACCCAGGGGCCAACCGCGGCGTAATCGTGGCGGATACGCAGGTCGTTCTGCCCGCTGAAGTTGGTGCGGTCCAGGACGACATAGGAGCCCCGGAGTTCGGCGGGATCTTTCACCGCCGTGAGGTCCCGGAGCATATCAGAGCGCCGCCAGGGCATGTCTGCGAACCGGATGTCGGGCAGAAGGTAGAAGGAAAGCTTGTTGTTCCACCACCCGCCGGTACCGTAGATGGGCTTCCGTGGCAATTCCTGCAGAATGCCGTTCGCCCACCGGAAGGAACGCATGTTGAACTCCAGGGAGTCATTCTGGTATCCCATGACCTTCCAGGAGAAGAAGAGCACCCAGAGCAGAGCCGCTGCTGCCGCCGGAGCGGTGATCCAGACCAGCCACCGGCGGTTGGGGGCCGGACGCTCCGGCGCTTTCCGTTTCCCCTCGCGGACGGGGACTGGCTGCGCCGCCGGCTTCCGTCCCAGCCCGAAGGCATCGGCCAGCGCGAGACCGTAGCCGAGCGCCAGCGCGGGGGTGACTGTCAGCAGGAAACGCGGGAGCTTGAGCATCATCTGGTAGGACGAGAAGGATATCGTTCCGAACTCGATGAAACCGTAGCCCACCAGGAACCACCAGGGCGCGAGCAGATAGCGCCGCTCGCGGGTCAGGACTCCCCGAACCGCGCTGTAGACGAGCAGGGGAACGCCGAGATAGAAGGTGAACCCGAAGAGCGGGCTGATGTACTGGGTCTCCCGGCCCGGAATGTGACGGAAACCGGGGAACATGTAATAGAAGGCGGTAAGCCAGTTTTTGGCGTTTGGGGGGATGTACCCCGATTTGAGCAGCGGGTCGCGCTGTGCCTCAGCCAGGTGGACATTATAGAAAAAGTCCCCGGTCTTGACCGCATAAAAACCGTATAGAAGCAGAATCGGGATCGCGAACCCCGCGCCGGCCATCCAGAACCCGCGTTTCCAGCGTTCAGCATTGAAAGCAAACGGCAGGAAAAAGAGCAGGAACCAGTAAGAATTCTCGCGGGCGTTGAAGGCGAGAAACAGGGCGAGCCCCGCCGCGAGATACCACCACCGCGACCGGCCCCCGGGATTCTCTTCCGCGTTGAGGAAGGCCCAGACCGACAGCACCAGAAAGAAGGGCGCGAGGACATCCGGCAGGAGCATGGTGCCGTAGATGACATCCCCCGGGAAGGTGGCGAAGGCGAAGGCCGCAAAGAGCCCCGCCGTGTCGGAATAGAGCTTCCGCCCGATAAGGAACACAAGAACGACCATCCCCAGCGAGGCCAGCGTCGGATAGAGCACCGCAGCCAGTTCCGACGGAGGCAGCACCCGGAACAGCAGGCTCACCGGCAACAGGAGCGAGAGCCGGAGAGCCCGGAAATCCAGGGTCATGTCCCAGGGCAGCGGCAGGCGGAAAAAGGAAAAGCTGTAAACGCCGTAGGAAAAATCATCCGCCTGGGTCAGACCGCTAAAGAAAAGGATTTTGAGGACCGCGTTGAGCGCAAGTATGGCGAGGAGCACCCACCAGACATTCCGGGCGCTCCTCTGTACCGCTGGAAACCGCATCAGGCTCTCCCTGCGAGGAAACTGTCGTAGGCTGCGATAACCCGGTCGATCTCGTCCGGGGTAATAACGAGGGGCGGAATGAACCGCACCACGTTCGGACCGGCGACACAGGCCAGTATGCCCTCTTTTTCAAGGACCTCCACCGCTTCGGACGCGGGGAAGTCCACCAGGGTTCCCTGGAGAAGGCCAATCCCCCGGACTTCCCGGATGGCGGGGTATTTCGCTTTCAGGCCCAGCAGTCCGGCCCGGAGCCGGTCGCCCTTGGCAGCCACATCCGCGATGAACAGCGGATTGCTGATGAGATCGAACACGCCGCAGGCCACGCCGGTGACAAAGGGGCCGCCGCCGAAGGTGGAGGCGTGGTCTCCCGGCTGCATCGCCGGCCAGACCCGGGGACCGACCACCACCGCGCCGATGGGAAGACCGCCCGCCAGCGGCTTGGCCAGGGTCATGAGGTCCGGAATCACATCGAAATGGGTGTGGGCGTGG
>JAWLHT010000398.1:0-3751 GCA_041690195.1 Candidatus Latescibacterota bacterium
AGGGGTTCGGCACGTTCTGGGCGACCGTGAAGGCAGACGGAGCATCTTCCGCCACGCCGACCTGGTTGGTGATGGTGCCCTTCACCGAGTCATGGCCGACATACCACAATCCAACCTGCTCATCAGTATTGCCCGAAGACTTGTTGTCCGTATAAATACCGTCATAGGCGGACCCGGTATCGCAGAACTCGGTCCCGAACTTGGCGGCAGCAGTTTCTCCGGCGTAGGAGAAGTAGCCGAGTCCGGTGCCGTCCGGCGCCATGAGCGCAAAGGAAACCGCACCCAGGTCGTAGGACGGCGTAGCGGAAAAGAGGTTTGCATCACCCGAAATATTATAGGTGTATGGACCGACATTGTAATCAAAACACACCCAGGGACGCGGGGAGGTTGACTCGAAGTTGTGGTCGTTCACCATGTCGCCGTTCCCGTTGTGCCATACCCAAAAATCGTCCTCGTCCTCAATTGCGGCGGAAGGATTCACCATACTCTTGAGACAGGAACCGTGATTATTCAGGAAAACATATCCGTTCCGTTCAGCGACATTGTTCGGACCTCCGGTGAGCTGACCGCCGCTGGCCGCATCATTCATGCTGACCCACCATTCGCTCATGTCGATCTTCTGGGTGATTTCTCCATCGAGGGAAATGGTATAAAAATCCACGGACGGGCTTTCCGCGCTTCTGAAGGTGCAGTACAGAGACTGACCGTCCGAAGTAACTCCCGAACCACCGAACTTGTACGGATCATTGGTCGTGAGTTGCAGATACCCGTTGTCAGCCCAGGAAGCATCGAGAATGGCAGACCCCCCGGGTACCCACTCATACCGGCGCAGGGAATGGAGGTACGGATTATCGTCATTGCAGACCTGGAGAAAAACATACCCGTGGTCCGTGGGATCGAACGCAATGCGCTCAACAGCACGCCAAGGCTTGGCTAAATCCGGCACCTTGGTGGTTTCGGCAAGTGACGCATCAAAGGGGTCGCTTCCTATGTACCACTTGGCATACCGGCTGACGAAGAAGGGCTGCACCAGGGGATTTCCATCGGGACCATACTCTTCGAGATATTTATCCCGAACAGGATTGGTATTAAACTGTGACACGATAGTTTTGGGGCTCACAGAATCGTAGCCCCACAAATAATACGTGTAATCTCCCGCGGGCACCATATTCCCCGTCTCGTCCTGCCCAGACCAGATTACGGAGTTGTTACCCTTGTCCATGGATGTGGGAGTCGAGACATACAGGCAGGTGTCGATCTTGTTCACATAGTGCCAGCCAAGATAGCCGTTCCTGACTTTACTGATGGAAGCGGCCTGCTCCTTCGTGAAGACGAGAAACAGTACCGTTGCATTGGTTCCGGAAACAGACACCGGGATATTCGCGGGGGTGCCGTCGAAGTTATATGTGACGGTCTGCGGAGCGGATAGCTTCAGGGGTGTGGGTGAAAACGGAAGCGCATACCCGATCGAAGCGGTCAGAACCATGGACAGGGTTATACCCAATGAGATGAATCTTTTCACTGCAACCTCCAGACAATCAGGTTTCGGGATGTCCGCCAGACGAGAACATTGAACAGAAAGAACACAAACGAAAACACAGCCTCCTTATGTATGAGTAACGGGATGAACTTGACATAAAAATGGACTGTGCGCGCCCGAAAGGCTATCAACCAGCGCCCTGAAATTTGTAACTATGAGGTGGTATCTTGTTGAAATGGGGAAATGCGGGGGGACTGTTACCGATCGAGACGATATCTTTTGGGGGAAATTCCGACTTTTCGCTTGAAAACAGCTCCGAAATAGGACTGACTGCTGAAGCCAACCTCAAACGCAATTTCAGAAATATTTTTCCTGGTGTTTCGAAGCAGGCTTTTTGCCACATCGACACGGTAATCGGTCAAATAATCTGAAAAATGCTGTCCTGTTTCCGCCAGAAAAAGTTTGCCGAAGTAAGACGGTGTCAAGCCAACTTGCCGTGCGACCGACTCCCGGGTGAGCAACTCATCGGAATACTGCTCCCGTACAATATCCCGGGTACGCCGGATCCATTCGTTTTCCGACGGGAGTTGAACCGGTGTTTCAGGTTCTGCGTGCAGAACGGTCATCTTTCTCTTCCGGAGGAGAAGAGCGGTCAGCATGGCCCCACCGGACAGCAGGAAGACGAAAACAGCGACGGGAAGCGGAAACCGGTCCGTTTCGGCCAGAACGAGGTTTCCCCACTCGCTTGGATTCTTCAGATTGGAGGATTGGGTTGTCCACCCGGCGAAAGAATGCATCCCTTTCCTGAAGTCGCGGTCAGAATTGCCAATCTCCATCCCGAGTTGTACTCCACCGTCGGGCGCAACCCCGAGTTCTTTCCACTGGAGAGCGGTTTCCATGGTATAGCCGCCGTCGATATCATCTTCGTTGTTCAGCGACCCATTCCGCTGAACCGCGAAAAGGATGGACGGGTGCAGATTGGTGTTGGTCTGGTATCGCTTTCCATCACGAGTGTACCGGGACTCATACGCCTTGCCGGCCGCGGAAAAAACGAAATGACGGCTCGGATAGATGAGTATTTCCGGGTGAGTGTGGGCGGCATCGATGAATAACTCGATGGTATCCTCATTCGCCATTTCGGAGACATCCAATGCCTCGGGAGCATGTCTGGCGATAATACTCCGGTCATATACGCGAACGGCAAGATAGAGGAACTTCGCGTCCCACTGCGAGTACGCAATAACATGATTGTCATTGTTGGTGAACCGAAGACTGTCCGTGGGCGCCCATTCCTGCAAGTCCCCATCGACCGTAACCCGGCCGCGCGACCGGGTGGACACCATCCGTACGTTCTTCGGGAGCGGATTGCGGTCGAGAACGAAGACGGAGTATTCAATGCGTCCGCTACTGTCCCGATACGCGACATTCCCCGCCCGATCATATACGACACAGGATAGTTTGAGCTTCTGGAAGTTCTGGTCCGGAATCCGCGAACAGTCCCAGATCAATTCGTACGGTTCACGGAAGATCTCACCGATCGGACGCTTATCGGAAAGCCGGTTGTCGAAATCATAATATTGGGCAAAAAACGCAACCCGGCCGATACCGCTTCCGCCGGATTCGTCCCTGGCTTTTACAGCAAGTCGGATGGTATTGGTGGATACAACTGAATAAGGGACCGGGGAGACCCAGGAGTAGGAGGGGGATATAATATCCTTGCCGTACCCATGATGGGCGAATAAAAGCAGAACAGCAAGTGCAGCAAAGAACGGAGATAACCCGACCCGCATCAGGGAAATGAGAATCACCGCGAAGCACGACTGTGGCTGGAGCCGGGACATGCTGCCGAGAGTGGTTGCAGCCCGAGTGGAGGCGACCGGGGATATCATATGCGTTTATAGTATTCTGGTGGTATCTGGACCGAGACCGGCGCAGGGTGCAACCACATGAACCGGAGTGTGCCTGGCAAAGTCAAACCTACAAAGAAATGACAAGGCCTGCAAGGGTTTTCTTGTTTTCCCCGAAGCAGCTTCCAAAAGCCCGCAAGGGAATAAGCCGACCCCGAATAAATACATTCTGATTTATCCCGGGCTTCAGCACCAATCGGAATGCTAACTGGGGAGAGGTGGAGCGATGAAGAAAATGATCATTCCCAGAGAGGTTCGCGCAAACGTCTTCCACAAAAACGGCCCGGGAAAATCCCGGGCCGTTTTTGTTCCTGCAGATGACCGGTATAACTACTTGAGGAGCGTCATCTTCGTGGTCTTGGAG
>JAWLHT010000399.1:0-3739 GCA_041690195.1 Candidatus Latescibacterota bacterium
ATCAGCTTGTCATCCCTGAAAAAGCCGCGCGTCCGCTCCGAACGGGAGCGGGCGCGCGGCTTCCATTGCCGGACACCCTGTTCTTTACGCGAAGAGGGGTTGCTCCTTTGTTTCTCTTGACAGGGGGTCAGAAGCGGCGCGAGAATCTGGAGAGTTTGTTTTCATTCACTCCCGCCGCTGAACTCCCCTGTCCTGCGGACATCTCCCCTTGTATCGGATGCGTATAACTGAAAACGACGACAGGCGCGGCACGGCTATCCTCTTCTGTCTCCCTTCAGGGTGTCCGTCGTCCGGTTTTTCCTGTCCAAAGGGAGCGGACTTGCCGGATACCCGTATTTCCCGTTGACATGCCGCGCCTCCGGAGTGATACTACGGTGAAACGTCACCCCTGAATCTCACGGTTTACGGCAGGAACGGAGGTGCTCACCATGTCCGGCGGGCAGCGCATGCTCTCCAGTCACAACCGCCTGGAATCGCTCGACGTATTCCGGGGGGTCACCATGATCCTCCTCGTTTCCGAGGGCTTCGGCCTCTGGGCGCTCAAGGACAGTGCGTCATGGGGCTTTTTCGGGCGGCAGTTCACCCACCATCCCTGGCACGGGCTGTATTTCTGGGACCTCATCCAGCCCTTCTTCATGTTCATCGTCGGGGTGGCCATGCCCTTCTCCTTCGGGAAACACTGGGAGCGGGGCGAGTCCTGGGGGAGCACCTTCCTCCGGGCCCTGCGGCGGTCGGCCCTGCTCTTCGCCTTCGGCGTGCTCCTGCACATCGGGTACAGCGGCAGGCTGGTGTTCGAGCTCTGGAATGTCCTCACCCAGCTTTCGGTGACCTACTTGGTGGCCTTCCTGCTCATGCGGAAGTCCATCCGCACCCAGATCATCATCTCCTTTGTCATTCTTACCGCGAACTATCTCCTCTACCGTTTTGCCCCGGTTCCGGGCGTCACCGATCCCTGGCTGAAGGACCACAATTTCGGTTCCTTCATGGACATGCTGCTCATGGGCAAGATCAACCCCGGCGGCGGTTGGGTCGCCGTCAACGTCATCGGTTCCTCCGCGCACACCATCTGGGGCGTGGTGGCCGGCACGGTCCTCCGGAGCGCCCGCCCGGAAATGGAAAAGGTGAAGCTCCTCGCCGCAGCGGGTCTTATCGGGGTGGCCCTCGGGCTGGCGCTCGATCCCCTCACTCCCATTGTCAAGCGCATCTGCACCAGTTCCTTCATCGTCGAGAGCGGCGGCTGGGCGCTCCTCGCCCTCGCCCTTTCCTACTGGGTCGTAGATGTCCGAGGACACCACCGCTGGACCCGATTCGCGGTGATTTTCGGGATGAATTCCATTTTTGTCTACCTGGCCAAAGAATTCTTTGGACGGGGTATCGAGCGTTTCTTCGGCATTTTCACCGAGCCCGTGCTGGGACCGCTCGGCGCGGCGGGAACCGTCATCAACGCCGTGCTGATCTTCTGCTTCTACTTCTGGCTGGCCTGGTGGCTCTATAAACGGGAAATATTCATACGACTGTGAACTCGAAAGCCGGGAAATGAGCGGGTGGTGTTCCGGAGCGGTGCAGGAGGGCTGGTACTGAAGTTGAATCAGATCGAGAAGAAAGACGGAGAGGCCTGTCTGAATAAGGATCGTGGGCTCCCCCCATTCGAACCGTACCGATTCGTCTGGAGGGAACCATATATATATGGGAAAGGTAAAACCCGGAAGGGCGCTCAATTCTTTTATACGCAGCTCATCAAGCGTTTATCCCTCGCATCCCCATTCAGACAGGCAGTACCGGCGATTGATTCACCGTGAGTCTTCCTCCGCATAGTGAGCGCTCTTTTCGCAAACGGCGGCAATTGCAAACGAAAGCCCCCGCTCCGTGGGAGAGCGGGGGCAAAGGAAAGCCAACAGTGCTGGGAGTGGAGTCTATTCCCGCTGCTGTTCCTGCATGTACTCTCCGAGCGGATTGTTGGCGTGATTGAGCACGACACGGGAGGGTCGGCCCGTGACCCCGAGCTTGGAGACCGCACGCACCCGCAGCTCGTTCCGGCCCGCGCCGAGAAACCATGTCCAGTGGTCGGCGGTTTTCATCCAGCCCGCATCGTTATGGTTCACCTCGAAGTGTGAGAAATTGGGGGTGAACGTCTCGAACCGCAGGAAGAGCCGGTCGTTTACGAACCCCTGGGTGGCGTCAATATGGACCCGGTTCAGGTCGGGATACATGTCCCGGGAACGGTCGGTGTGCCAGGTGTACTGCCGTTTGGGCGGGGTTCGCTCGTCGTACCAGTTAATGTAACCGTCCCAGGGCCACTGGGATGAGCCGTGGGCGAGTGGCCGGGGATAGGGTTTTTCGTAATAGTTGTTCCGGGGAAACATGCGCAGGAATGCGGCGTGGGTGAACCCGTTGTGGCCTACGCCGGCATGGTCGCCGATGGTGCCGCGTCGCACGGGCTGCTTTTCGGGTTCGTACTTCTGCGTGCCGGTGAAATCGCTCATCCAGTCGATGGAACGGTCCGGGAAGTAGTGGTCGAGAAAGCGCTGATGGAGGTCGAGCATGCTCAGGGGTTCGGCGGTCTCCGGGTCGTAGGCGTAATGGTTCACCAGGCTGGCGTCGAGATATATCCATTTGCCGAACTCGTCATTCCAGACCTCGCAGACCTCGTGCCCGACGATGTTCACCAGCCGCGCCTGCCAGCCGTAGGCCTGAAGCAGCCCGCCGAGGAAGAGATTGAACTGAATGCACATGCCGCCGCCGCCGAGAGCATCGATGCGGTCGGCGATGGAAAGGGCGTCCCAGCCCGGGTATTCCGGCGTGGGACTCACCCATCGCCAGCGCTTGGTGGCATAATCAAGCAGCCGAACTTGGGCGTCGAACTGGGTCGGGCTCCCCTCGATTACCCGGTCGGTGTTCTCGCGAAGCCGAAGCTCCTCGAATTCGGGACGGTCCCAAGGCTCCCACTCCCAGGGGATGGAAGAGTAGCGGATGGGAGGATTGTCCGCTTCGAGCACCACGACGTTCTTGTGCAGCGGAACCGGAAAGGGTTCCTGCAACCGGGCGGTGACATCCATGGAGATAACCGAGGGACTCACCAGCGGGTTGGCGGTGGAGAGCACGGCCCGGATCTGGACGAAACGACGGTTGATCCGTTCGCCGGGGATGACGAGGTCCACCGGGGAGCCGCTCCCCAGCAGTTCGTAAGGTTCCCATCGGTCGGAATAAGGCCCCGGGTCCATGCCGCGACGCATGTAGTATTCCACGGATGTTCCCTCGGGAACATCCGCGCGGAGGGCGAGCGTTACTTGACGGAGGACATGCTGACGCACGATGAAGTCGGTTGAGTCGCCCTTCCAGAGATCGATGACCGGACTTTCCAGCCAGCCGGTCCGGACATGACGGTCCAGGCTGATCCGGACAGAGTACTCGCAACGGTCCTGGCCGAGTGGGCCGAAGGGGCTTTCCTTCCAGGACTCGCCGCCATCGCTGGACTTGAAAGAGGTTTTGCCCACATCTTTCGGGTCACCGCCGCCCTGCTCGAACTCGTCGGCCCGGGCCATGTAAATATCCCAGCCATCACGGGCCGAATCCGCTTCCGGGCAGGCCATTTCAATAACATTCCGGCCTTTTTTCAACCACTGCGCCGGAAATTCGACCCACCGGTAGTTTTCCGGACGGGCCGGGGTTTTGCTCCAGTTTTCGCAGGAGACAGCGTTCCCGTTCACAGTGAAGCGGAGCGGCGGTTTCCCCTGCCTTC
>JAWLHT010000400.1:0-3730 GCA_041690195.1 Candidatus Latescibacterota bacterium
AGCGAGGCCTCTCTCAGGAATACCTCTACCGAACTGTAGCGCCAACCCCGTCACCCGCCCAAAGACGCTCAGGACGATTGAGTCAGTGATCATGTAATCCCCCCAAGACGGCAGTATATTTTTTATACTTGTTCTTACACTCGTTTACACGAATAATACGAGAAAAACCGTGAGACCATCAATCCCACGGTTTTCTCTCGCGCTAACACCCGGACGCCTATTCCTGACGTTCGCTTTCCGGGATATTGACCACCATGACCGAACACTGGCCGAAGGTATCGGACTTCTGGCCGGGCTGGTATTCGACGAAAGCTCCGTTCCAGAGAATGAACAGTCTCTCACCCTTGTCGTCGAGTTTGATGGAGAAGGTTCCACCGGGAGTGTAACCGTACTTTTCATAGAAGTACGGGAACATGAAGGCGAGGACCTTCTTCGTTCCGGTCTGGGTGTCGTACTGAATCACCGGTGAACCGTCGAGATACCCCGCACCGTGCGCGCCGGGAACATAGTAAACATACCGTCCGCCCGGGCTGCGGTCCATGGAGGCGGTGTATTTCTGTTCGCCGATCCAGTTGTATCCCTTGTCAACGACCTCTTCTTTCACCGGATCGAAGGTGAACATACGCCCGCTGTAGCTTACACCCCAGAAGAGACCGTCGGGACCACGGTGACGGGTCTGGGAGCGCATCCGGGTGTATCCGCCCGCCCTGCCGCCGCGGTTGGAGTCAGTCGTTTCCTGCGGCATATGGCAGTCAAGCTTCGTGAAGCGATTCTTGAAGGGGTCATACTTGATGAAATGGTGTTCCGGATCGGCTTCATTGTCACGGTTGGTGGTATAGACCATGCCGGTTTCCTCGTCGATGAGGATGGCCCGCTCCCACCAGCCCATTCCATTCGGAAGGTACCCGGCCCAAATGGTCTGCTGCGTATTGATGTCCCAAGCCAGAAATTCACCGAACATCCCGACTCCGTACATGATACCACGCTTGGTGTCCACCCGGTGATAGGGCCAGGATGCGCGCTTGAGGGGAACACCGTAATCGACGATATCGCCGGTGAGCACATCGTAGCTCATGATATGTCCGCCGTCATACCCGGTGGCATAATCTTCCTCATCCGGCTCGGGATATTTTGCCCAGTAGGTGCAATACCACAGGTGGGGGCTCTGGATATCCTTGCTCTGGTAAAAGTCCAGCCAGCCGTGGATTTTTCCTTCCGCGAACTGGTCCTTGGTGCGGCCGAGCACCTTGTTCACTTCGGGCAGGCAGCGGACTTTCTGTGCCGCGGGATCGTACTCCACAAGGAGAATATGAGCGTCATACTTGGCATGATCGCCGACCGAGGAGTAGAACTTTCCGGTCCGGGTATCATAGTTGGCCTGCGACCAATTTGACCAGGGGCCGGGATCATTGGAAATTTCCGACTTGGACTTGACCGGAGAGTCTCCCAGGAACATGGGGTCCACCGGCACGACCGCAAACTCAACCTTGGGCGGAGTCTGGGCAATGACAAAGTCCTTCCCGGCAAACTTCCTGATATGCTCCATGGGCTCGAGCATCCCGGCATCTTCGTTCACAACGACTTTGCCGGTGTAGAGAAGTTTTTCCTTGTCCAGTTTCTCGGCCACATCCTTTTTCTTCTGTTCCGCCTCGCTCGGAGTGACCGGTTCCTCGGTTATCTGCATGCCTTTGTGAAGAATACCGTGCGCACCAACCCTGACCGGCTCCTGCGATGACTCGCCTCCCGTGTTCTGACATCCCAGCACCGCGGCCAGGGATACTAATACGGCCGGAATGAGGTACAGAACTACTCGGTTTCGCTGATCCATTACTCCCCTCCTGAATGGATGATGGAAACTCTCCCCCCGTTGCGAATTCCGCACCGGTACCGCACTGACATTCAGAAAGAAAGTATATATCTTTTCCAAAGTGATTACAATTACTTTCTGACAGAGTACTAATACAACAATACGCGAACCGCTCATGCACGCGCCTGTCGTTTTCCTGCGGGAATGCATCAGTTGCAGCAACAGCCCGATGCGGCATCACGGTACAGAATATCACCCGGACTATAGGAAACTCGGTATCAGAACGCTGGAAACACCATCACCGGCATCGTGTGCCTGTACAGCCCGCTTTCTTTCCGGGCCGGGGATCACCCCGCGGCTTTCCGCAACGCCTGGTCAATATCGGCGGTGATATCCTCCACATCTTCCAGACCAACCGAGAGACGAATGAAGTCGGGGGTGACTCCGCTTGAATATTGCTCCTCTGCGGTGAGCTGCTGATGCGTGGTCGAGGCGGGGTGAATCACAAGGCTCTTCGCGTCTCCGATATTGGCGAGATGGGAAAGCAACTCAACTGAATTGATGAATCGTTTACCCGCTTCCAGACCGCCTTTTATCCCGAAGCCGACCAGAGCGCCGAAGGAAGCGCGCAGGTACTTCCGGGCCATGGTGTGGGACGGGTGTTCCGCGAGTCCCGGATAGTTCACCCATGATACCAGCGGGTGTTCCTGCAGGAATCGGGCGACAGCGAGCGCGTTGGAAGAGTGGCGGTCCTGACGCAGCGGGAGTGTTTCCAGCCCCTGGAGAAGGAGAAATGCGTTAAACGGACTCAGGCACGGCCCGAGATCGCGGAGTAAATGTACGCGCGCTTTCGTGATAAAGGCAACATTACCAAGGCCGGGAACGTTACCGAAGGCATCCTGAAACACCAGCCCGTGGTAGCTGGGGTCCGGTTCCGAGAACTCAGGAAATTTCCCGTTCCCCCAATCAAACGCGCCGCTGTCCACGATAAGCCCGCCAATCGAAGTACCGTGTCCCCCCACAAATTTTGTGGCTGACATGATGACAATATCCGCCCCGTGCTCGATTGGACGAACCAGACCGACTCCGACCGTGTTATCTACCACAAGGGGAACACCCGCTTCATGGGCGATCCGGGCGATGTTCTCGAAATCCGGCACATCCAGCCTGGGATTCCCGATGGTCTCACAGTAAAGCACCCTGGTTCGTGCAGTTATCGCGGCGCGGAAAGACTCCGGGTCCGAGGAATCCACAAAAACTGTTTTACGCCCCATTTTTGGAAGCGTGTGATGCAGGAGTTGATACGTTCCGCCGTACAGATTACTCGCCGCGACAATCTCGTCACCGTTCCCGGTGATGGCGAGCAGAGTCAGCAGTTCGGCGGCCTGTCCGGACGCTACCGCCAGTGCGCCGGTTCCGCCTTCTATGGCCGCAATCCGTTTTTCCAGGACATCCGTGGTGGGGTTCATGATCCGGGTATAGATGTTTCCTGCTTCCTGTAGGGCAAACAGGCCGGCTGCATGCTCCGTGTCCCGAAACACATAGGACGTGGTCTGATAGATCGGCACCGCTCGCGCCCCGGTCGCGGGGTCAGGCTCCTGACCGGCATGAATGCTGATGGTATGCAATCCGCGCTTCCGGACGCTCATTTTTTCTCTCCTGTCGATATGGTATTCATGAGGGTGGTGAAACCGTCTTCCGTCCCAAGCAAGGGCTTGGATGGGGGACGCTCTCCCAGCGTGAAGCCACACGCGCAATACGACCCATGCATCCAGCTTTGCCATTATATCACTATTATCATTGGTTATATGATATATTGAATCGGAGCGTGTGTCAAGTGTTTTTACTACGCTGATTTCTCCGGTTGGTCGCCATATTCGATCCCCATTATTCTGACAAAGCCACTATGACCCCGCATCGTGC
>JAWLHT010000401.1:0-3709 GCA_041690195.1 Candidatus Latescibacterota bacterium
TCACCGAGAGAGGGGAACGAGGGGTGAGTTAGCTTTTCAGGCCTGAATCACAAAACTTCCGTTCACTACTATCTGCTTATCTTTACGACAATGGGGCCAGGGGGTGAGTTACTCTTTTCAGGGAAACCGGAAAATGGCAAGCCCCCGCGCGGCGAAAAAGAAACGCCGTCTCCCTCGTTCCCCCCTTGACTTTCTTTGTATCGCGCCCGCATATTACTGAGAAATAGCGTGTTACCGATGTCCTCATTCCCGGGAGCCACACCCCATGACTGATAGAAAAAAAATGCATGACGTGGAACATCTCCGTTCCCCGCAGCGGCTGGAGCGGATGGAGTTGGACCGGGTGGTAGATCTCTGCCTGGAAGATATCACGGTGAGCAGCGTCCTCGATGTGGGCACCGGCAGCGGAGTATTCGCCGAGGCCTTCGCTTCAAGCGGCCTGGAGGTGGCCGGTCTGGACGAGAACGCCGTCATGCTGGAAGCGGCGCGGCGTCATCTCCCCGGCCTGGAGTTCCGTCAGGGTTCCGCCGAGTCGCTCCCCTGGCCGGACCGCGCTTATGATCTCGTGTTTCTGGGGCTCGTGCTGCACGAAGTTGACTCCCCCCTGACCGTGCTCCGGGAAGCCCGCCGGGTCGCCCGGGTCCGGGTCGCCGCGCTGGAATGGCCCCATACGGCCCAGGAGTTTGGTCCTCCCCTCGAAGACCGGCTGCGCACCGGCGATGTTATAGAGCTGGGAATCTCCGCCGGATTCCGGAGGGTCGAGGTCGTTATTCTTTCCCACTTCATGCTCTATCTCATGGGAGTATAGCGGGCGCTTCGTGTATTTATGCGGGTAAACACGTGATGCAGGAAGGAGTCAGGAGAAGGGAACCGGCCGCTCATGCCGGAGCGTACCATTCGGACCAGTCGAGGCATGCCTCGCCCCTACGATCTCCCCTCTGTGCCGCGGTGCCTTTGACCTTTTGCGTCTTCTTTTCACTCTCGAGTACAGCGAAAACCGTGTAAAGCGCCTTCGCCGCGCTGTCCGGCGCTTACGGAGGTTTTTTATGATCGGCGCGATCGCCGGTGACATCATCGGTTCGGTATACGAGTTCGACCCAGTCAAACGCACGGACTTTCCGCTTTTTTCTCCCGGCAGTGTCTTCACCGACGATTCAATCCTCACCGTGGCGCTGGCCGAGGTCATCCTCCGGGGCGGCAACGGGGGCGATTATGTCAGCGCGATGCGGGAGTATTATCGTCGCTATCCCCACCCGGCGGGAGATTATGGGAGTTCGTTCAAGCAGTGGGCATCCTCGCCGTTCCCAAAGCCCTACCAGAGTTTCGGAAACGGCGCTGCCATGCGTATTTCCCCGGTGGGATTCGCCTTTTCCTCACTTGAGGAGGTACTCGAAGCCGCCCGGGAGTTCACCGCGGTCACCCACGATCATCCCGAGGGCATCCGGGGCGGACAGGCCGTTGCCACAGCGGTTTTTCTCGCCCGTACCGGCGCATCCAAAGGAGATATCCGGGAGTATGTGGAGCGGGTGTTCGGGTATGACCTCTCCGTTACCCTGAACGCGCTGCGGCCCCGGTACGGGTTCGACGTTACCTGCCAGGGGACGCTGCCTCCCGCAATCCGGGCGTTTCTGGAGTCGGCGGACTGGGAGGGCGCCGTACGGAACGCCGTTTCCCTCGGCGGTGACGCCGACACGCTCGCCTGCATCACCGGCGGAATCGCACAGGCCTTTTACGGCGGCATACCGGAAGCGACCGAAACGCGGGTCTACGATATTCTCGATGCTTCGCTCGGCATGGTCACCCGGGAGTTCATGGCCCGTTACACCGGATGAAATGAATTCCCATTTCCCCGGGAGGCGTCATGTCCACCCTCCGCGCGCTCCTGCACGGGTTTGCGCTGACCCTGGCCGACATTTTCGCGGTTGTGGGCGGGTTCGCCGTCTGGCACTCTCTGCGCGACCTGCCCCAGCGTGCGGTGCAGATTCCGGCATCGGCGCTTTTGACGGTGGCGGTCTTTCTGCTCTGGATCCGTCTCGCCCGGCTGATGCTTCCGGCATGGGCATTGCGGGAACGCCCGGAGTACGCCCGGACCTATATCGCGGCGCTTATCTGGAATCCCCTGCTCTTCTCCGGCATCCATTTCATTACCCAGGGATACCGTACCGAACCGGGCAATATTTTTGCCCTCGCCTGGTTCCAGATCCCGGTGAACTTCATCGCGCTTCAGGCGGCGCTGTACACGGCACGGAAGTGACCTCCTGCCGCCGGGCCGGAATGCCTCGGCATCCCTTCCGGAAGAGTCGCGTGTCCATGACCGCCGGAGCTGGGTTTCGCCCCTTCGGCCCGCGGGAAACACTTTTTCGAATGTTTGGTCAGAAAACAGGGCCAAATCATGGCGAGCGCAGCCAAGACCCCCTTTCGCTACCCCATTCGTACCAGGGGCGGTATGGATGGGGGCCCCGGGGCCTTGCGGCCACCTTCCCCCTGGCAGGGGGCAGGAAAAAACACCACTCAGGCGCGTGAGTCTTGCGTGTGTTGCTTCTGTTCGTTGCTGACTCAACCCCAGAACCGTGTTTTCGAAACACCCTTTCCAGGAAAGTCCCATGCATCCCGTCATGCTCCCGGTCCTGCTGTTCACCTTTACCATCACTTTCGTCGGCACTCTCGGATATGCCGTACGGATCGTCGGGGTGCGAACCGGCCGGATAGCTCTTTCCTTCACCCTCTTCAATGTTCTTGTGCTGGTGTCACGCACCGCCGCCACCCTGCAGGCGCCTCTGCTCGGCAATCTCGTGGAAACGGAACGTCCCGGCGAAGTCCTGGCCGCGTTCCAGGCAGTGCTCCTTGCCGCCGGGGCGGCCACAGTGGCCGGAACGCTCGCCATCCCCACATTCCAGAGGGTGTTCACCGCCGCGGTGGAGTGGTTCTCGGTGAATCGCTCCGTGCCGCGGCTCCTTCTGCACACCTGTTCTCCGGCCGGTGTACACCGGCTCGGAACATGCCTCAGCATCCCCACGCTGGATACGGTGGCTCACCTCAGATTCCGGAGGCTTCCCCGGAAACTTCTCCTGGGCAACGCCGCCGCGGTATCCCTGCTGACTGTAAGCGTGCTCGCCCCGCTCTACGCAGGGAGCCTCATTCCCGAGCTTCGTCTCACCTGCGGCACCCTGTCCGGCATCGTCAACGGCATCGCAACGCTGCTCCTGGTCCTCTTCATCGACCCATACCTTTCCATCATGACCGAAGACGTTCTGGACGGCAGGATTGGGCAGGGAGATTTCCGTTCCTGCATCGTGGCTCTTGCCGGGTCAAAAATTGCCGGAACTTTCGCGGCGTTTCTCCTGCTCGTTCCGGTCTCTCATGGCGTCGCGCTGACCGCCCGCCTGATTTCTCAGGTATTCGGCGGCTGACCGGAATGCCTTGGGCTGGAAAGAGTCATTACCCAAGTTTTAGACGGTTACCCGGTGAGCCGGTAAACCCTCGGAATCAGCATGAAAACGGCGGGCTTTCGTGTACCGCGACTTCCCTCTCTCTCTGGAGAAGGGGAATGAGGGGTGATTTGGTTTTTGGGGGAAGTGCGGTGGCTCAGCTCGGTAACTCACCCCATTACTTCCCCTTGTATGTTACCAATGAGGCAGGAATGGAGTCCGGTCAAGGGTCATCCGGCAGTATCGGATGATTCACTTGCCCTTGACCGGGCGAATTCCGA
>JAWLHT010000402.1:0-3699 GCA_041690195.1 Candidatus Latescibacterota bacterium
TTATCGCTATTTCGCGCCTTCCTTGGATGTGAACATGGATTTTTCACTCCCGGCAACACCGATAATCTACAATTGTAAACTTGGGTAATGACAAGCTCTGGAGAGAGGGGGCCAGGGGGTGAGTTACCGACCAAAGCCACCACTGATTTTCTTTAGTACTCATGCGTGCCAGTGGTTTTCCCTTATGTTTACGACTATGCCCCTCGTTTCCCTTTTGTCATCCCAACCCTGTTCCACAGGGCTGGAGAGCAAAAGGGAATGACGCGTTCCGGCGGTATCGATTTCCGTTATTCTTCATTCATAGACAGCGTTTTCGTGTGAAGCGGTGAGCGCTGGTGGAACGCAGCCACGCCTGTACGGATCACCGCACGCCGGGAAGCCGGAGGTGGAACAGTTTTTCACGGGTAAGTGGTTACAGGTGTAAACTTCATACTCGGCTGTTCTTCGGGTGATCCTTAACCGCGCGTATCTTCCGGGGATCCAGACGGCGGAATTCGTGGGCAACCGGAAGGAGTTCGATCGAGATGCTCCGGGGAAAGGTGAACGCCACCTCGACCCGCCAGCCTTTCGCCACCGCCCGTTCCAGCGGGGGAACATAATCGGCGTCACCGGCAACCAGCACGATGGTGGAGGGTCCTTCCTCCTCATACAGCGCGGCGGTGATTGCGGAAACGACATAGGCGTCGTCCTGCTTGGAGCGGTCGTGTTCGTTGATGAATCCGCGCCGGACAGTGAATCCCTGGCGTTCGACCGCGTGCCAGAAATCGTCGTCATCCGGAATGATACCCGCTACAAACGCGGTACGGACCGGCCGGAGATTCCCCGAAGCGGTGCGCGAAGCCTCGGTGAGCAGCTTCCCGAAATCAATATCATAGGAACGTCCGTATGCGTCGCTCAAGCCGATAAACAGGTTCTGGTCGTCAACAAAAA
This sequence comes from Candidatus Latescibacterota bacterium, assembly GCA_041690195.1. Taxonomy (GTDB): domain Bacteria; phylum Latescibacterota; class Latescibacteria; order Latescibacterales; family Latescibacteraceae; genus JAWLHT01. Next base: position 931 of record JAWLHT010000402.1, read on the forward strand.
CATGCACGAATCCGTTGGCGAGCGGCTGATGCGAAGGCGCATCTCCTGCGCGTGAATCCCCGGTGATTTCAACATGATCGACGGAACGGGTATGTGCCATGGCATTGCTCCAAAATGACAGGAGTGCCGGAAGTGAAGACACAGGAGAGTATCCGAAAGCCACAGAACGGATTATCCGGATTTGGATGCGCGGGATGAGAGACGGGAAAAGACGAGGAAACAACCAATGGCGGCGGGCGCGGAAATCACATTTTATCCTCATCCCGACGTTATCCCATGCACCCCATTCGGAAGGGTTCCATCACAGTCCCCTTCTCCGCCGGTCCTACTCCTCCGGAATCCGAGTTCCCTTGGGGTAATCCTCCGCGCACCAGCGGGCTACCGCTTCCCGAAGCCCGGCCTGACGTTCCAGGAGGAAGCGGATCCAGACACTGTCGATGCGCTCCCGGGTGGCATACCGGAAGAACGCCAGCCCCTCGAAGGCGGCCCTGATGGTATCCTCGGAAAGCCCTTCGATACGCTCGATCATGGGCAGAAAGAACTCGGGGGAATACTGTCGCTCCCGGATCACCGCGAGGAGCGGATCGGCGATGGCCCAGCCGGTGTCCCAGACACGGGAGTAATCATAAGTCTGGAAATACGCCCCTATGGACAGGTGATCGTCAGGAACAAACCCGGGGCCCGAGAGGCTGTAGTCGACGGAGCGACAGATCAGCTCGTTGTCCACAATATAGTCGTCCGCCTTCTTGTCGTAGTTCCCGAACCAGAGATTGAAAACGAAATTCCGGATTACATCATCCAGGTTTGCTATGGAAGAGATGGGAGCGATCTTGAGATAATTATGGAGAGTGATGCCGCTGTGACGGACGATCAGCAGGCGATCCTGGATGATAACATCATGCACATCATCGAGCATGTGATCGAAATCGGGGGTAAACCCGATTTCAGAAAAATCTACGAGCCGCATTTCCGGAGCGCAGGTACACACTTCAACGGCAAGGCGTGATGCCAGCAGTGCGCGCTGATTCAGGTCGGCATGCCCGGGGAGAAAGCTTTTTGAATTCCGGAAGATTTTCGCCGCCCAGAGCGTGGAAGAGTCCCGCTCCCGCAACAGGAACAGGACATTCGTTCCGCCGGACAATATCCCCATATACTCATAGGACGGTTGACGCATGGAATTCTCCTTCCGGATAATCGGGCTGAAAAACAACAGCAGGCCCCTCATGGCAATATAGTACGAAGGAGAATAGAACACATCCCGTTTTTCGCGAAGAACTACCGGGGGAAAGACAACCGAAAGCGCACATGCGTGGAAACTGCCGGCAAGGCGGGGCGCCCGCGGCAAACTGCATGATGCCATGTCCGCGGCGGGGTGCCGCGGCACTGCTCACCCCGCCATCTTGTCCCGGTCAGGCTGCGGGCGGGTCAACCGGTGAACCACCCAGTCCAGAAGCGCGTCGCGATCGATTTCAACCCCGATTCTGCAGTTATGGGAAGGGTGTTCTTCCACGACAGTGAATCCGTCGTCGGTAACCCGGACGAAAGCGCCGCGGGTGTTGACAAACCCGCAGTTCAGCGCCATGGATACCGCCACGGCGTCGTGAAGGGTCGGGTCGGTGAAAGACTGGCCATCCGCCCACACGGTGTACAGTTCACGGACGGCACGGGTGAGCGGCGAGGAATGAGCGAACACTTTCCCCCGGCGTACCGGGCAGAGCTGGGTTCGGGCGGTCACATCCAGACCGGCGAAGTGAAGCGGAACTCCGGAATCGAGGAGAACCCGGGCGCTCTCCACATCAGCCGCCACATTCCACTCGGCGGCGGGACCCGATCCTTCGTGGTAACCCGCATAGAAAGAGCCGAACATGGCATACACTCCCCGGACCATTTTCCATGCCTCGGGGTCGAGACGGATGACATCGGCCAGGTTGGTGACCGGTCCGATACTGATTATGGTCACCTCGCCGGGATATTTCCGCAACATGCGGATAATGAAGTCAACCGCGGTGAGCCTGAGGGGACGCGCCTTGGAGAATCCTTCCGCCCAGGCAACCTGTGCGGGAAGCTCGCAGCCGTGACGTGTGGGCCGTCCCGCCGCCACCGGGATATGGTGCTGATTGCACTCGTAGAGCATGCGGCAGCTCACCCGCGCCCTGTGCTCCGTGGGGCCGTCGCACAACGTCACACCGAGCAGTTCGACCTCCGGGCTTGACTGCACCAGAGCATGTGCAAATGCATCGTCGATGTCACCGGCCAGATCGGTATCGAGAATAACCTTCATTTTCCTCCCCGTAACCCGCCGCCGGAATACAAAAGGGCGACGGAAACCGTTGCCAGCGCCGCCGCCCTTGCCGGGAGCGAAAGAACCTCTTCGCCTTGTTCGCAAGCCGTTCGCGCCGGGCCGAAAAAAAACTGAACCCTCTGATGGGGGTCAGCGACCCCATCTATACGACCCATCGGCTCATGGCCGGTTCCAGAAAAAGGCGGAGGCACTCTCGATTTATTGTAACACACTCTGAAAAACCGCCCCGCTTCTTTATGCCTCGAATTCCTCCCCTGTCACGAACTGGTCATTCCCCAGGTTTTTTTGAAGAGGGGAGAAAGAGCATTCGGACTTGGTTTGGATTGCCGTACACCTCTGGCGCATGGTGTAACATAATGTCTGCCATTGAGTCATCCCCTTCTTTCACCCGTACGGGAGAATCCCGCACGGGGCCCTCTCTCCCCGAGAGTCGGGGTCCCCAACCCTGGATTCCAGGGTTGGGGTGA
>JAWLHT010000403.1:0-3696 GCA_041690195.1 Candidatus Latescibacterota bacterium
TTGCAGTATAAAAAAGACGAAGCATTGAAACTAAAACGTACGGTATAGAAATACACGTCCACCGTACGCAAGTCAAGCTTCAATTTCGACGCTTCGGCCGCTGATTGGTTTCTGGTGAAGCGGGTTTCCTCGTCGGTGTGCCTGGTAGATGGTCAAATTCAGGCAGAGCTTGCACAGGGTCTCCATGGAATTGAGAAGGGGACAAGGGGGAGTTTATTCCTTTCGGAAAGCCCGGACCACCGCTTGCCCTTTGATATGTATGCGTCCCCGTTGTTCCTCGCTGTGTTTCGACCATGGAAGCTGGAGAGGGTATGTGCCGTCTCCGGAATCACCTCTCCGTTAACTGTTTTTCCAAACGGTAATATGGGTATAGGGCTTGGTCAGAAAACAGGGCCAAGTCATGACGAGCGCAGCCAAGACCCCCTTTCTCTACCCCCTGCGTACCAAGGGGCGGCATGAATGGGGGCCCCGGGGCCTTGCGGCCACCTTCCCCCTGGCAGGGGCGAAAAAAACACCACTCATGCGCGTGAGTCTTGCGTGTGCCGCTTCGGTTCGTTGCTCACTCAACCCGATACCCGTAATCGGTAAACGAGAATGACCCGCCACGGATCAACCCGGTTTCAGAACGGCCGCTTGTATCCGATTCCCACGGTGGCGCTCCGGGCGTTCAGGTCCTTGGTCACACTGACCATCGTCCCCGCGTAGATGTTATTTACCGTGAGCCCCAACTCATGATGGAACCGGCCGGAGTATTCCCCCGGCAGAACGGTCCGCCGGTCTCCGGAAACCCAGGCCCGTCCCGATGCGCCCTGCAGGATGATTTCCGTGCCCCGCCGCGCCAGGAAGTTCAGGCGGACAATCTCGAAGGGAACGGTCCGGAAATTGTGTTCCCAAAAAACGGCAAAGAGCTGTTCGCCCGCGAGGGGACGGCACCGTGCGCGGAACGTGCCGTACGGCGCGAAGGGGATGCTCCCGGAATCGATCCGCCCGAACCGCTGCACCGGGAGATCACCCTCCGAAACCATGCCCAGGATACGGACATCCAGCGTGTTCGGCTCCAGCCCGTCCCGGAAAAAGGTCAGGAACCGCCAGTCCGCGACCGCCCGGAATTTCCGGAAGACGAAATCCCCCGAAAACAGCCCGTGATCCGCATACTCGAAGAACACGTCGATTCTCCTCTGACCGCCGAGCAGGTACGGTGTTACGGCGTCACCATATCCTGCCGTGAACGTAACCGCTCCCAGCCGTCCCTCGTCGACCGGAGGATTCTCCCGCTGTACACTGCTGCGCCCGAACAGGTTGTAATTCGTTTCCCTGCGCAGGGAACGGTGCTTTTCCCGGGTGATTCCGGCCGAAAATTCCAGCTTTCGCTTCGGCATTGAAAATCTCGCTGTCGCGCTCTGGCCGATTGTGCGGCAGTAATCAAAATAATCGTCGTTCCCGAGCAGCGTCAGGATGCTGTTCACGAAGGGAGTGTATACCGGCGAGACAGAGACCGGGAGTGTGCGGTCCATGGCCCGGAATTCCATGCTGGCGCCGCTTGCTTTCCCATCGAACGGAACGACAATTCCACCGTCCCACGCGAACCGGCCCCGCTCGGTCTGCCAGACGCCGAGCAGTTCTGCGGTGTATTTCTTCATCATCGTTGACTTGAGCTTCAGACCGGCATTGTTCCCGTCCACACGGTTGTATGACCAGTGCGGGAGCACGCTCCAGCCCAAGATTCCCCGGGCTTTCCGTTTACCCGTGGCTGCTTTTCCCGAATCGGCCAGGTCCGGCTCTTTGGCTTTTTCCCCGGCCTCTTTTTCCTTTCTGACCTCCTTCTTCATCTCCTTTTCCGCCTTACGGGCGATGATGTTCCCGAAGACACCGGTCGGACGGAATGCCTCGAATATCGTCAGCGAATTCTCCGCCGACAGATCTCCCGAGCCGTTCATCACGGTCGTGCTGTCGCTCCCGGAGTATACCGTGACCACCGGGGGAATGAAATCGCTGTCCCTGATGATCGTGGAATCGGCCTCATCTAAAGCCATTCCCGCCGTCGTGTCCGGCTCCGCCGCGCCGGATTCCGGAACATTCCCGGAGGACGGCGCCGAGATGCCGATGGAAAACGTCCCGTCTTCGGCTTCGACATGCACGCCCGCGGGCTTTTTCTCCGGAGGCGGGGCGGGCGCAACGGATTCGGCGACGGGAGCGGCGGTGACCGTGAAGTCGGTGAACCGGGCGGTTTCCTCCCACTCGATGGGCGGGAACGCGAGCAGTCCCTTCCATCCCACATCCAGTTTCCCCGTGAACTTCTCCCCGATGGGAAGCCAGTAGCCGCCGCCGTAATTGTCGAACCGCTGTTCCAGCGCGATTTCCATGTCGAGTTTGGGCGGCGGCAGGAACGCCTTGCGCAACGCCGCGACTCCCTCCCTGCCCAACGGAATTTTCAGGGCCGTGGTGGGGTGGAGTTTCGCCTCGATGATGGCGAATTCCCCGTCCAGCACGGAAACCTCTCCCGCGAGCAGCTTCTCGTACCGGTTTTTCGGGACGACCGAAATGACAAACACCGTCCGGTCGTCTATCATGCGCCGTCCCGTCAGGCGAAAGGAGTACTGCCGGAGCGCGCCGGGATGGGTGATTCCGAATATCCGCTGGTCAAAGACCGTGATATAGTCGTCATAGAGATTGAGGTTGGAGAGCGAGACTCCTTCTCCCGAGCCGCGGGCGCCGGTCCGGCGTTTCGCCTTGGGACTGGTGGTGAAGCCTTTGTTCCGGTCCCAGAAGACATCCAGCACGGTCTCCAGCTTCATTACCGTCTTTTTCCCGTTCCCGAGGGTGACCCGGGCGTATCCCGTGGCGGAGTACTTCTCCAGTTCGGCGCGCCAGACCTGTTTGCGGCGGATGACCTCCCGCATGATACGCTCCGCCGGGTCCTCGTCGGTCACCACGATTTCGTCGAGCACCACCGGGTTCCGGGCCAGCGGAATGTCCAGCGAGTCCGGGGAGCCGGCGGTTATTTCCACCTCCCGGGAGTGGTACCCGATGGAGCTGAAGCGGATTCTCAGCGGCAAGACTGGCAGTTCGAACTGGTAGCGTCCCTCGTCGTTGGTGATTGTTCCCGTGCGACGGCCGATCACGGCCACGTGGGCGGCGGGAAGTCCCTGCCCGGTCTCGGCGTCGGTCACCCGTCCCCGGATGATCTTTTGGGCTGCAGCCGGCGCGGCCAGCATCAGCACAAACAGAATCAGGACCGGCAGGGACCGCATGGAAACCTCCGTTGGATATCGGGCGAAATTGTCATGGGATTATGGGAGAACGTCTTTCGCAACGCTCGCCAAAGAACGCGAAGGAAAATCGAAAAGAAGGAGCCGGGAATAAAATGAGTCGTCTATTTCCGGTTGTCAAGGCCTTATCGTTACCCAATTTTGGGGTAAGTGAGGATTGGGTTGCCCGAAGGGCCGGGGAAACGCCGAAAACAGCATGAAAACGGGATGTTTTCTTGTGCCCCGGCTTCCCCCTCGAGAACTTGTGATTACCCGGGTTTCGAGGATGGGAGGAAGGGTGTGCGGGATTGTTGTACGATGCGTTGCCGCCTTGACATTGCAGTGTAACGCAAAGTCTCCCGTAGAGTCATCTCCTCCTTCACCCACGCGGACAATGCTTGCATGGGTTGCTGTCTCGCGAGAACCGGGGACCCCAACCCTGGAGTCC
>JAWLHT010000404.1:0-3660 GCA_041690195.1 Candidatus Latescibacterota bacterium
ATCAGCCGTCTCGGTGCTTCCTGTGGCTCGGTTCCCCCTCTCTCTGGAGAGAGGGGGCCAGGGGGTGAGTTACCGGCCAGCACCTCCGAGGATTATCTTTAGTACTCATAGATGCCAGTGTTTTTCGCTTATCTTTACGCCCATGGGGCCAGGGGGTGAGTTGCCGGCCGGAGGTCTCCGCCCCTTCCCCGGAAGTCCCCGAAAACGGGAGTCCCGGTCAGGCCCGCAGGAATATCTTCTGCTTGTACAGGAACCACAGGAGGATCCACTTGGCGATGAGGGCCGAGGAGACGACGAACACCGGGCGGAAATCTCCGGTAAGCCCGGCCAGACCCCGGATGAAGGGATCCACGAGCTGATTGAAGTTGACCATGCCGGAAAGCAGGTAAATGGCGATGGCGTTCATGCCCACCACCACGAAGGGGAAGGACCAGCTCCGCCATCCCCGGACATCGATTATCCAGTAGAAGACGGCGAGAAGCAGCAGGCTCCAGCCTCCGGCGAGCAGGACATAGGAGCTGGTCCAGAGCAGCTTGTTAATGGGGAAGACCAGATCCCAGATGAGCGCCGCGCCGAGGCCGAGGCATCCTGCGGCGAGGAGCCCGATGGTTTTGGCGTTCGGGGTGCGGTTCGAACGGAGCCAGTGGGAAGCGAGCACACCGAGCAACGCGGTGGCCACCGCCGGAATGGTGCTCAGGAGCCCCTCGTTGTCACCATACTCGAAGCAGCAGAATCGGCCCGGAAGGACCAGGCGGTCCACCCAGGAGGCGAGATTGCCTTCCGGGGTGAGCACGCCCGCGCCGAATCCCGGTACGGGGACGAGAGCCATCAGCGCCCAGTAGCCGAAAAGGATGGCGCCGGTCCATATCGCCTGACCCCGTATCCCCGTATTGATGAAGATGACCGAGGCGGCGAGATAGCAGAGCGCGATGCGCTGGAGCACCCCCACATACCGCATGTCCGCGAAATTGAAGTTGAGCAGGCCGTTATAGACCAGCCCCAGGAAAAAGAGGAGGGCGAACCGCTTGAAAATGCGGATATGGAGGCTTCCCTTCGGCTCGCCACGCTGAAGCCGTTTGGTCAGGGCGAAGGGGATTGACACTCCCATGATGAAGAGAAAAAGCGGGAAGATGAGATCCTCGAAGGTGAATCCGTTCCAGGCGGAATGCTCCATCTGGGCGACCACTGTCCCCGTAAACGGCAGATTCAGCCACTCGAACAGGCGGATCACCAGCGTACCCCCGCCGATAATCCAGAACATGTCGAACCCGCGAAGGGCGTCAATGGAAAGCACCCGGTCTGTCGGCACATCAGGGAACGGCGACTTCATGGACCCTCCGGAAAAGGACGAAGAGAACGTTTCTCGCAGAGATGCGGAAGAAAAAGAGAGAGTAAAAAGCAAAAAAGATGTATCTCACGCAAAGGCGCGAAGACGCAAAGCGAAAAGATAAGGGGAAAAGAAAGACGCGAAAAGAAGAAGAAAGAAACCGGGAAGCACAGTTCTTTTCATCAGCTTCATCACACGAGCTTCATCAAACGTATCAGCGATTCAGACCGCTTTTTCCCTTGGCGTTCAGTGCGAACTTGGCGTGAAACCGCTCTTTTCCCTTTGTACCTCTATGCGCCGTTACCCACGCATTTTCATGCCGGCTCTCGCTTCTCACCGCAGCGCCAGCCACAGGGCCGCGGCAGCGACGGCCAGCGCGAGGGGTGTCAGGGTGAGGGAGAGACGGAGTTGAACCCGGATTTTCAGGACTGCTTCGGAAAGGCGGGCGTTCTGTTCGGCCAGCTCACGCAGGAGACGGCCCGAGCGGGCCTGATCCTCCTGAAGGCCGGTAATTGCCCCCCGGAGCACGGTGATATCCTCCCGGAGCAGGTCTATCGCCTCGTCGGCGGGGGTGGTTTCGGTGATGCGGTCCGCGTTGGTGACCACCGGTTCGGGCCGGGCCCCGCGCCCGTCCAGGGCGCTCTTCGCCGCGTTGATGATGGAGGGGGTGGCCTTGACAATATCCGACCAGGGGATCATGGCGGCAACGGTTCTGAATAGTGCGGACACGGGTATATCCTCGGTAAGGCGTCGTTCACTTGCCAGGCCGGGAGGTCCCCGGCACGGGATTCTTCGGGCATGCGGATTGCCGCTCCTTGTACGCGCGAGCGGGAAGCGGGTTCCGGAAGCACGGTTCAGGGAAAGATATAGGGGAAACGGGAAGAGAAGTCAAGGCTTTTCGGGTGGGAGCGGGGCGCCGGGGCGGAGCAGCAGGGTTCGGGGTATGCAACGGGAGGAGGAAAAAGAGGTTGTGTTTTGTATAAATTTGCATATATAAATAATATGATTATTCTTGCTCAAGTTCTGGGATTACGGATTTCTACGCGCCCGGGGTGATTGATCTCGCGAGCGGGCGGCAGGCGATAGAACGATATGGCGAAAGGAAACTCCATGGCGATACGCAACGGAATACCACCGGTACTTCTTGTGGCGGCCCTGACCGTGGCTGGCGGATGCAACATCTTCGATCCGGTCGCCGACGATGAGCCGGACCCGGTGGAGCGGGCGGAACAGGCGCTCCAGGAAGGTGATTACCCCCGCGCCAGGGGCTATCTCACCGATGAAAACGGGGCGCTGCGGGACTCCACCGATTCGATGCTGCTCTACACCTATGCGAAAATCACGGCTCAGGAAAACGGACTCGCGGTGGAGGAACTCGTTCCGCTCCTCCAGGTCGGCACGGGCTCCGGAACATCCGGCGGTCTCGCGCTCCTCGACGAACTGGACCAGCTCGGTTACGAAGCCCAGACCAACTGGTACCGGGCCAGTGTCGAAATCGCCGGGACGCTCGCCCCGATCTGGAACGGCCGGACAACCGGACCGTTCGAGCCGGAGGATATTGCTCTCGATTACGCGGTCGCCAACGTTCTGGCGGGGGTGTTCAGCATCCGGGACACGAACGGCGACATGCGCATAGACCGGCAGGATTTCCAGATATCCCTCTCCGATCTCGGCGGCATTCCCGGACTGGACGGGTACGGCATCACCGGCGCGGTGCGCAGGGATGAAAGTGGGAACGTGATCGCCTCTTTCGATGGGCTCACCGCATTCCTCGGCATCCCCATGATCCCGTCGAAGGCTGCCCGGGCCGTACAAAACGGGACCGTGTATTCTCCCGATATGATCAATCCGCTCATCGCCGGGTTCCTGGAGTTCCTGGCTTCGGGAGAGGAGAGCATCTCTTTCCTGGCGGACCGGGCCTCGGATTACACATCCTACAGCCCCGAAGAAATCCGGGAATACATCCTCCGGGCCGCCGGGCTGGTCAATTATTACTGGTACGACGATAACACGGACAATGACGGGGACGGCCGCGTGGACGAGGAAACCATCGACGGGGAGGATAACGACGGCGACGGGCTGGTGGACGAGGACTCGGACTATATCTCGGCCTATGACCTCACTGACACGGTCAACACCCGCTACCTTCCGCTCTGGGAAGAATGGCGGGAACGGGTGCTGGGAAACTGAAGCCGGGCGTCCGGACAAAAATAACGGTCACGTATGCCGCTCATCCCACCCTCGCTCACAAACCGGAAAACCATGATCTTTACCAACGGAGGCGGACCAGTGAAAGGAACGCTCTTATTATCCGGAATTCTTCTCGCCGGACT
>JAWLHT010000405.1:0-3653 GCA_041690195.1 Candidatus Latescibacterota bacterium
ACCTGATCAAACCGTGTCCAGTAGCACCCAATTTGTTTTTCGCCCTTCTCTCAGGGCCGCTTACTCTTACTCCGTTTATGCCCTCAAACTTCAGTTTAAGACGAATTCCGTATCAGATTTTCCCGGTTCTTCGCTGTTCTCTGTGGGATTATGAGGGTGAAAAAAGGCGCGAAGGGGTGAAGGCACAGAGATACAAGGGGAAAACCGTAGGGGCGGGGCATGCCTCGCCCTGAACCTTACGCTCCGGCATCGGCGGCCTTCTCCTGACTCCTGAATCCTTTTCCCTTTCTTTTCCCCTTATCTTTGTTCTTTGCGTATTTGCGTCTTTGCGTGAGACTTTTCTTCTTTCTCTTTCCTCTCCGCGTCTCTGCGCGAAAATCCTTTTCCCGGAGGTTCCATGCTCATCACCCGGACCTGCCCCCAATGCGGCCACCAGAACGAAGAGTACAAAAATCCCAAGCCCACCGCCGACATCATCGTGGAAATCGGCGGGAAAATCCTCCTGGTCCGCCGGAAGAATCCGCCGCATGGCTGGGCCATCCCCGGCGGGTTTATCGATTACGGCGAAAGCGCGGAAGATGCCGCTGTCCGGGAAATCCGCGAGGAAACAGGGGTGGAGGTCGCCAACCTCACCCAGTTTCACACCTATTCCGACCCTGCCCGCGACCCCCGGCATCACACCATCACCATCGTCTTCACCGCCGTGAGCACGGATACACCCCGGGCCGGCGATGACGCCGCCGAGTGCGGGCTGTTCGACGAGAACACCCTGCCCTCACCGCTCGTTTTCGACCATCCCCGCATTCTGGCCGATTATTTCCGTACCCGCCGGGAAGGGGAATGCCGTCCCTGCCAGTGATTCCATGAATGAACTCGCCCGTCCTGTCCGGACCGGGCGACAAGGAGCGCGGCCTTCACGGATTGCCGGCGCTCAGCCGAACACGACTTTCAGCATGGAAAAGTCGTCCGGAAGGATGTCCAGTGCGGACCGTTTTCGCAGGTATTCGTAGAGCGCGTCAATCTCCGCACCGTCGCCCCCTCCGGCGCCGCGCAGGTATTCCCGGAGTTCATCGAGACTCCACATGACACCCTCCGTATCATGCACCTCATAGACACCGTCGGAAAAGACATAGAGCCGGTCCCCGGCTGCAATTTTCGCCGAATCACTCCGGTAGGCCATACCGGGCATGCCGCCGACAATGCAGTTTCTGGTTCCCAGGGGAATTCCCTCTCCCGACCCGGACAGGAGAAACGCGGGCGGATGCCCGGCTCCCGCGAAGCTGACCATCCCGTCCTCCATCGAATACACTCCATACCACATAGTGAAATAGAGGCCGTTATGCTGTTCCATCTGGAACGCTTCGTTGAGAGCGCAGAGCACCTCCGAGGGGTTCCGGAAATCCACCCCCGGAAGGGTCTGGGTGCGAATAGAGTTGAGAGCGGAAACCGCGAGAAGGGCCGAGCCGACTCCGTGATCACAGACATCGAGGAGATAGATCGCGAAATGCCCCGGATCGATCCAGTGATACCCGAATGCATCGCCCCCGAGTTGCGCGGAAGGAACCAACCGCCACCATGTGCGAATCCGCCCCTCGTCCAGCGGCGGCGGAAGCAGGGTGATGACATGCTCCGCGGCCCGGCCCAGTTCGGCGGCCAGAGCTTCCCGGCTTTGACGGAGCGCTTCGAACGCCTCGTTCCGTTGGAGAAGATTGATATAGCCCCGGGAATGGTACCGGATACGGGCAATGAGTTCCACCGCGTCCGGGAGCTTGACCAGGTAGTCGTTGGCCCCGACCGCGAAGGCGTCCGCCTTGGTGACCGCTTCCTCCCGGGAAGAGAGCACGATGAGCGGCACGTCTTTCAGCTTCGGGTGCGCCCGGAAGAACTTCACCAGGGTAAGTCCGTCGATTTCCGGCATGACCAGGTCCTGGAGAATCACCGTGGGGGATATTTCCGCAGCGAGCCTCACCGCCTGGGATGGGTCCTGGCAGGAGTGAAAGTCAATGTCGGTCTCGGTGGCGAGCATCCGTTTCACCGCGGCCGCCACCATGGGCTGGTCATCCACGAGGAGCACGGTGATATGATACTGGGTAAGGGGAGACTCTGCCACGGTTTCAACTGCAGACATAAGAACATCCTGTGGGTGTCGTGGTTAACCGCATGGAAAGGGAGGCGCAAAGCGGCCCGGTTACCGGTTCCCGCGAGTCCGCGCAATCCGGACCTGTTCCTCGACAGCTCCGGCCATATCTTCCAGCGAAAGCACTTCTGATGCCGCCCTCAACTCGGCCGCCGCCTTTGGCATCCCGTATATCACCGAGGACCGCTCATCCTGGGCTATGGTATGCCACCCGGCCCGGCGGAGAGTGAGAAGCCCCCGGGCGCCGTCGCGGCCGATTCCGGTGAGGAGAGCGGCAATTCCACGGTGCGGCCAGTTCCGCTCCAGGCTGAAAAACAGCTCGTCCACCGAGGGGCGATAGGGATTGTCCGCCGGTTCGGGAGTATAATGGAATGTCCGCCCGGGCCCGATCACCAGATGATCGTCGGTTCCGGCAATATAGACCGTTCCGGCTTCCGGAAGTCCACCTTCCCGGGCTACAACCACCGGCAGGGCGGACTGCTCGTTCAGCCACTCGGCGAGTCCGGATGCAAACCGGGCGTCCACATGCTGCACCACGGTTACCGCCACGTCGAGTCCGCGCGGCAACCGGGACATAATAGCCGCCAATGCCCGGGGTCCGCCTGTCGAACAGCCAACCGCCACCATGACCGGTACGTCGAGGGCCGGGGAAACCGCTTCGGGGGCATGACGGTTGTTCCCGGGCCGATTCCCGGTGAGCTTTCGCACCGTCCCTATCTTCCGGAGAAGTTCCTCACCGCCCCTGACCTCTCCCCCCGTCCCGAAAACCGGGGTGCAGACCGCATCCAAAGCGCCGCATCCCATCGCCTCGAAAACCCGCGAGGCATTCCCTTCCACCGTCGCGGTCACCACCAGTATGGGACAGGGCGTTTCGCGCATGATGACGCAGGTCGCCTGAACCCCGTCCATAACCGGCATAATGAGGTCCATGAGGATCAGGTCGGGAGGGTCCGCGGCGCATTTCTCCACCGCCTCGCGGCCATCGAAAGCCACCCAGGCCACCTCAAGTTCCGGGGCGCCGGCAATCACCCGCCGGAGGGCTTCAACGGCGAGCTGGAGGTCGTTGACAATGGCAATGCGCATATGAAACCCTGAAAATGTGTTTCTCGTAGAGACGCGAAGACGCAAAAAAAAGAAGATGAAACGAAAGACGCCAGAAAATTACAAACGGACAAACACCGATGGACGGGGGCTTTTCATCACTTTTTTACAGTCATCATGAGGCCCCCCGGCGAATCGGCACGATTCGGAGTGGTCCCGTGCATCACATTGTCGTAAAGACAAGAGAAAACCGCAGGCACGCATGAGTACTAAATATAATTAGTGGAGGTTTTGGCCGGTAACTCACCCCCTGGCCCCCTCTCTCCTGAGAGAGGGGGAATTGAGCCATCGGGAATACCGAGACAGCCGATAACGGGTCATCCCCTCTCTCACCGAGAGAGGGGAACGAGGGGTGAGTTACTCTTTTCCGGCCTGAACCACAAGACACCCGTTCACTACAAATCGCTTATCTTTA
>JAWLHT010000406.1:0-3618 GCA_041690195.1 Candidatus Latescibacterota bacterium
CCCACACGTGGTTACCAACTCCGCTGCTCCTCTATAGTGAAACTTTGTCTTGCCCTTTTCTCTTAAGTTTACGACAATGCCCCCTGGCCCCCTCTCTCCCGAGAGAGGGGGAATTGAGCCATAGGAAGCACTGAGATAGCCGATAACGAGTCATCCCCTCTCTTGCGAGAGAGGGGAACGAGGGGTGAGTTAGATTTTCCGGCAACGCGGAGCCCCACATAGAAATAAAAAAAGGCGGAGACCACGGCTCCGCCTTTTTAAACTATTCTTTTCCGATTCCGTCAGTTTGCGTACCGTATCACCCGGAATCCGGTATTGTTCAGAATGGAGTGGATGGCATTATATTTGACCGGCAGGATCAGGTTCCGCATGGATGTCTGTGAGGACTCCAGGTACCCGTTCCATCCACAATTTTTGACCAGATAGTTGGTATCGGCAAACTTGATCTCCTCAACCACGCAGGGGTCCACGCCGGCGGGAATGCGTCCGACAAACATGTCACTTACCGCCTCGGCGACGTTCCCGGCCATATCATACAGTCCGTATCTGTTGGGCGCATACTGGCCGACCTTCACTGGCCCGCGTCCCATGTACAGATCGATCGGTTCGATGAGCCCTGCATCAGACATCGTATTGGCGGAACCGGGCTCGTCCGCGTCACCCCAGGGATACTTCTTGCCCGGGAGCCCGCCACGGGCGGCGATTTCCCACTCCGCCTCGGTCGGGAGACGGTAGCCGTTGGCGGTCAGGTCAACCGCAAGGGACTTGACTTTTCCCTGTCCGGTCTTTGTCGGATCGGTAATCATCTTGCCGTCTCTGTCAAGCGGCAGATACGCGGGCTTGAGCCCTTCCTTGGCGCTGAGCGCATTGCATGCAATGCACATTTCGAGATAGGTGACGAAGAATGCGGGATATTCGCCATACTCGGCAACCAATGGACTCTCGGACCTCAGAACGAAGGGATTGAAGCCGAGGGGTTTCAATTGCGATGAGTCCTTCTCCTTCCAAGAGGTAACGAACTTGCTGTTCAGGTCGGACACTTTCGGAAACAGAGTGAGATATATCTCGAGCAGTTCCTGAAAGGTCATCTCCGTCTTGGCAATCCAGAAGGGACGGGTGATCGTTACCTTGCTCTTGGCAAAAAGCGGCTGGCCGAGGTAGTAGGTTCCGGCGGAGACATACGCGTACTTGCCCGTGTTGGGAGTGACCGAAACATGGGTTTTCGCCGTGCCCGCCACACCGTTGGCGTTGTATGCGGTCAGAGTAATCTCGTGATCGCCGATCACCAGCCCGCGGAACTGGAAATTGTCAGCGGTCTGATTCTCGTACCGGTTCGCCTGCAGATCGCCCTGCAGGTCGGAACTCCAGAAGAGCGAGGTCGCGTCAAGCGCGGAGTCGCCGTCGATGGCGGAACCTTTGAGCGTGACCGGTTCTCCCTGGCGAACGGTGACCGTGCCGGTCGGGCTTTCAATGGTAACCACCGGCGTGGTGGTCTGACCTTTCGTAACAACGACCGGATCGGACTCGGTGACTTCTTCGTAGATGTCATACGCTTTTGCAACCAGGCTTGTGACCGTTCCATCAGCGATACTGGCCATATCCCATGTCACAACGTACGGCTCGGAAGTGGCTTTTCCGACCATCCGGTCCCCGGCGTACACCTCAACACGGCTGACGCCTTCCATGTCAACCGCGTCAACCTTCACCTCGACGACACCTTCACGGACCGTATTGTTCCAGGGCGTGACGATGAAGACATCCGACGGAACATTGCTGTTCTCCTCGGTGTTTGGTTTTTCCGAGCACGATATAACCGCGAAAACCAACGTGGCGAGAAGACAAAAACTCGCGGCCTTTCGAAGCATCGTTTTTCCTCCGTACGCAATTGATGAATATCGAATTCAAAAAACAGGGATTTTTCCGATGTACGGGGCATTCACACCCGTTGCAATGCAGTGAAACCGCGTATACTCAGTACAATTATAGTATACGGTTACACCGCTGTCAAGAAAGTATTTACCAATTTTGACGCATTTTCATAATATTTCATCACCCCTCGCGTTTATCAGTTTCAGCCGTAAACGTGGGGGAATTTAACGGTATGGACAATGCGTCAAAAACGGCTGCTGACTCCACATCAAATAATACTGTTATCTGATTGAGTCAGCAACGAACCGAAGCAGCACAAGCAAGACTCCCGCGCATAAGTGGTGTTTTTCCTGCCCCCTGCCAGGGGGAAGGTGGCCGCATGGCCCCGGGAGCCCCATTTATACCGATTTGGTACGAATGGGGTAAAGGAAGGGGGTCTTGGCTGCGCTCGCCATGATTTGGCCCTGCTTTCTGACCAAACCCGATACCCACATCAAAAAAAGAGTTCCGGCAGATACAGAGAAAGCCAGGGCATGAATGTGACCATGACCAATGCCACGCATTCCCCGGCGATCAGGGGAAGAGCGGCGTGAGCAATCCGGCCGATACCCTCGCCGGAAACTCCGGACGCCGCCACAAGATTGACTCCAACCGGCGGAGTTACCTGTCCGATGGCGAGATTCACCGTCGCAATTACTCCGAAATGGACAGGGTCAACTCCTACCTGGCGAAGTACCGGAAGGAGTATCGGAATAAATATGTAGAAAATCGAAACCGCATCCAGAAACATTCCGGCGGCAAGGAGAATGGCATTCGCAAGTATCAGCAGGACAATTTTTGAGGATGATACCTGCAGAAGCAACCCGGTGAATCCGGCTGCTATTCCACGGGTGTTCAGTATCCACGCAAAGAGCCCCGCGGTCAGGACGATGGACATGATTACCGCCGAGGTAATGCCCGCCTCTCCGGCGGCGTTGAGAAGATCAGCTCCGCTCATGGCACGGTACAGCAGCATGTCTACCGCAATACTGTAAACCACCGCAACTGCCGCCGCTTCGGTCGGAGTGAATACCCCGCCATAGATACCACCGAGTATGATTACAGGCGCCAGCAGTCCCCAGAACGCTCGACGAAAAGCAGTTCCCAAAGCCATTTTTTCCGGACGACGCCTTTTTTCGGGAGCATTCTCCCGGATTCTCCAGGAAAGGAGGAACGTTACAATGCAAAGAACGGCGGCCACGAGAAAGCCGGGTAAAATTCCGGCAACAAAGAGTCTTGGAATAGAGACTTCCGCGACAAAACCATAAATGATAAGGGCGATGGAAGGTGGAACGATAATTCCGATTCCGCCCGATACCGCGGTGAGGGCCGCGCTGAATCCCCGGTTGTATCCGGCCCGCACCATTGCCGGGATCAGGACGAGTCCAAGCGCCGCCACATCGGCGGGACCGGAGCCGGAGATGCCCGCGAGGAAAACAGCGGCAATGATTCCGACGATGCCCAGTCCACCGGGCAGATCGCCGACAATAGCACTTGCCAGATCGATCAAGCGGCGGGATATGGAGGTGCTCCCGAGAATGATTCCCGCGAAAATGAAAAACGGGATGGACAGCAGGGTAAATGAATCGGCGGTCCCGAACATGAGCTGCGGCAGGAGTTCCAGGGGAGCGAGGGAAAACGCGACGATGGTAACGGTGCTCGAAAGACCGAGCGCAAGCGCAATGGGAAACCCGAGTCCCAACATGACCA
>JAWLHT010000407.1:0-3546 GCA_041690195.1 Candidatus Latescibacterota bacterium
GAACATGAGCTGCGGCAGGAGTTCCAGGGGAGCGAGGGAAAACGCGACGATGGTAACGGTGCTCGAAAGACCGAGCGCAAGCGCAATGGGAAACCCGATTCACAACATGACCAAGAAGCCCCCGAAAAGACAGGAAAAGACCGGCCAGTCCATTATCTGGCCCCTTTCTGTCCCGGAACGGCACGCTGAAGTATGCGGACGAGCATGAAAGCCGCTCCCAGAGGAACCGCCAATCCGATAATCCACATCGGCAACCCCATTGCGGCTGTTTTTTGACCAGTCCGGGCCTGAAGCATGACTACCGAGATTCCGCGGGCAATGAGCAGACAACTGAACAGAACCGCCCCAATGCCCGACAGGAGGGATACATGTTTCCGGAACCGGCTTTCCGGGGCCGTGCCGGTCACGGAAAGGTGACGGTTGCGGTAAACGGCTCCTGACGCTCCGATGAAGGTGGCCCATACAAAAAGATATCGAACCAGTTCTTCGGTATGGGAAAGAGAGATGTGAAGCACGTACCGGCTGAGTACCTGGAGAGTGACCAGCGAGACCATGAGCATGACCAGAACTGCTGCCAGGAATTCTTCGAATGTCATCCGCTTCATTGCGCACCAACCTCCCCTGCTACCATCAGAAAACGATCAATAATCTCCGGTCCCGCGGAGCCTCCCAGTTTCCGATATATCGGCGCGGATAATTCCCGGAATCTCCCGAGGCTTGCTGACGACAGCGTATCGATGACCATCCCCCGTGCGCGGAGAGAGTCCAGCGCCGCCGCTTCACCATCCGCAACGAGGTGAAACTGGTATTCCATCGCTTCCCGTGCACACGAGCGGAATACCTCCCGCACATCCGCAGGCAGGTTGTTCCAGGTATTCCCGTTAGCGCAAAGGATTATCGGATCATACGAATAATTCCAGACGGTCAGATATTTCTGAACTTCATAAAGCCGGGCCGCCAATATGACTGCCGCCGGATTCTCCTGGCCATCCATGGTCTTCTGGGCGAGCGCCGGAAACAATTCGCCGAAATTCATGGAGGAGGGATCGGCGCCGAGATACTTGAAAACGTCGATGTACAGGCGGATGGCGGGAACGCGGATTTTCATGTCGGCCAGGTCTTCGGGCCCGAGAACCGGATTACGTGAGTTTGTGATCTGACGAAATCCGTTTGCGCCGTACGCCAGGCCCACCAAATTACGGGAGGGCAGCAGGGAAAGCAACTCCGCACCGAGCGACCCTTCCAGAATACGGTGCGCCTGCTCATAATCAGTAAAAAGCCACGGCAGACTTGGAACGCTCATCCCCGGTTCGATGAGGGATAGCAGAATGGATGATTCAAGAGAAAAGTCAATGACTCCGGTCTGCAGCATCTCCAGCTCTGTCCGCTGCGCACCCCCTGCCAACTGTGCGTGGGGATAGATGGTTATCCGGTACTCGCCCCCGGTTCTCTCCTCCACCAGTTCCTTGAAACGCATCGCTCCGCGATACCAGTCGGAATTGGCGCCGAGAATGAGACTCATGCGGAATTCGCGACGATTCATTGCGGTATTCTCACAGGAACTCCCGGTAACAGCGATAATCAGGAGAACACCAAGCACACTCCATAAACATCTCATGTATATTCCTGTCCGTCAATATCCAGGAGAAACAGACATTCTCCCGATGGATTCACCATCGTTGCCGGGATACGATGATCCGGGGCGCCGGCTTCCAGCACGGTTTGAACAATATTCCGCTTGTTTTTACCCGCGACGAGAAACATCGTCAGTCCGCTCCGGTTGATTACCGGAAGGGTCATGATCACCCGCTCCCGGGGAGAGAACGCCGGCGGTGCTTCGACCGGAACGAATGGACGCACCTTCTCCCGAAGCGCGGGAGAGCAGGGAAACTGGGAAGCGGTACGGCCAAGCGAACCGATGCCGAGCAGTGCGCAATCAAAAGCCGGAAGATAATCACTTTCCCCTCCACCGCACAGAAAAAACTCCGCGACATGGCGGGAATAGGCCTTTGCCGCGGCCGCGGCCCCCAACTCTTCGGCTCGGTAATTGTTCTGCGCACTTTCCGTCGGCACACAACGCTCGTCAACCCAAAACACGTGAGTCAAATTCCAGGGAAACCGTACTGCCGTCGTTCCGGAAGCCAAATGGGCGGGAAAGATGGCGCGGAGAACTGCCCTAGGATAGAGCAAGCAGGAAGCGCCCCCGAACCCGCACGCTTTCAACCGCGGCGCTGATCATATACTCCGTTGCCTTGCCGCTCATGCTTTCCGAATCCCGAAAGCGCACGACCAGGCGGAGCGACCCTTCGCGAAGCGGATTTCGCGAATGTCTTTTCTCCGGATTTCTTAACGGGATATTTTCTCCTGGACCGGGTGCCCGCCGAATTCCCGGCGAAGCGCCGCGATAATTTTATCAGAAAACAGGTCATCACCGCGGGAGCGAAACCGGTTGAAAAGGGCCTGGGCTATCACGGGTGCCGAAACACCGGAATCCACTGCCTCCTGCACAGTCCACCGCCCCATTCCCGAATCCTCAACGTGTCCGGTTATTGTTGACAGATCCGGATCGGAACGAAGCGCTGTCTCGATAAGGGAAAGCAGCCAGGATCGGATAACACTTCCATTGTTCCACAATCCGGCGATATTATCCAGATGAAGCATCTCTCCGTATGGAGAGGATTTGAGAAGGTCGAATCCCTCGGCATACGCCTCCATGAGCGCGTATTCTATCCCGTTGTGAACCATTTTCACATAATGCCCCGCCCCGGTGGGACCGCAATGCAGGTACCCTTCCGGAGCGGCGAGCGTCCTGAGAACCGGATCAATCATGTGAATATCTTCAATTTCTCCCCCCAGCATAATACAAAATCCGTTCCGGACGCCCCATATCCCACCGGATACGCCGGCGTCAATGTATTTCAGTCCCTTATTCTTCAAGTCTTCGGCACGGCGCAGATCGTCACGAAAGTGTGAATTGCCGCCTTCTATGACCATGTCTCCCGGAGACAGTATATCCGCCAGCACCGCCACGGTCGTGTTCACCGGCTCTCCGCATGGAAGCATGAGCCAGACCACTCTGGGCGGTTCCAGTTTCCGGGCCATATCCTCCAGAGACTCGGCCCCGATCGCACCGGAAGACTCCATGAGATTGACATTCTGGCGAAGAACATCGAAAACCACAACCTCATGCCTTCCGCTGACCAGCCGTTCGGTAAGCCCCATCCCCATCCTTCCGAGTCCTATCATCCCAACGCGCATTTCAGCCCCCTTGGTTTGGCTGTGTTTTGACTGACCACTGTCCGCAACAGACCCTATACACACTGAACGGCGTTCTTCCGGTCCCCTTGTCGGGTATTACCTTCCTGACAGTTATATCTGGCCTTAGAGCCTATCCGAAAATAAGGAAATCACCTCCGAATGGACACAGCCCCCTTCCGGCCCTGTCGGGCCACCTTCCCCCGGAGGGGGCAGGAAAAGCTTCCGCCGCTACGACTTCCCTTGCCCCCTCCGGGGGAAAGGGACCGAGGGATAGGGGGCCTGACATTG
>JAWLHT010000408.1:0-3511 GCA_041690195.1 Candidatus Latescibacterota bacterium
AGGGGTTCGGCACGTTCTGGGCGACCGTGAAGGCAGACGGAGCATCTTCCGCCACGCCGACCTGGTTGGTGATGGTGCCCTTCACCGAGTCATGGCCGATGAACCAGACACCCGGAGAAATCGCGGTTACCACATCGCCCGAGTTCATTGTGGTATAAATGCCGTCATAGGCGGAGCCGTTCTGGCAGATGATGTTGCCGAACTTCTGCGAAGCCGTCTCGCCCGCCCATGCGTAGTAGCCGACACCGGTGCCGTCCGGCGCCATGAGCGCAAAGGAAACCGCGCCCATGTCAAAGGTCGGGCAAATGGTGAACATGTTGGCGTCGGCGTAGATGTTGTAGGTATAGGGGCCGACGTTGTAGTCGTTGCACACCCAGGGACGGGCCGAAGACTCCTCGAAGTTGTGGTCGAGAACGCCGTCGCCGTTCTGGTTTGTCCAGACAAAGAAATCTTCATCGTCCTCGGCCGAGGGGTTCACCATCTGCTTGATACAGGAACAGTGACAGTTCAGGAAAATGTACCCGTTCTTCTCGTGATAGATGGTGGGGCCGCCGTTCATCTGGGCGCCGGCATCTCTGGCGGAAACCGAACTCCACCATTCGGTGAGATCATAGTTCTTCACGATGCTGCCGTCGAAATCGAAGACATACATGTTCGCCTTCGCTTCGGACGCGTGATGATTGGAGTCGCCGGAGTAGAGATAGAATCCGTCGGTGACAACGCCGGGTTCTGCGTCGAGAACCGCCGAGTACGTGGACATGCCGTCTTCGGCCCACTGTACGTCCATGATGGCGTCGCCATTGGGAACCCAGCGGTACTTGGAAATACCCTGGAGTTCGGAATCCTTGTTCCAGACAGAAATGAAGAAGTTATTGTTATCTTCAGGATCGAGCGCGGAAGGGCCATACCCGATACCACCCCACCCGGTGGGGAAGCTGATCTTGGTGGTTTCCACCAGCATCGAATCCTCGGGGTCGGTGCCCAGAACCCAGCGCTTGGCCACCTCGCGGATCAGCGGCTGCGCCAGCAGGCTGCCGTCCTGAGCGCGGTCCTGGATCATGTGCCGGGTATTTGTGCCGAAAGTCAGGTGGGCGGCCGCCAGCGTCCGGTTGCTGATGTTGTCGTGAGCCCAGATGTAATAGGTGTATTCGCCGGCCGCCACCTGGTTGCCGTCGTCATCCTTGCCGTTCCAGAGAATAGTCTGATCTCCCACCGTGAACTCGCTGCCCGGTGAGACGTACAGACAGGTGTCGATTTTATTCACATAGTGCCAACCCAGATAACCGTTCTGGACTTTGCTGATGGTTTCGGCCTTGTCCTTGGTGAAAACGAAGAAAATGGCATAGGCCGGGGTCCCGGTAACGCTCACCGGAACCGACAGGTTGGTGCCGTCGAAATTGTACTGGATACTGTTTGGCACATTCAGACGCATTACCTGTGGACTGAACGGAACCGCAAGCGCAACGGACGCGCACAGCGCGAGCGCTACGGTAACAATCAGGATGTTTCTCATAATTCCCCCCTTACGTGTGATCGAATCTACGATAGCATTATCCTCTCCGGTATTGGCCCTCCTTTCTATAGTAATGTTGCAAACATCTGATATTACGGCGGCGTGAAACTATAATCTTACAATAATACCGGCGCTGCGGGCGTGTCAAGGGTAAAAAGACGCTGTCCGGGAGAGTATAATATTTTGGATATCTATTTATAGCATAAGGTTATGGGAGTGTGTCCCGTGTCCGTTTCCGACGGTTCGAGGCCGGGAGCCGGAACGGACCTGGAACCTTCGATAGAAGCTTATCCTGATTTTGGGGGTGAAACGGAGTGAAAGATGCGTATTCTGGAATTTCCGGGGCACGACCTTGGATGCCGTGTTTACCGGTCCGGATCATCCCCACACGTGTGTTGCTGAAGCCGATGAATTGTCCGGACAGGTGGTTCCGTTCCGGGAAAAAAGAGCAGCGTGAGGGAGCATGGAGGATGAAGCGTCCAGAGCTTCAATCGCATGTTCGGGGAAACAGGTCGGGATACGGGAAAGGAAAGGTTGTTCCATGGGCGCGTCGCGCATGGCGTCTCCGGGGCCGCCGACACTTTCCCTTTGATAATCGAGCCGCGGTTGCTATATTTCACGATTGCATATGAACCAGCAAGGGGGAGATAGGTCACGATGAACCGGAGACAGCCGAATCGTTCCGGAACGGAGAAGAGCCGCGCACGGGAGGTGCTTGGTATTGTCCTTATCTGTCTCTCCATTTTTATGGTGGTGGCGCTTGTATCCCACAGCCCGGTGGACTGGCCCAACTCCTCGCACCAGTACGGTCAGCCGACGGTCAACCGGGCAGGATGGATGGGAGCGCTTCTTTCAAACCTGCTGCTCACCGCCTTCGGGTACACGAGTTACGCGCTCATCGCACTTTTTCTTCTGACCTCTGTGGTACTTTTCCTGCACCGGTCCCTGTGGCTGCTGGTCCGGCCCGCGGTGATCCTCCTGGTCTTCGGACTTTTCGGGCCGCTCCTCGCCGCGCTGATCATGGATACCGGTTCGGAGAACACCCTCGCGGTTCCCGCTTTCGCCTACGGCGGCATCACCGGCGGCATTGTCGCGGGGCTCATGATCTCCTGTCTGGGAAAGGTGGGCGCATATCTTCTCTCCATTGCCTCCATGCTGATAACCGTGGTGCTTACCACAACCCTCAAGCCCTCCACGATTGTGGAGCGCGGTCTGGCGTACCTGCAGGCCCGTGCCGACCGAAAGGAACTGAAAGCGCGGAAGCGCGGGAAACGTGTCCGGGATGAGGATGAGGAAGACTACGGACCCGATCTCCCGGATGCGGCGGATGGCGAGGATGAGTTCGATGACGAGGCGTTCCCCGATCTGGATGAAGGGGATACGGAGGACGAGCCGGTTCTCCCGCCCCGCCCCGCGCTTCAGCCCACCATCGTGAATCCCCGGGCCGCATCCACACGGAAACGGCTGGAAGACGAGCCGCCCTTCGAGGTGGATGACCGGTATCCGGCGACGCCGGGGCTCAGCGCCTATGTCCTGCCCGGGCCGGAGCTGCTGGACGAGCCGCCCGAGGACGCCCCGGAGGAAACCCGTGAGGAAATGCTGGAGAAGGCCCAGCGGATCGTGGAATGCCTGAAGTATTTCAATATCGAGTCCGAGGTACGTCAGATCACGCCCGGGCCGATTGTCACCCGGTATGAACTCACCCTGGCGCCCGGGGTGAAAGTGGGGCGGGTGGTCAACCTTTCCGACGACCTGGCCATGACGCTCAAGTCCCGGGGCGGCATCCGCATTCTGGCCCCCATTCCCGGCAAGGCGGCCATCGGCATCGAAGTCCCGAACAAGACCCGCTCCATGGTCTGTATGCGGGAAATCGCGGAGTCCGATGCCTTCGCTGATTCCGAGCAGCCGCTCCTGCTGGCTATCGGTAAGACCACCTCGGGCGAGCCGGCCACCGCGGATCTGGAAAAAATGCCCCACCTTCTCATCGCCGGGTCCACC
>JAWLHT010000409.1:0-3436 GCA_041690195.1 Candidatus Latescibacterota bacterium
GCACCACCCGCGCGGCCCTCACGTACACCACCGTTGACCTCAGCGCCCACGCCATGGCGGTCATCGATGAACTGCGCTCATCCGAGCCGGAACGGACAATGGAGACAGTCATCCAACCAGGGATCACGGTGGAAGGGGATGAAACCCTGCTCCGTCAGGTGCTCCAGAACCTTATCGGGAACGCCTGGAAGTTCACCTCTCACCGTGAAAATGCCAGAATCGAGTTCGGGGAAACCCGGGAAGGCGACCGGCGGACTTTTTTCGTGCGCGACAACGGCGCGGGATTCGACATGAAATTCGCCGACAATCTCTTCACCCCCTTCCGCCGCCTCCATACGGAAGCCGAATTTCCGGGCACGGGCATCGGCCTGTCCCTCGTCCGGCGCATTATCCTGCGGCACGGCGGAGATATCCGGGCGGAAAGCGAACACGGCCAGGGAGCGGTTTTCTTCTTCACACTGGGCGAGGAATAACCCGGCCATCGTTTGTTGCTTCTCCGCGTGCACATGGAGGAAAGGAAAACGGTATGGAAAAGGATCTATGTGCCCTGTATCCCGATGATTTGCATAAGCGGGCCGAATCCGCTGCCGCCGTGGATGCTCCGGATCTGGGGGGAATGTCCGGGGAAGAAATCCGCAATCTTGTGCACAAACTCAGGGTTGAGTGCGCGGAAGCCGGATTGAAGGTCGAAGCGCTCCGGGAATACCTCGGCAATCCGATTCAGTCCGAAGCTCAGCCGGAACTTGCTGAGACGGTAAATCGCGAAATTATTGAGTGCGCCGATATCGTAATCCTGCGCTGGCATCCGGACGGAACCATAACTTTCGCCAATCCGTTCGCGCGGGAGTTATTCGGATATTCCGGCGGTAAACTCACGGGGCAGTCCATCGATGTCCTGTTCACCAATGGCGAGATCACCCGGTCCAACTTGTCCCAACTGGTCAACGAAATAGCAGAGCATCCCGAACAGCGGTACAGGTTTGAAAGCGAACACATAAAGCCAAACGGGGGAAAAGCGGTTATCGCCTGGACGAATCGATCCATATGTAATTATACCGGAGTGATGGACAGCGTATTGTCGATCGGAAGCGACATCACATCCCTTCGACGTACAGAACAGGAACTCCGTAACTTGGAAGCCCGTTTTGAAGCCTTTTTCGAAAACTCCCCGGAACGGATGGCAATCATAGACGACCAGTTACGGTATATTCAAGCCAACAAGCTGAACTCATACTATTTCGGACGCAGAGATGATGAAATTGTCGGGAGAACCGTGCACGACCTGCTCCCGATATTCGCGCCGAAGATCGAAAAGGCGATCCGCAGGGTTCTCGATACCGGGGAGCCGCAGCCCAATGTGGAACTGACCGGCGAACTCCCCGGAAGACCAGGCGTGGAGATTCACTGGAGTACCACGTTTTTTCTGATCGTTATGCCGGACGGGAGGAAGGGAGTCGGCCTGATTTCACGGGATATCACCGAGCTGAGACGATCTCAGGACAATCTGCGGCGCCGTGAGGAGGAGTCCCGAACCCTTCTGGAAAATACTCCGGATGCCATTGTCCGCTTTGACCGCCGCTTCTGTGTCCGGTATGCGAATCCAATCTTTGAGCAGGTAACCGGAATTCCCCGGGAGCGGGCGTTCGGGCATTCTTTCAGGGAACTGGGATTTCCGGAAAACCTCATTTCCCTTTGGGAAACGAGCCTGAGCAAAGTGTTTGAAACCGGAGAACCGGCGACCGTGGAATTCGAGTATTCCGGCCCCCGGATAAAAGGCTACTATCACTCTTGGGTGGTTCCGGAAAAAGATCCGAATGGAATTGCGGAATCCGCACTGGCGATTACCCACGACATTACCGAATTACAGGAAGCCAGAGAGAAACTGCGGCAATCGGAGGAGAAACTCCGAAAATCACACAATGAACTTGAGGAACGGGTGTGTCGGCGAACCGCTGAACTGGAGCTGGCGGTCGAGAATCTTCGTCGTGAAGTAATCGAACGCAAGCAGGCCGAAGAATCGGTGCGAGCCAGCGAGCTTCTGCTGAGCATCGTTCTGGAATCACTGCCGGTCGGCATCTGGATCCTCGATAGATCCGGACAGGTTATCCGACGAAATCCGGCCGCAGCCGCCATATGGGGCGGGGATAAAATCGGCG
Source organism: Candidatus Latescibacterota bacterium (assembly GCA_041690195.1). Classification (GTDB taxonomy): domain Bacteria; phylum Latescibacterota; class Latescibacteria; order Latescibacterales; family Latescibacteraceae; genus JAWLHT01. Next base: position 2,157 of record JAWLHT010000409.1, read on the forward strand.
GAATGGAAAACTTCGGTTCCTATAAGGGATGGCGGCTGGACACCGGAAAAGAGATTGAGGCCGAGGAGTGGGCCGCTGCCCGTGCGATTGCAAGAGGGGAAGTTACCCTCGACGAAGAGATTGAGATCGAATCGTTCGATGGCAGCCGGAAAACCATACGTAATTCCGCGGTGCCGCTCCGTGGCGAACAGGGCGAGACCACCGGAGCGGTCATCATGAACGTGGATATAACTGAACGACGTCGGGCCGGGCAGGAGCTGGAGGAATACCGTGAGCGGCTTGAGGAGATCGTCGAGGAACGCACGGCGGCGCTCACCCGCGAGATGGAGGAACGCCGTATGATCGAGGATGCTCTCCGGGCCAGCGAGGAACGGCTGAACGCCTTTTTCGACCAGATACCAGCCGCAATGGATCTTCTGGACGATGAGTTCCGGTATGTCAGGGTAAACGAACTTGCCGCCCGATACATGGGACATCCTCCGGAAGATATCCTTGGCAAAAGCATCCATGAACTGGCCCCCGATTTCGCGCCGATGCTCGCGCAGGTATTCACGATGTTGCTGGAAACGGGTCAGGCCGAGCGAAATGTTGAAATCGTCACCCCCCATCCAGAAAACCCCGACGAGAAGGTGCACTGGCTTTCCTCCCTCTTCCCCATCAATCTTCCCGGGGGGAAACACGATATCGGCGTGGTCGCCTTTGACATCACCGACCGGATACGGGCCGAACGGGCGTTGCGCGAGAGCGAAGAGCGGTTCCGAAAAGCGGTGGAGAATTTTCCGGGAGTATTCATCGTTTACGATCCGGAACGACGCATTCAGTATATCAATGTTGCGGGAGTCGAGCGGATCGGACGCCCGGCGGAAGAACTCATCGGGCTTCGCGACGAGGATATTCTCAACCCCGAAGGCGCCGAACGGTACTTGGCTCTGTTTCAGAGTGCCATGAACAGTAAGGAACCCAAGACCGGTGAACTCAGGGCGCTACTACCAGCGGGTGAGAAATGGTTTCTTTCGAGCGTTATTCCTCTCATGAATGAGCACGGTGATGTATGGCAGATCCTTGGAATCTCATATGACATCACGGAGCGCAAACTGGCGGAAGAGCGGGCCGGAAGACTCAACGACAACCTGAAGCGCTTGACAGTCCAGCTCACTGCATCCAACAAGGAACTGGAGGCTTTCAGCTATTCGGTGTCCCATGATCTGCGCGCACCCTTGCGGAGCATCGACGGGTTCAGTCTTGCCCTTCTGGAGGACTACTCGGGGAAACTCGGAGCG
>JAWLHT010000410.1:0-3415 GCA_041690195.1 Candidatus Latescibacterota bacterium
CACACGGCGTTTTCCTGGTGTTCACGAACGGCAAGGCCGAAAGCATCAGCAAGGTCCAGAACGGATACCTGGGCTGGCATTATGTGAACAAGATCGACACCTGCCTGTATGTCTCCACCTTCATGGACCTGGCCAAGGGCAGCAACACGATTACCTGGGATGGCACGGATGAAACCGGGAATACGGTTCCCGCCGATGTGTACAGCTATTACATCTGGGCCTATGACAACACTACCCCCAAGACCAAGGTCACCGGACAGGTTGCTTTCCCTTGGGAAAACCGTGCCATCGTTCAGACGCATGACCAGCAGGGCAGCCCGCTGGATCGTCCGGTTATCTGGTCCGCCCCCCAGAGCTACAGCGCCGATGCGGAGCAGACGTTGAAAACCCGCGATAAGTGGGTTATCGGCGGCGATCCGGAAGATGCGGCCCTGAGAGAGACCTGCACCTATATGAGTTGGGCCGAAAACTCCAGTCTCGCGCTCGACCCCACCGACCACACCATGTTCTTCACCCAGACGCTTCGACCCGACAACAATCTTTCCCTGTGGAAGATGAAGTGGGTGCCCAATGGTGAGGCCATTCTCCAGACCGACTGGGCCGACAACGGCATGCTGACCTCTTCGACCTCAATGCAGGCCGGCTGGCCATTCTACAGCGGTCCCATCTCGGACGGCGGCGACAACATCTTCTACACCGACGCCGACCTACAGGGTGTGGGTCTTGACTCCCATATCGTGGTCGTCAGCGCGGAAGATGGCTCCATCACCCGTAAAATCGACGTTTCCAACTGGTGGGTTGACATTAACGACGGCGCTGCGGGCGGCCAGAATTCCGGCGGCCCCTCCGACCTCATGTTCATGAATGGTGTTATGATTGCCAGCTCCCATTCGAGCTGCATGGACCAGCTTATTGATCCCTATGCCGACGATGATGAGGAAGCCACGCTCTGGGTGAACCAGAACGGCGACCTCACTGGCGACCATAACTTCGAAGAGAACGCGGCGCGTCCGTGGGTGTGCAACGACTACAACGTCGGCCCCTACAAGTATAGCGCCACGCTCGACGCCAATCTCTTCGCCACCTTCCCGTCCTATGACATGGGCGCCGTGTCCTTCGGTCTGTATGCTCCGGATGGCACCGGGCTCGGATACCACGCCTTCGCCGGTGAAACCGCGAACTTTAAGGCTGGTGAGCGGTTCGTGGACTACGGATCGTCCTATGACGGCCTCTACATGGACAACGCCTCCGCCGCGGAAAACACCGCCGGTTGGTGGTGGGTCGGCCATGACTCCATCAAGGGCACCATCACCAACCAGGTCGGCGTGGCTGACGCTGCTCCGGCTGCCTTCACGGTTTCTCAGAACGTGCCGAACCCCTTCAACCCGACCACCACGATCTCCTTCAACCTGGCCCAGGCCGGGAAGACCACGGTCGAGGTGTACAATGTGGCCGGACAGAAGGTTGACACCCTGGTGAACTCCAGCCTCAAGGCCGGTTCCCATTCCGTGACCTGGAATGCTGCCAGCTTCTCCGCCGGTGTCTACTTCTACACCGTCAAGAGCGGCTCCTTCTCCAAGACCACGAAAATGACGCTCCTCAAGTAAACGACCCCGTCGTTTTCTGCGAAAGAGCCCGGTACACGCCGGGCTCTTTCGTTAATACCCCGAAAGCTAACTCACCGTTATCGGCCGTCTCGGTGCTTCCGGTGGCTCAATTCCCCCTCTCTCTGGAGAGTGGGGGCCAGGGGGTGAGTTACCGACCAAAGTCTCCATTGACTACCTTTAGTACTCATGCGTGCCAGTTGTTTTTCCTGATGTTTACGACAATGGGGAAAGCGGTGTGGATGAAGGAAGTCACCCCTTTCGTCGCGCGTGATTTTGTTGCTTCCCGCCGAGGGCTGCAGATATTCCCTCGGGAAAGAAATTGCCTCCTCCGGCTCTCGGCGCTATCTTACATCGGGATTGACACAATCCGGGGAAAATGCATGGGAGCGACGGCGGATGTCACCGGGTAGCGGGATATCACTCCCGTTCCACGCTCCCGTCCGTCGGGAGGCGTTGAAATGCCGCCGGTCTCCCCGTCGCCCTTGACTCCCGGTCTCGCTGCTCCACGGCCGCATCGGCCATGAAACCCCCCCGGTCAGTCCCAGGAAGGATGCCCATGTCCGAACGGAACGCTGCACCCCGGAAACACCGTTTCGATCTCCTCGTCTATGTCTGGATATGGCTCGGGGTCATCCTGACTGTCGCCGTCATGGACCGTCTGGATGTATTCCAGCGGGCGGAACTTGCCTCCCGTGACATGCGATTCCGAATCCGGGGGCCGGAAGCTCCCTGCCAGGACATCGCCATTGTGGCTATCGACCCCCAGACCCTCGAACTGCTGGGGCTGAAGGGAGTTCCTCCGCGGCCCTACCATGTCCAGCTCATAGAGAATCTGTATGCGGCGGGCGCGAAAGCGGTGCTCCTCGATATCCTGTTCCTGACCTACACCGGCGAGCAGGACCGGGAAACGCTGACCGATACCCCCTCGCCCGAGGACTCCCTGCTGGCGGATGTTTTGAGACGGTATCCGAATACGGTCATCGCCCGCAAGCAGGTGGTCCCCTTCGAACGCGCCACGGTCACTTCCACGGGCGAGCCCCCGCTTCCCAAGGAACTGTTCCGCAACCCGGGACAGCTCGCCTTCGTGGATATGTACCACGACGCCGATTCTTTTGTGCGGCGGACCCGGCTGGTATCGGACGACATGGATCCCGGTTCGGGCTGGAACTATTCGTTCGCTCTCCGGGCCGCCATGTTCGTTTTGGGAGCCGATTCCGCGACTGTGGACCCGGCGGTTCGCGCGGTCCGGGTGGGAGAGCGGACCATCCCCCTCGACGAAGACGACACCATGCTGATCAACTACTGCATGGACGAGAAAACCTATGCCGATTCCGGGGGGTATATTTCCTATGAACAGGTGCTCGACAATGAAACAGAGTACGGGATCAGGGCGCTCATGGATATCGGAGCCTTTAGGGACAAGGTGGTCCTGGTCGGAGTGACCTATCCGGATTCCAAGGATACCGAGCTGACTCCTTTTTATCTCGGCTCCCGGATATACAGCAAGGCGGAGTACCCCATGTACGGGGTCCATGTCCACAAAAACATTGCCTCCACCATCGTTTCCGGGCGTTTCATTCCGCCGGTGGGCGCGTTTATCACCTTTTTGCTCATTGTTGGAATGGCAACCGCTTCCACGCTGGTCAATTACCGGTTCAAGGGATTCGGGGGCCTCTTTCTTTCAGGGGCGCTCATTGCGGCCTACGCGGGAATGGCGGTCATTCTTTTTGTCGAAAATCAGCTGTTCATTCCGGTGATGGCGCCCGCATTCGCCACGGTGTTCCTCGCCTATGCCGGGGCGGTCACCT
>JAWLHT010000411.1:0-3410 GCA_041690195.1 Candidatus Latescibacterota bacterium
AGTTTCACAAACACCTGTTCACCCAACCTCGCGTATGTTTACGACTATGCGGGGAGGGGGACCGTTCCGGCCGGGGATTGCCCGCGGAAATGGTCTTCGCCGTCTTCGGCCGGGGAAAGGATACCATGCTTCGTTTACATAAACATGCCGTGCTGCTTCTCGTCTGCGCACTGGCGGCGCTTATCCCGAATCAGGCGGCGCGGGCCTGCGACGTGCCGGTGTTCCGGTATGCCCTGGAACGCTGGCCGGCGGATGAGTATGTCGTCTGCATTTTCCACGACGCGCCGCTGACTCCGGAACAGGAGGCGGCGGCAGGGGCGCTCCGCTCCGGAGCCGCCGGAAGCGGGGGCCGGGCCAATCTCCGGGTAGAGGTGGTGGACGTCACGGGCGATGTTCCGGAAGAGTACCTTCCGCTCCGGGAGAGCGCCGGGAACATGGCCCTGCCCTGTATCGCGCTGCGTCAGCCCCGCACGGTCCGGTACAACCGGGCGGTCTGGACCGCTCCCCTGAGTGGGGAAACAGTCCGGCACGTGCTGGATTCCCCGGCCAGGCGCGCGGTATCCGGAAGGATCATTGCCGGGGACGCCGCGGTGTGGGTGCTTGTGGAATGCGGTGACCGGGAGCTCGACAAGGCCGCCGCCGATTCACTGGGGGCAGTGCTCGACGACCTGAAACGCCATCCCCTGCTCACCCGGGGACGAACCGCCGGGGCGGATTCCGGACGAGCCGCGTTCTCCCTTGTCCGATTGACACGGAATGACGCCGCTGAGCCGGTGCTTCGGGCGCTGCTCGCGCATGTGGAACCGGACCTCGGCGAGTACGGGGACCTGCCCATGGCGTTTCCCGTGTACGGCCGCGGGCGGGCGCTCTACGCCCTGATCGGCGCGGGGATCACCGGCGCCAACGTCCGCAAAGCCTGCCGTTTCGTGACCGGGGACTGCTCCTGCGAGGTGAAGGACCTCAATCCCGGGGTTGACCTCCTCATCTCCGCCGACTGGGAGCGGGGCATCGGCGAAAGCTGGGTCGCGGCCGCGGAAAAGCCGGCGCTGGCCGGGCTCCCCGTGATTCCTGAAACCGGGACGCTCCCCGGGGAGCGGGAAGAGTTCGCTCCCTCTGCGGCAACCGATACAGTCCCGCCCTCCGAATCCGCCGCGCAGCCGGACACGGCGGCCCTCCCGGAGACAGCTGTCGGAGAGCCGTTGCCGCCCGGAGAACCGGTAAAAGCCTCCCTGCCGCTCGGGGGCGTGATCATGCTGTCGTTTGTCGCTGTCGCTGTTGTTGTCGCCATTCTGACCATCCGTCTCTGGGCAGCCGAAAGGAAACCATGACCATTCTGCACCTGGTGATCCAGGAAATCCTGCACCGGAAAACCTCCTTCCTGATCGGACTGGCCGCGATTACGGCGGCAGCGGGAGTTCTGGTCGCGGAAATGACCATCCTGGAGGCCCACGATATCCGGACCCGGGCCATCCTCGCGGAAAAAGAGGAAGGTATCGCTGAAGACATGCGCCGCATGGAGGATGAATACCGGAAAATTATGAAGGAGCTGGGGTACAACCTCCTTATCCTCCCGGAAGGCCAGCGACTCGATAATTTCTACGACTCCGGATACGCATCGGAAACCATGCCGGAAGACTCGGTCACCCGTCTTGCCGCCGCCGAAATGGTTACCATCCGTCACCTTCTCCCCAGTCTGGAGCAGAAAATCCGCTGGCCGGAACAGGGCAACCGGACCATTGTACTCGTTGGCGTGCGCGGAGAAGCGCCGTTTCTCAACCGGGAGGAGAAGGAGCCCATGCTCCTGCCGGTAGCGCCCGGGGAAATCGTGCTCGGCTACGAACTCTGGAACAGCCTCGGGCTTGCCCCGAAGGACCGGGTTAGGCTCCGGGGGCGATCTTTCACGGTCGCCGAATGCCATCCCCAGCGGGGAACGAAGGATGATATCACCGCCTGGGTTGATCTGGCCGCCGCACAGAGCATGCTCGGCAAACCCGGACTCATCAACGCCATCCTGGCGCTGAAGTGCCACTGTGCGGGGAACCACATCGACTCCATCCGTACGCAAGTCGCCGGAATTCTGCCCGGCGTGCGGGTGATCGAGCTGGAAAATAACGTGCTGGTCCGGGCCCGGGCCCGCGACCAGGCCAAAGCGACCGCCGATTCCACCTTGGCGGCGGAGCGGGAGTATCGCGCCGCGCTCCGGGCCCAGCAGGAACGATTCGCGGCCTGGCTGGCTCCCGCGGTCATACTCGGGGCCGCGGCCCTGATCGGTCTTCTCATGCTCGCCAATGTCCGGGAGCGTCGCGCCGAGATCGGCATTCTCCGGGCCATCGGGTATTCATCGCGACAGGTTGTCACCGTGTTTCTGGCCAAAGCCGCGCTGCTCGGAACAGCCGGTGCGGTGTTGGGCTTCATATCCGGATTCGCGGTCGGGCTCACGGCGGGAGAACCGTCCGGGATCAACGGGATGGCGCGGGAGCTTTTCGATCCCCGGCTGTTTTTCCTGACCCTGCTGGCCGCGCCCCTGCTGGCCTCCACCGCCAGTTGGATTCCGGCGCTCCTGGCCGCCCGCCAGGACCCCGCGGCCATCCTGGGGAGGGAGTGACCATGGCGAAGCCGGGCATTGAAATCCGGGAGGTCGGAAAATACTATCGCACCGCACGCGGCACGGTGGCCGCGCTACACGATCTCACCTTTGTTGTGGAAGAAGGCGGATTCGCTGCGGTCCAGGGTCCCAGCGGCTGCGGCAAAACAACGCTTCTCCTCGCGGCCGGCGGTCTGCTCGCTCCCGACGCGGGAACAGTCGTCGTGGCCGGGGCCGACCCCTATGCGCTGGCGTCCGATGCCCGGGCCCGGTTCCGGGCCGAAACCGTGGGGTTCGTGTTCCAGCAGTTTCATCTCGTTCCGTACCTGACCGTACGGGACAACATTCTTGCTCCCGCCGGGGCGCTCCCCCGCGAAGGAGCACGAAAACGGGCGGATATGCTCATCGAACGGTTCAATCTCCGGGACCGCGCCGGACACCGCTCATCCGAACTCAGCACCGGAGAACGTCAGCGCACTGCACTGGCCCGGGCGCTCCTGAACGAACCCCGTGTTCTGCTCGCCGACGAGCCCACCGGCAATCTGGACCGGGATAATGCCGCCGTGGTTCTGGAAACCCTTTCCGGCTTCGCCTCCTCCGGGGGAACAGTGCTGATGGTGACCCATGACGACGCTGTGGCCGGGGCGGCACACCGGATCATCCGTCTGCGGGACGGGCGCATGGAGTAATCATAAGAGAAAACCGCAGGCACGCATGAGCACCAAAGATAATCAGCGAAGGTGCTGGCCGGTAACTCACCCCCTTACTCCCCCTCTCTCCAGAGAGAGGGGGAAATCGCGATACACGTAAACACCCCGCTTGCATG
>JAWLHT010000412.1:0-3395 GCA_041690195.1 Candidatus Latescibacterota bacterium
GAGAAGAATATTCTTTTTCTTTCTGCCGTGTTTGTTTCTGATGCTCTCCGCGCGTGTGCATGCTGGGGGCTTTGCCGATTCACCCTGGCCCATGTGCGGAAGGGATCCCGGACACAGTTCATGCAGCGTGACAGGGTTTCCCACTACCAATGTGCTTAAATGGAAATTTCAGGGAGATGGTAATCTGGGCTCACCCGTGATCGGAGCGGATGGCACGCTGTATTTCGGATCAAATGACGGCAACCCCTATGATAGCACAAATAGTGGTTATTTATATGCGGTCAATCCGGATGGAAGCTTGAAGTGGAAATCTTTTTCGGGTCGTTCAACATACAGTTCAATTCCCGCCATTGGGGATGATGGAACCATCTACATTGGTTCCCAAGATTCTTGCCTGTATGCGTTTAATCCGGATGGAACACTCAAATGGAAGTATTTAACCGGTGGCGCCATAGATTCATCACCCGTTATTGGATATAGCGGATACATATATATCAATTCTTATGACTGTAATCTGTATGCGCTCAATTCCAATGGTGATCTCCAGTGGAAATTCATGTATTACTCTGTTGACGATTGTCCGGCTGTCGGGCGAGATGGGACCGTATACATATCGCGGAATCGCAATTGTCTGTATGCGCTTAACCCCGACGGCTCCATCAAATGGCAATACGAACGGCTTAGATTGAGATTTGCATCCCCCTCCATCAGTGATGATGACAGTACAATTTATGCCGGCATCTCAAATAAACTTTGTGCAATCAATGTGGATGGTTCGCTGAAATGGGAGTGTTCCTTACCCCCCCAAGCCACCATCTATATCGCCGCACCGTCTATTGACAAAGATGGCACGGTATACATCGGTTCGATTGATTTTTCCCTTTACGCGGTCAATCCGGATGGAACCCTCAAGTGGAGCTTTCCGACCAATGATCGCATCCACACAGCGGCAACAATCGGGAGTGACGGGACGATATATGTACAAAATTACAAAAGCCTGTATGCAATAACACCCGATGGGGAATTGCGTTGGTCGTATCCCGTAGAGAGTGATGGCCCCGTTTGTATTGGTTCCGATGGGACGATGTATTTGACAAGCAAACGTTTTCTTTGCGCCCTCGCCCCGGAAAAACCGGTGCAGGTTGAATCCGGGCCGGAGACTTTTTCCCTTGAAGCGCCGCATCCCAACCCGTTCAATCCCTCGACGACCATCTCCTTCACCCTCCCGGAAGCGGCGGCCGCCTCGCTCACCATCCATGACGCTCTGGGCCGGAAGGTCGCCACATTGGTCAACGGCCCCATGAGCGCGGGGGCGCACTCGGTGACGTTCAACGGCGCGAATCTCGCCTCCGGCGTCTACTTCTACCGCTTCGAATCAGCCGGAACGACCCGGACCGGAAAGATGCTGTTGCTCAAGTAGGCTGGAACGGGGGTGAAGTGAAACGGAGAGAGCGTCTCGATGCGGGGCGCTCTTTTTTTGAACCCGTGCGGCTCTCCGGGCGTGGAACCGGTGAATCAGCTTGACAATCCGGGGCGGGCGCGCTACCTTGAAGCGTCCATTCAGATATAGAAATGTTTTCGAGGTGCAGGAGAAGCGTATGCCGAGAAAATTCCGGAGACCGCCGCGGAAGGAGGCCGAGGCCGCCGTTCCGGAGCGTCCGGGCGCGCTGACGGTGGCGTTCGGGAAAATCGAGCCCTGGCTGCCCTGGGCGGTCGCCGGGGTGTTCCTGGCGGTGATGGGGTTCCTGACCTTCCGATATCACACCGTGGGGGGGCTCGGGGTGGAGACCGACTTCTACGCCGAACTCTACCCGCAGGCCCGTGAGCTCGTGGAGGGGCGTTTCTCGCCGCTCAACTACGGGGCGAAGGGGCCGGTGTATTCCCTGCTGCTGGCCGGGACCTGGGTGTTCGTGCGGGACTTTTTCCGGGCCGGGCTGGTCCTGAACCTGCTCACGGCCTCGGGATTCCTCGTCGCGCTCTTTTTCCTCGTCCGGCGGGTGTTCAACCCGCTCACCGCGGCATTGACGCTGCTGGTCGTGGCGCTCAACCCCATGTTCGTGGGGTACTCCTACCAGGCGGGGTCGGACATGCCCTTCCTGCTCCTCTGCGCCCTCTCGCTCCTCTTCCTGTTCCGGGATGAAGGACGGCGTGACCTGATCCTTTCGGCGCTGTTCGGGCTTTTGGCGTTCCTCACGCGGTACAACGGCGCGTTTATCCCCGCGGGGGCGATGGTGTACTTCGCTCTGGCCGGGGGGACGTGGAACGAGCGGCTCCGGCGGGCCGGGCTTTGGCTCGGCGTGTTTGTCGCGGCAGGGCTGCCCTGGTTCATCCCCAACTGGATAGTGACCGGGAGCCCGGTGAAGAACGACAATTACCTGAACGTCATGATGGAGTTCTACGCCCTGAGCAAGGGCGCGTCCTACGAGAGCTGGACCGACGCCCTCCCGAAACAGTTCACCGGCATGGGGGACATCATCCTGTACGATCCGGTGTATTTCCTGCGGCACCTGGGCCTGAACGTGATATCCCACTTCATCCTGGACATGCGCGAACTGGTGGGCTGGGGGAGCGGGGTGTTCGTGCTGATCGGAGCGGTGCTGCTCGCATTTACCCGTCCGCTGCGGGGACGGCTGCTCTATTTTCTTTTCGGGGCGCTCTATTTCCTCATTCTCGCGCTGGTGTTCTACAACTCGCGGTTTTCCCTCTTTCTGCTCGCCATGTACATTCCCCTGGCGATCTGGCCCCTGAGCGTGCGGATCACCCCCCGGTACATGCAGACTGCGTTCCGGGCGCTGCTGGTGGTATTCGCGGCGGCGACCCTGGCCGGGTCGTTCCGCGACATGAAGCCGGTGTACGCCGATCTCCGGCGGTCGCCCGTTTTCCTCCGTGAACTGGGGGAGGGACTGGCCCGGATCGAGACCGACCGCACCCAGAAGCTCATGGCCCGCAAGCCGCATGTGGCCTATTATGCCGGCCTGACCCCCATCATGTTCCCGGAGAAGCCCAAGACCGTGGAGGAACTGGTGTCCCACTGCCGGGAAGAGGGCATCCGGTATATTCTCTATACCGCCATCGAGGCGCAGGCCCGTCCGGACTTCCAGGCTGTCTTCCTGAACCTCGGCGCGGAGAAGCCCGGGCTGAAGCTGGTTCACGCCACCCGTTTCGGCGTTGTCTACAGGGTGGATTGAGTCAGTTTTCTCTTGGTTTGGGGGTGGGCGGGATTGCTGTAAACATAAGCAGATAGTGGTGAACGGGTGTTTTGAGATTCAGGCCTCAAAATCTAACTCACCCCTCGTTCCCATTGTCGTAAACTTAAGAGAAAAGGGCAAGACAAAGTTTCACTATACAGGAGCAGCGGAGTTGGTAACCACGTGTGGGATCGTACTCCCCTTTTT
>JAWLHT010000413.1:0-3330 GCA_041690195.1 Candidatus Latescibacterota bacterium
TCACGTCAGCAATTACTTCAAACATCCTTTGATCGCCTATGCAGCCAGTTTACATATTTAATCGCCGGAGCAATAACTCAGCGGATTTGGTCAGATCATTGAATGGTGGCGCAAGTCTCTACTGCATTGTATATATTATGTGAGGCGTCAACTCTCTTTCTGGACGGTTTTTTTTCGCACCTTCCCCTCCGGTTATATCGTGATATCTGCTGTGTCAGTTCGAAGGAGACCGCCATGACTCCGCACCGTTTCACCCGCCGTTCCTTCCTCGGTTCTGCTGCCGGTTTCGCTGCACTGCAAAGTTCATTTCCTTGCTCTTCAGGCGGAGCCGCATCTCCGTCCATATTTGCCCCGACCTGGGATTCACTGGATTCCCACTCCTGTCCCGAATGGTACAGGGATGCCAAACTGGGGATGTACTTCCATTGGGGCGTGAGTTCAGTACCGGGGTGGGCTCCACGGGAGGGCGGCACCCCTTATGCCGAATGGTACTGGCACAGCATGATGGATCCGAAGAATCCAACTTGGCGCTACCACCGTGAAAAATACGGGAATGAATTTGCATATGACGATTTCATCCCGCAGTTCCGTGCCGAACGGTATCATCCGGAAGAATGGGTTTTGTTCGCCAAACGGTCTGGGGCGCGGTATATCTTTGTGAATACGAAGCACCATGACGGGTACTGTCTCTGGCCGACAAAATATACCCGGAGAAATGCCGCACGCATGGGACCGAAACGTGATCTCATCAGTCCCCTGGTCAAAGCGGCACGAAGGGAAGACCTGAAAGTGGGGTTCTACTACTCCTTCTATGAGTGGTTCAACCCTCTGTACACCGGAACTGCGTTTCCCTACACCGGGCTGGTGTTCTTTCGCGATTATGTGGATGACTTCATGCTCCCGCAGGTTCGGGAACTGATGGACCGGTATCATCCCGACTTTTTGTACTTTGACGGAGAGTGGGACCATCCAGCCGAATACTGGAAGAGCCGGGATCTGGTCGCATACTATTACAACCAGGCTTCGGAACGCGGTCAGGAGGTTCTGGTGAATGACCGGTTCGGCAAAGGCGATCGTGGAAAACACGGGGATGTTTTCAATGTGGAATACCACTATGACGGAACGAGTGAGGGCCTGCTCACGCATCCCTGGTCATTCTGGCGCGGTATCGCCAGGACATTCGGGTTCAATCGAGACACAAGCCCGGAAGAATGCCTCAGCCCGAAGGAACTGATTCACATGTTTGTCCACGGGGTGTGCCGCAACGGGAATTTCGACATCAATGTCGGCCCCACCGCGGCCGGGGATATCACCGAACTGGAACGCACTCCCCTGCTTCATCTCGGGGACTGGCTTCGTGTGAACGGTGAAGGGATATATGGAACACGTCCCTGGAAGGTTCAGGCGGAAGGTGATATCCGGTTCACCACGAAGGGAAACACCGTGTACGCCATCTTTCTGGCCTGGCCCGGAGAGGTGTTTCGTGTCCGCTCGGTCAGCCCGCCGGATGGATCGGCAATATCCATGCTCGGGATTCCCGGCGCCCTGGAATGGCGTCGCGAGAGTCAGGGATTTACGGCATTTTTCCCTCTGCACCGTTCCCGTCCCTCCGAGTGCGCGTATGCCTGGACGCTGAAGATTCCTGTGGCCTGACGGTGAGGTGTGCAGTTGTTGATTTTCCATATCCGGTCCATATAGTCCGAATGGGCGTCCCCTGCCCTGGGCGGATCAAACCGTTTGTATACTGATTACGGGGAAACATCCCGGATTCCGGGTTGCATTCTTCTGCATTTTCAGTATTATTGATAATCTATGTGTTCCGGGTATTCCGGAAAATGTCAAAGTGAGTTCAACCGTTCAGCGTTAGTTCACGAAAGGATGTTTTGATGACACGGGCTGTTCCATTCCGCGCCTTGCCGTTTATGGTCCTGATCCTGCTGACATCGGCTTGTCTGGCCGATGCGGCTCCCGGCCGGGTGGTCAGGGAACTTTCGGGAAAAAACTGGAAGCTCTGGCTCGACCGTAAAGCGGACTGGATGAACGATGCCCTCTTCATGCCTCCCGTGGATCTGCGCATTATTCCGATAAATCCACCCACAATTGGATGGAATCGGCTGGAAGACGCAGGCCAGTCTGTCTCGGTACCCGGGACCGTGGAAGAGTATCATTGGGCTGATAACGGGAATCCGGTTGGAACCGCCGGCGATTACCGGGGAGTATCATGGTGGAGCACGACGTTTGTCTGCGACCAAACCATGCGCGGGAAAAAAGTGTTTTTGGACTTTGAGAGCGTTGTCCTTCGAGCGGAAGTGTTCGTGAACCGGAAACTGGTCGGGTATGATGTCATCGGCAATACACCGTTTTCCCTCGACATTGCCGGGGCGGTGGACTTCGACGGGCCGAACCGTCTGGACATCCGTATCACCGATCCGGTGGGGAACTTTGACTGGAACAACAACCACTGGTATCCCTGGGGTAAAAACCAGGTACCCGCCTATCACGGATTTGGCGGAATCACCGGAAATATTGTACTCCGCGCCACTGACACTGTGCGCATTGAGGATCTCTACGTTCAGAATAAGCCCAACTTCCGTGAAGTAGAGACGTTCATCACTCTCGCCAACAGTTCGGGACGAGCGGTCGAAGGGGAAATCAGCCTGGAGATCCGTGAATGGGAATTCCCACACACCGTTGTCTGGCAAAAAAATATACCCGCAACCGTGCCAGCGGATGGAAAAACCTTTTCTTTGTATGCCAAAGTACCGAACGCAAAACTCTGGTATCACCGCGATCCGCACCTCTATGTCGCCAATGCCTCGTTCATCGCTTCCGACCGTCAGGCAGCAGACACGGAATCACAGCGTTTCGGATTCCGGTGGTTTTCCGTGCAGAAGGTCAAAGGCGATGAAATGTTTTTCATGAATGACCGGCGTATCTTTATCCTTTCTCCGATGAGCCGTGGATTCTGGCCGAAAAACGGCATGTATCCCACCAAAGAAACGCTGAAGAAGAACATGGACCTTTTGCTGGAAATGGGCTTTACCATGTTCCTCATGAACCAGGCGATCGGCCGTAACGAAGCGATCCAGGCCTGCGACGAGGTCGGAATAGTATCGTATGAAGGGATCGGCGGCTATCGATGTGATGATGCTCCGGACGAGCAGACAATGATCTGGCGTCGAGAGAAAGCCCGGAGAATGGTCATGCGCGACCGGTCCCATCCCTCGCTTATCATATATGTAATGAAGTGCGAAACCCATACTGCGCCGAGTTATGACGAACGTCGCAACATGGAGATGATCCATCTGCTTGATCCGGTGCGGTTGGTTA
>JAWLHT010000414.1:0-3328 GCA_041690195.1 Candidatus Latescibacterota bacterium
CTGCACTCGCCATGATTTGGCCCTGTTTTCTGACCAAACCCGATACCTCTATAACGAAAAGCCTTGGGAACTCATGAGCGCCAAAGGGGTAATCAGTGGAATCCGGGATTCTTTGGAAAAGGCATTGCCCCGAAAAGTGAGATTCCCGGAGGGCTTCACAGAAATACATTTTCGATAACAGAAAACATGTTATATTGGTATTATGGATAGCACGTTTATCCGGATTCGCCCCCACGCTCACGAGGAGGCAGCATGGAAACGAAAGAACCTCAGGCTCCCCAGTTCATCCCGCGCGATGAATGGCTGGACATCACCACTGAACTTACCGCCGAGTTGGAGGATACGCGGGAATCCTGGTTTGAACAAGTCATGGAAATATTCGATACCATCGGCCGTCAGGAAGGCGCAATCGAATTCGACCCCACGGAAGTTGTCCCCAATGCCGAGACAGAGGATGCCATGCGGGGATACCAGTTGTTCGTATCACTCTCCCTCGCCGCCACGAACAAATACATCGGCGAGGAAGAATTCGAGGACTTTGCCGATATTCTCTGCGCACAGGTGTGCGGAGCGGATTACTATGAATGCATGGAATACTACAACCGCTTTGTTGAATCCGAAGATCCGGAAGCAATGAAGCGGACCCTTGGCGACATGACCGCCAAGTCCTTTGGCGAGGGAGGCAATACCGAAGGGAAACGGCTCGACATGGTGCGGGACATGGTCCCGCTTCTGGGCATCATGACCATGATGGTCACCGCCCGGGCATTCAACGACGATGAGCGGGTGAAGGAATATACCACAATGTTCGACCAGCTCGTCGGCCCTCCGGAAGGGGAAAGCTGAACCGCTCCCAAAGACCACGGGCAGAGGAATCATGCCGCAATGCAAGCGGGGACCGTGCGGTCCCCGCTTGCATTGCGGGACCGGAGAATCATCCCTGTTTCCCGGTCACCCGTTCCAGGTCGATCCGGATTATGCAAACCCTGTCGAGTTGGAAGTCAGGGTAGTCCCATGCGCTCCGGCCTGAATATTTCTCCATGAGCAGATTCAGCGCCTTTCGTTTCTCCCCGGAATCATATACAAACTGCGCCAGTCCGGTCCCGATGACGCTTCGGTATCGGAAACCCCATGCGCAGGCGGATTCGGCCGACACAATTCCGAGCGCCTCGTCCACTTCGATGCATACCCGGGGATTCCGCCGCAGGATTTCAAATTTCATACCCCGAAGCGCTGAATGAAAATACAGTGACCCGCCCTGACAGGCGAAATTCACCGGGACAACATACGGTTCCCCGCCGTCGGCCATGCCGAGCCGGCAGACCTGTGCTTCCCGAAGGATGTGGTCAAGGAGAACAGGATCGGTGATCTCACGGTCGCCGCGCAGCATCCCGCCCCTCCATGACTCTTCGAAGCTCGACCGCCCAGGAAGAAACCTTTCCCCCATTGTGGTACAGCACTCCCCGGTTGATGTACCGCCCCTCGCCGATCATGAAAAGATACTCCACCCCCCGGTACGCCCCATCATCCGTATTGTAGAGAGAGAGGATGGAGTCCTCGACCAGGGTGAAACGTCCGTTCATCCGGCCAAGCGCCGGGTTGACCGAACTCCACACGGTGGTGTCGCCGCCCTCGGGGAATGGCGTGATGGAATAGTCGTTGCGGAACTCGACCGGGGGTTCGGATATAATCCGCATATATCCGGTGAGTTTCCAGGTCCGGGCTTCGTGAACGATCCGGGTGCGCCCCTCTGCGGGGAGCCCGATACCCGCGGCATCAAAGAACTGTCCGCGGGACTCCCATTCGCCCTCGGAGAGAATGTAGGTATGGCGCATCATTTCTCCTTATGCAAAATGCCCGGATGACGGACTTGTGACTTCCGGCTGCTTTTCCGGGGTGTTGTTCAAAAAATGACACCCTGCACGTTGCACGCGCGATTCCGGTCAGCGTGCGTCCCGGCGTGACCGACCCGGTACAAGTTCCCACTCCAACAGGCCGTCACACCCGCCCGACAGGTGCATTCCGGCTCCCATAAGCACCCGGACCGACGGCGTGTTGTCCGGTTCGCAATGAGCGATGATACGGCTGACCCCGGCGCAGTTTCCGGCCCAGGCGATTATGGCGCGGACCGCTTCACGGGCATATCCTTTTCCCCGGAATGCGGGGAGAACGCCGTACCCGATTTCCACCGTTCCGCTTGCATCCGGGGGCCCGGTAAAGCCGAGTGACCCCGCCAGGATTCGATCGCCGGGACGGAACATGAGCCATAACCCCCAGGTTTCCGGGAAATCGCCAAAAAGGGGCAGCGCCTCGCGCAGATCGTCTTCGGGCCAGTCATCCGGGAGACTGACATGAAGCGCCCGGGAGAAACCGTCCCGGTCCCGGAGCAGCAGATTCACCGTTTCCGGGGCACAGGCGGCGAGGCACAGGCGCGGGGTGTTGATCAGTTCCATTGAGAATCCACCATATGCGGGGGTCATGCGCATGCCGATGGTCCATCCACCGGTATGCGCACGCCCCAACGCCGGGAACTCCGCCGCGTCCGGGATTTCGCTTGCTTTGCGGCGGCGAGATCATGTTATTGCATCAGTCGGATGCTCATTTTCATGTCAGGGGAGGACAATGCAACGTCAGATTCTGCAACGGTACGGGGTTATGGTCAAGGTCATGGAACTGGTGCTTGGCTTCGCCGTGCTGGTCGGCGTGCTGGTGTTCGCGTACAGCAGCGTTTTCGCGCTGGCCGGGAAGGACTGGCAGACCACCGATGCTTTCTATGAACTGATCTATCGCGTTTTACTGATGGTCATCGGGCTCGAATTCATCCGCATGCTGGTCACCCACGACATTGTCGCGGTCCTTGAACTGCTCGCCTTCGTGATCGCCCGCAAAATGCTCAGGCCCGACCTGGTGGCGCTGGACATCGTTCTCGCCGTACTCTCCTTCGTTGCCCTTCTTGCGGCCCGGCGTTTTCTCCTGGACAAAGAGGATCTGGAGAGAACCGGATACCGTAAGCCTGACCCCGGCGCACCTTCACCATCGTCGGATACCCAGGCCGTTCCCTCATTGTCGTAAAGATAAGGGAAAACCACTGGTACACATGAGTACCAAAGGTAGTCAATGGAGACTTTGGTCGGCAACTCACCCCCTGGCCCCCTTCTTGCACCCCAGCCCTGTTCCACAGGGCTGGGGACCCCGCCTCTCCAGAGAGAGGGGGAATTGAGCCATAGATCAAGCCGAGACAGCCGATAACGAGTCATCCCCTCTCTCACCGAGAGAGCGACCGTGTTGAAAGTCAAGAAGAAAAGAGAGCCGGGTCCCAGTTTTTGTT
>JAWLHT010000415.1:0-3298 GCA_041690195.1 Candidatus Latescibacterota bacterium
TGGATTTTTCACTCCCGGCAACACCGATAATCTACAATTGTAAACTTGGGTAATGACAAGCTCTCTGGAGAGAGGGGGCCAGGGGGTGAGGTCCCCTCCCCCTTGGGGAAACCTCTTTCCCCAAACTCCACACAGGGCATCGGTACAATTGAGCCGACACCCTTAAAAAAAACCTGCACAATAACCTGCTCGGGCCCGGAGAAAGCGCCCCCATCCGGCCCATCTCTTGTTCCTTGCGCGGGTTACCGGGACATGAACGCTTGGGCCGTGCGGTTTTTGGCTTGTCCGGAAGGGTGTTTCGGTTGTATTTTACAGGGCGGTTCCGTGCTCCCGTACGCGGGGGGTCCGGTTGTCACCGGTTGTCACCGGCGGGTCCCGTTGTGCCGACGCACCGGGAAAGCCGCACGGATCTTTCCGGAGCGTTCGGCGTCTACCGGTAAGCGGCCGGTTCCGGAAGACCGTTGTGATTCAGGTTGGTTCAATCGTGTGTAACCCGCGAGGTACGATGATGCGTTTGATGCTTTTAGCCGCCGGCGCGGCGATGCTCCTCTCCAGTGTCGCGGTTTCGGCCCAGACCGGAGGGAACAAAATGGATGACAAGCACCCGGTGGTGGTGATGGAAACAAACCAGGGAACGATCGAGATCACTCTGGACGCCGAGAAAGCGCCCGCCTCGGTTCGGAATTTCCTTTCCTATGTCAACGAAGCCTATTACGACAGCACGATTTTCCACCGCGTGATTTCCGGCTTCATGATCCAAGGCGGAGGGTATACCCTTAACATGGCCTCCAAGAAGACCAAGCCCCCGGTCCGTAACGAAGCGGACAACGGCCTGAAGAACAAGCGCGGAACCGTCGCCATGGCCCGCACCAACATCGTTGACTCGGCCACCAGCCAGTTTTTCATCAATCACGCCGATAACGCGTTCCTTGATCATCGGGACAAAACCCAGCAGGGGTACGGGTATGCCGTGTTCGGACAGGTAACCAGCGGCATGGACGTGGTGGACAAGATCGCCGCGATCCCCACCGGGGCACAGGATGTTCCCATGCGGCCCGCGGTCATTCTCTCCATACGGTTGAAAAAGTAACCTCCGGAGCGCCCGGAAAACCGGAAATCCAGGATGAGGACGCGCCTTCATTCTGGATTTCCTTTTTTAGGGGTTGTTTATGAATGCTGAAACACTGTTGTCCGCTCTCGTCCGCATCCCTTCGGTGAACCCCTGCGATCGTCCGGCAGGAGACGATCCGACTTTCGGAGAGCGCCGTCTGGCCGAGCATGTTGCCGAAATCCTGCTCGAAATGGACATCCCGTCCTCCCTCCGGGAATTCGCTCCGGGACGATACTCCCTGTTTGCCGCTCTGGCGGGAAAGGACACCAGCCGCCGTCTGCTCTTCGATGTGCACCTCGACACGGTGGGAATCGACCGGATGAACGTGGCCCCGTTCGGCGCGGAAGTGCGCGGGGGGCGTCTCTTCGGGCGCGGCGCCACGGACGACAAGGGCTCGATGGCGGCGCTCCTCCTTGCTCTCCGCCACCTGTGGGAAGCCGGGGAGGATCCCCGCTCGACCATCCACCTGCTTTTTGCCGGGGACGAGGAGTACGGCACGCTGGGAACGCGCCAGTTCATGGAAAGCGGCTACCGCTGCGACGCCTGCATCATGATGGAACCCACCGACCTGGACATTGTCATCGCCCATAACGGCGCCGCCCGGTGGAGTGTCCGGACTCTGGGGCGGGCGGTGCATTCCTCCCGCGTCCACGAGGGGGAAAACGCCATCACCCGCATGGGGAGCATTCTCACCTTCATCGAGGAAACGCTCAATCCCGAACTCGCCGCCCAGGGGCACCCGCTCTGCGGCCTGCCCAATGTCAATGTGGGAGTCATTTCCGGCGGGCGCGAACACAACACTGTCCCCGATTCCTGCGAGATAACCCTCCTGAGCCGTAATTCCCCCACCGTGAGCTCGAAAGATTTCATGGACATGGTGAACGACCGTCTGCGGGCCTTTGCCGCGGAGCAGGGCATCCGGATAGAGATCCCCGGAGACTACCTGCTCACCGACGGCCTGAATACGGCTCCGGAGGAACCGGTGGTTCAGGCGGCCCGGACGGCTCTTGCCGCGCACGGGTATCCGGGGAACCTGGTGGGAAAACCCTACGGCACCGACGCGTTCCTCATGCGGGCGGCGGATATCCCCACCATTGTGTTCGGCCCCGGCTCGGAACACGACTGCCATACCCCGGACGAATCCATCAGCCTGGAGGAGGTTGAGCGCGCCTCCCTTGTGCTCGCGGACATCATGCGCCGGTTCTGAGGGGTGAGTCAGCTTTCGGGGAAGGGCGGAGTTGCTGGCCGGTAACTCACCCCCTGGCCCCCTCTCTCCAGAGAGAGGGGGAATTGAGCCATAGGAAGCACTGAGATGGCCGATAAGGAGTCATCCCCTCTCTTGCGAGAGAGGGGAACGAGGGGTGAGTTATATTTTCAGGAAAGTGCGGAGACTCCGGCCTGCCCAAAGTCTGGGTAACGGCATCTCCCCTGTCAAGGAAAATACCCGAGAAAGCAGCCGTGCCGGAAAAACCATTGCTGACCCAGTACGGATTACCCGTCCTCGGAAATACACCAGCGCACATGTGCGAAGAATGAGCTACGGCCGGAGTCAGGTTCTCCCGCCCGCCGGATGGAGGAGGCCCCGCTCTTCGAGCATGCCGGCAACTTCGGCCCGGGTCAGATCATACCAGTCTTCGTACGCATCGGCCACCGCGAAATAGGCGCTATCCCTGATATTGGGACAAAATACTGCATCGGCGCTACGGCGCATGTTCTCGACAGTACGGGCCGGGGCGGTGGGAACCGCAACCACGGCCCGCAACACTCCCTTGCTCCGGACCAGGCCGATGGTTGCGCTCATGGTGTATCCGGCTGCAAGCCCGTCATCAACCAGTATCACGGTCCTGCCCGCCAACTCGGGAAAGGGGCGATTTCCCCGGAAGGCGCGGTTTCGCTCCTCCAGTTCCCGGCGGACCCGTCCGATCATACGCTCCATTTCGCCGGGCCGCAGGTGAAGTTCCCGCAGGATCTCGTCATCCCAGGATACGTTTCCTTCCATGGTCACCGCGCCGAAACCCGCTTCCGTGTTGTCGGGCAGAGGGAGTTTCCGGACAATTACCACGTCAAAGGGCAGTTCGAGCCGCTCGCTTACCTCCAGGCCAACCGGAACGCCGCCCGAAGGGATGGCCAGCACGAGGGTTTGCGAGGCGCGGGTATACTCCGGGGCCAGCATTCCGCCCAGGATTT
>JAWLHT010000416.1:0-3290 GCA_041690195.1 Candidatus Latescibacterota bacterium
GTATCATCTCTGTGGAGGCGTAATCACCCGTAAAATCAATTATTGCACACCATTTGGGTAATCTATACACCTTCATGCTCTTACTTTTGCAATTGGCTCTGCGGTCCAGGAATAGCAGCGCCACCGCGATGGGAAGCAGGATACGGATTCCCCGGACCAGCATCAGCGCCGCCGCGGCTATGCCCCGGACGCTCAGAATCTCATGGCCCCTCACCCGCACCGGGCGGAACAGCGTTCCCTCCCGGCCGTGCAGTAACCGGTCCAGACGGGAGAACAGGCGGCCGATGAGCCAGAGCGCCAGGATCGCGGCCAGAAACACCAGCGCGGCAAAGATGGCCCGCATGCGCATGGTCTGGGGAGCCGCCCGCAGCCATGACGTCCCCTGGGCTCCGGCCGCTCCAGCCACGAGCATGATACAGATCATTCCGATTCGGGAAAAGAGCTTCAGTCCCATGCGTGAGCTCTCCTTCGCACGTCGGGCCGTTTCCCGTTCCGTTTTCACCGGGAGCGGACCCGCGCACCCCCCGGCTTCATATCTGATATTACCCGGTTCCAAGGCAATATATCTTTCCGTAAATCACTTTCGCAAACCCAACCTGATTTCCTTGCATTCCCCCAGCGGAATATCAGCCGGGAGCAAATAGAAAATTGCTCCGCGTATTACAGGAAAAGGGGCTATATTCCCTTGAAAGCGGAAGTACCATCTCTCTTTACGTCATTCGGCGAGCGGGATTCATGAGCGGAACGCCCGCATGTCTCCCCGCTCGGCGCGCGACCCCCTTTCCCGGAGGATATGTCATGCGAACGCTTTTCCTGATTATCCCGATGTTTCTGGCGCTTTCGGTTTCCCCGCTCCGGGCGGAAGTCCCGCTCAACCTCATCGTCGAGCCGGTTCGGGAGATATTTAAAGAAACCAATGGCATCTCCCTGCCGCTGTATGTGTTCACTCCGGCGCATCACCGCGAAGGAGCGCGCACTCCGGCTCTCGTGTGCATTCACGGCGGCGGATGGTCCGGAGGAAATCCGCAGCTCTTTTTCCCGCATTGCCGGTATTTCGCCGCACGGGGCATGGTCACGTTCAGCATTGCCTACCGTCTCACCAGCCGCGAGGGAGTAACCCCGGGGGACTGCATCGAAGACTGCAAATCGGCGGTGCGCTACATCCGTAAAAACGCTGACCGTCTCGGGGTGGACCCGGACCGTATCGCCATTCTCGGAGATTCCGCGGGCGGGCATCTCGCCGCTTGCCTGGGGGTGATGGACAGCATCTTCAACGCTCCCGGCGAGGACACCGGCGTGAGCGCCCTGGGAAACGCCCTTATCCTGTACAACCCGGTTGTCGACCTGAACAGCCACAACCTCCTCCGCATCGTGCCCGATCGTCCCCTCCGGGGCGAACCCGGCCTCTCCCGCGAGGAGATCGGCCGACGGGTCTCTCCACTCCAATATGTCAAGCCCGGCATGCCGCCCACCATCATCATGCACGGTCTTGACGACACCAATGTCGCGCCGGACCAGTCCCGACGCTTCGCCGAAGCCATGCGGAAAGCGGGCAACCAGTGCGAACTGAAGCTGCTCCCGGATACGAAACACGCCTTTGTCATTGTAAACTATACCGCGCCGGAGGAGCAGGTGGTCAACGCCATCCGTCTGGCCGACGAGTTCCTGTCCGGTCTGGGGTATCTGCGCGGAGCGCCGACGCTGACTGGTCCGAGGTGAAGAATCCGGGTGAGAGGTCTTGTGCGCCCACTTTCCCGTTGACAAGCCCGGCCGTTTTTGTTCTCTTATGATGCCGTCCCGTGACTTGAGGCCTTTTGCGGGACCGGAGCCAACCGCATGACAACAGGAGCGGCAGCATGGCCAGCATATTCCATATCGCCGGGCGCCTTTACGGGCGCGCCATACACTCCAAACCGGTGGCCGCCACGGTGAAGGTGACCGGGAAGTATGTTCTCTCGGAAATGAAACTCACCGATGTCCGTCTCCGGGCCGCTTTTCTCCGAAAGAAATTTCAGGCGCACCTCACCCTGCTTGGCCGGACCGCCTACCGCATCGCCGCGAATGGGGGCGATCCCGTGCACCATCCCCAAGTGGAGACCATTTTCCGGGTGCTCGGGGAAATCGAATACGAAATCGCCGCCGCCGAAGGGGAATTGGAACGCCGGAGAACCGAGGAACGAGCGAAGTGGGAGTGAACGGCACGACGCGGCGCAGAGTGGTAATGGAGCAGAAGTGCAGAGTCGACGGAAGAATCGCTCTAATGTCGAGCACAATCACGACCGGGCAAAAAGATTGGCGATTGCCATCATCGGGTAGCGATGACCACACGAAAACTTTTTCTGAAATCCATCCTGGCCGCATCCGCTTTCGGTACAGCCGGAATCGGTGCATGCTGCGCCCGTGCGCTCCGGGAGAGCGGGATGGATGGCAAGAGCGAATCGCCGGGTTCCACTCCCCTGGCCAAGCCCGTATCCGCCCTGTGGGTATATAGCTGGGAACCGCCCGCCATCGGCCATATCCCGGAAGATGTAGTGGATACACACACCCTGTTCATCATGGCGATGGCGCAGAGCGCCGGGAGCGGAACCGGGAAAATTGCGTGGTCCCCTTCCAACCAGAGCCCTGAACAGGCCCGTGCCGATATCGCCGTCCTCCTGGAGAAGGGGAAAAAAGTATCCCTCGGCATCGGCGGGGCTTCCGACGGCGGCATTTACCTGACCGATGACACACAGGCCGGAGAAATGTTCGGCTGCATCCGGAATCTGACAGCCCGGTACGGGTTCACCGGGATTGACATTGACCTGGAGCCCTCCGGCGGAAAATGGAATCAGGAGGCGCTCGGAACGCTGTGCTCCCGGCTGAAGAATGAATACGGCCCCGGCTTCACCATCGGTCTCACCCTGGCCATGTACGGCCCCTGGACGGAGCGGTGGCTTTCTGCCGCCCGGTTCATCGGCCCCGGGGGATACGACTACTGGGCGCCCATGCTGTACGACTTCCCCGAGGCCCATGACGACCGTCTGACCGCGGTGGCCTTGGACAAGGTGCGGACCGCCGTTTCCGGGGGAATCCCGGCCAACCGTCAGGTACTCGGCTTCATGTGCAACGCCTATCACAACACCAGCCCCGTGCCGGTCACGCTCCGCGCCTGGCGGGCGGTGAAAGCCAAATTCCCCGACATCGCCGGAGCGTTCATCTGGGAATCCGCTCTGGAAGCCAAGTCAAATTACGAGTGGACCCGCACGGTGGGCAGGACCATCCGGGGAATGGGATAAAGGAAGTGCCTGAGT
>JAWLHT010000417.1:0-3254 GCA_041690195.1 Candidatus Latescibacterota bacterium
TCTCACCACCTGTATCTTGAACGCTTCCGTATATCCCTTCCTCGTCTCCATCTTCTTCTTGTCCCCTTTCTCGTGTAAACTTATATCAGGACAAGACAGAATCAAGCCACAGGGAGCGCCAAGAGAGCCGATAACGGGTCATCCCCTTGCGAGAGAGGGGAACGAGGGGTGAGTTAGATTTTCAAAAAACACCCGTTCACTACTATCTGCTTATGTTTACGACAATGGGAACGAGGGGTGAGTTATCTTTTCAGGGAGCTCCGGATGCCCTTGGTTATCCTCTGGTATTCATTTGTACCCATCGCTTTTCTATTCGTTTACGACTATGCCCCCGTATTTCTTACCGGGATTGAACCAATCCCGGTTCCAGTCCGCTGTTACTCGAAATGCATGTTGATGAAGGGCAGTGTTCGGAAGTATTTCGGATTCGAGTTGACCCGGTTGATCAAACCGATCTGAACGCCGTTCAGGGAATGTGCGTAGTTGACTATTCCGAGCGCCAGACCGGTCTGGCGGCCCCGGATCTGGTTGAATGCCGAAGCGGTGAACCCGGCCAGTCTGCCGTTGCTTTCAACTTTGACCCATGCCGGAGCAATGGCCGCTCCCCGGATGTCCTTTCCCCCGACGGCCAGTCCCGCAATCGCGGCTCCGCGGATTTCCGGAGCGCCCGCGGCCAGTCCGCTCACCGCCAGGCCGGTAAGACGGTCACCGCAACCGGCGGCGAGCCCGCCGAAAGTGAGCCCGGTAACGTCGCCCCCACCGCCTGCGGCCAGAAGCGCCAGTGTCGCCCCGCGTACATCGTCTCCCGCGCCGGCGGCGAGTCCCCCGATCGCTATGCCTGTCAGATGTGTTCCCGCGCCCGCGCCAAGTCCGGCCACGGATAGACCGGTCATGTTGTCACCCGCGCCCGCACCCAGCAGGGCCACGGCAATGCCGGTCATGTTGTCGCCCGCGCCTGCGCCAAGCCCGCCGAATGCGATGCCGCTCATGCGGTCTCCGGCTCCGGCGCCAAGTCCTCCAATGGCGATTCCCCGCATGTTGTCGCCCGCGCCTGCGCCAAGCCCGCCGAAAGAGAATCCGGTCATGTTGTCCCCGGCCCCGGCCCCAAGCCCGCCAATGGCGATTCCGGTCATGTTGTCTCCTGCCCCGGCGCCAAGTCCTGCGATCATGATGCCGCTGCCGCTGTCTCCGGACCCAACGCCCACAAGCGCCAGCGAAATCCCGTGCAGTTCCCGGTCGGCAACGACATATCCGCCTCCGATCTGGATTCCGGTCAGGCGTCCGGCTTCCGGGCCGGCCAGCCCGAGCGAAATTCCGGTTACGGAGGCGTCATGGTTGTTACGGGCGCGCCACAGGGTAAGATTGATGCCGTTGATTTCCTCGACCCGGCGGTCGCTCCAGTTAACGCGGACCCCGTTCCAACGCTCTGAGTTCCCGATGCTCAGGCCGGTGTTCCTCACTCCGAGGTCGAGGCTTTGGGCCCGGGCGGGGGCTGCGGTAATCCCCAGAACCGCTGCGGTTAATGCCACCACTGTCAGGTTCAACCACGGAAGGACCGTGTCATTGCCGGAATCGCCTTTCCGGAATGCGGACCGCTCCTCTATCGTGACAAACACCGGTGACAGCTCTTTCTTTCCGTACCACGAACCGATTTGCCGCATGGTTTTTTCTCCTGTTTTCGTGGAAAACATTTGAATGGACGCGTGCTTTTCAACCGATATGACGATGTATGCGCTGGAAAAATTTCAGGTTATGTCAAATCCGAGTAAAAAAAGTGTTTACCGGTTCGCAAACACGGACTTTCCGCATATTCCCCGTTATCGGAGGATTATTGTTCTGTGCCGTAATCACGGAAGCTGGGGGGAGAATGTAAACGGGCAAAGTGGGAACTCCCCACTATTCGACACGGGTCAGGATAAGGAGGGTTATTTCGGAGGGAGCGAGTATACGGAGGGGCGGACCCCAGTACCCGGTACCGCGGCTGGTATAGACAAGAGTATCCCCGCGGTGATGGAGACCGGCGACGAACGGCTGCTGAAGCCAGACAAAAGGCTGCCAGGGGAAGTACTGCCCGCCGTGGGTGTGTCCGGAGATTTGGAGGTCGAAGCCGAGTCCTTCGGCCATACGGATGCTTCTCGGCTGGTGGGCGAGCAGGATTTTCGTTTCCAGCGGCGGAGCGCCCCGGAGCGCTTCCCGGGGACTTGACGGGTTCCCTGAAGGGAAATGCCAGGCGCTGTAATCGGTAACACCGGCCAGGAGGATGGCGTCTCCGTTGTTTTCGATAACCCGGTGCTCGTTGAGAAGAACATCGTAACCGAGGCGCGCCGCTTCGGCGACCCAGGAATCCACGCCGGAATAATACTCGTGGTTGCCGGTGATAAAGTATTTTCCGAAGGGAGCGGTGATATCGCCGAACGGCGCGACATCTTCCCGGAGATTCATCACTGCGCCATCGGCCATGTCTCCGGTGAACGCCACCAAATCGGGCTCGAGTTCGTTGACTCGCCGCACCACCCGTTCCACGAAAGGACGGCGGATGGTGGGGCCGACATGGACATCGGTAATCTGGACGATACGGAATCCGTCGAAGGCAGGAGGAAGTCCCTCGATGGGAATGATCACTTCTTTCACATCGGGAGTCCGCCGTGCTCCGTACAATCCCCAGACGGTCATGACCAGAGCCAGTCCGACCAGGACCAGGTTCACCGTGTTGGGTCCTGGATGGGGTGGCATGAAGGAATCCGGGAAAGGCTCGTGACCTTTCCTCCCGGCCCTTCGCCGGACAACTCGGGAAATGTGCCGGAATACCGCGTGGTCGAGTGCGGCCATGTCGCGGAGGATGAAGAGCACGAGAACGAGACTGAGAAAGCCAATGCTCAGGTACACCAGCCAGGGGAGCAGTGATTCGTTCCATAGTGTTTGATCGGAACGCCGCATGATGATGGAGAGGGGCGGGAGGACGAAAAGCCCGGCCAGAAGCAGCCAGAAGAACACCTTCCACCATGGGTTCACCGGAATCGGACCGAATAGCCGCCACCCGATGTACCAGTAGGAAAGCACCATGACGGCGATGAGCATGACGAGGAAAATCGGCATGGAAGGGGGGTCCTTTCGCGGCGGTGATGAAGCAGCCGGAGTTGACCGGTTGATACCGGGTGTTCTACTGTATGATACGCATGATTTCGGTCTTTCGCAACATCGGGTCAATGATGCATGGTGGTTTCTTCGGATGGAAGGGATAGAGAAAAAGCGCC
>JAWLHT010000418.1:0-3245 GCA_041690195.1 Candidatus Latescibacterota bacterium
CTCCGGGCATGAAACGCTCCGAATATGACACCCAGCTGTCCCCCTGATATCCCTTGAGAAAACCGATCCGGGATCGGGCGCAGAGAGAGAGATTCCAGAAAAGGGGCGTGTAGAACTCGTTGTTCAGAAGATACTTGTAATAGGACTGCTCTCCGCCCAAAGGTCCGCCGGCGATTTCCACGGTAGCCGAGGTCCTCGCCCCGTTCGTTGCGAATTCGTACTGATTCCGTGTATCACGCAGGAACATGAGGCTCAGAGAGGAAGTTTTCCCTGTTTGCAAATAATACGAGTAGTATGACGAGGGATTTGAGTAGTCGATATCCTCCAGACGATAGGAAAGGTAAAGCCGTGAGTTGTCGGGCCACCTGAGCTGCCGTCCAACCCGGACATATCCTCCCCGCCGGCGTTCCTGTTCGAATGCGGAGGTGTAATCGTTCCGCTCGATGTTGTACAAATCAAACGAGAAACTGGTCTTGGTATCGAAAAGCCAGGGTTCCGAGAATCCGATCTGGAGGGCTTTCCGGCGAGTACCCATATCCCAGTTGAAACTCAGCGACTGGCCTCTTCCGAAAAGATTTGCATTGGTGAAGGAAAGCGTTCCGACCAGTTTATCCCGTTCGGAAAAGCCTGCGCCGACCGAAGCCATTCCGGTTTGGCGTTCCTTAACCTTGAAAATGAGATTTACATCCTTCCCATTCTCTGCGAATGTATAGTTCGGCTGAACACCGGCTTCATCCTGTGCGAAGAAATTCAGAACGCGCAGCTTTCGGGCGGATTCCTCGAATTTCGTCCGGTTGAAGGACTCACCGGGAAACAGTTCGATCTCACGACGGATCACTTTATCAATCGTCTTCGTGTTTCCCTCAATGATCACCTTCGCGATATTGGAAATGTTCCCTTCGGCGACATCGAAGTGTACGTCTACCGTATCATCATGCGCAACCTGGATCGGGTTGATGGCAGCGTTCAGATATCCGGCGTCGTTATAATGAACAACCATCTCGTAATATGCCCGCAGGATCAGATCCTCATTGAACGTATCGCCCTCGGCATACGGTATGAACGCCAGCATTTCCTCATCCGGAAACACCGAGTTCCCTTCGATGGTAGCTTTCCCGAACTTGTACTTCTGCCCCTCATTCACCTTGACAAGCAGCGTAATATCGTCATTTTTTGGATTGACCACCAGTGAATCGCTCAGAACCGAAGCATCCCGATATCCCTGGGTTTTATAGAAACGGACAATGGTTTCCTTGTCCTTCTCGAGAGTTTCCTTTTTGAAATCACCGGAACGATACCAGCGGTCTTCTTTCGTTTCCATGACTTTTTTCAGCTTGCCGGAGCTGACGCTCTGGTTTCCATCGAACTCAATTTTATTAATTTTGACTTTCCGGCCTTCAACAATGGAAATGGCCACGTCAACCCGGGTACTGTCCTCAGGCAGAGGGTTCATTTCAAAGTCAAGATTCGCGAGGAGAAAGCCTTTGGCCTGATACATCTCCAGTATCTGCCGCCTCATCCTTGCCACGGTCCGTTCTCCGATAGCTTTGTTTCTGGTAAGGCTGATGGCGTTGATGATTTCCTGTTCCTTGAATTCCTTGAAACCGCTGACGGTGATGCTGTTCACCACCGGAAGCTCGCTTACCCGGATAATGACCTTAACTCCGTTTTCCACTTCCTCGCGGAGAACACGGACATCCGAAAAGATACCCAGGCTCCAGAGTTTCCGGACCGCCTCCGCGGTATTGTCAGCGGAAAGCATGCTGCCAACCTGCAGACCAGACTGGATGACCACCAGCGCCGATGAGGCCTGCTTGGTACCTTCCACCACGATTTCCTGGATTTTATTCCGGCTTTGCGCGTGAGCATTCCCAAAGGGGAGCGCAAGGAGAATCAACAGGAGGGTGAGAACCGGTTTTTGAAAGCTTCTCATAGAAAACCCTTCGTTTCATGGATATGCAGTGCCAAATATATTCCAACTTAGCGGCAAATGCAAAGAGAATTGAGGCTTAGAACTCGAAATCGTGACGTATCTCGATACGGCGGTCCGTCTTTTTGACAATGTTATCATAGTTATAGTTAAACTGCAGACGTGTATCCCGTTTGAGCAGATACTGCAGGACAAACTCCTGGAAGAAGCCGCGTTCTTTACGCCGGAGAAAATCCCTGGTCAGACCATACTGTCCTCGATAGGTGAGAAAAAAGCTGTCAAAGAAGTACTCTCCCAACATTACCCTGCTGCCATCAAGGAGCATGTAGTCTGAATCGGGGCTGAACCGGTCAATAGTCGTCAACCTGGACCGGACCAGATTACCGAGAACGGAGGGAGTGAATCGCACGACATCGAGACCGGTATACTTCCGAATCATCTGCTCAAACGGACGCATGAAATTCAAGTAGTAGTCATCCACACCCTGGGCCAGCGCCCGCGTGGCCGCACTCCCGAAATGTGTCGGTGATATTCCCAGTCTGGCCAGAACTTTTTCCCGGGTATTGTCCGCCGGATTGGTGCTTGAGAACTGTATTTCAAGAAATCCAAGTTCCTGAGCGTCAACTACCATCGAGAGTTCCGTGGCAAGGTTGCCGACCGTTTTGTTGGGGGCATCCGCCCGGCCGGTGGCTTCCCTCCGACTGCCGGATACCGCGTCAACCGCGCTTACCTTGAGGTAAATCGTAGATTCCGCGCCGGATGAATCGTCAAAAACCGTTGTTTTTGCACGTGCTATGAGTATCGCCGGCTTGACAGGACGGGCGGTATCCAGATCAAACTCAACTTTTTCTATATCGAATTCGACCCCGACATACGAAACGGTTCCCGAACTGGAGCGTGCATCCCCAATCACCCGGAACGAGGTATCTGCCAGTCTCCCCGCCACCCGAAAGGTGGATTTCTCATCCAGTTTTGCCATGGTGCGAGCGATTGTCGCACCAGCCAGGGGTATCTCCAGCTTCGTATACGGAATACGGTAACTCGTCTCGGTTATGGTTTTGGAAAACTCATTAACATAATAGACGCTCGAACCGGCGTATATTTCCAAATCCCAGAATATTTCCGCGAGTGTATCCGGATTCCCGGTCTGTACGGTCTCATCTGTGATCAGAGGCCAGGCGATATCACCCGAAAGCACACGAATCGTTCCGCCCAGAAACGGGGTGAGCTTGTCTTCAAATTGGGCCGCGCCGACGACGAAACCGCCCCCCTTCCCGTCCGACAGTTGAGAACGGCCGGTCGGAGCGGCTGTGGT
>JAWLHT010000419.1:0-3200 GCA_041690195.1 Candidatus Latescibacterota bacterium
CATCCCCCGGGCTTTTGGACTTCCGGAACATCATTCCGCCCACCTCCCCAGTGGAACCGCTGGTGGACGGCAACATTCTCTGGAAATTCCTGTCCCATCTCTCGCTGAACCTGCTCTCCGTGGCGGGCGCGGACACGCTCCGGGAAATCCTCCGCCTCTATGTTTTCGCGGAGGGCGGAGGGCGGAGCGCGGCGGCAGCCTCCCTGCGGCGCATCGAAGGAATTCAGGAACTCCGGGTGGAACCGGTGAACCGTATCGTGGGAGGAATACCGATGCGGGGCCAGCGGGTGGAACTGACCGCCCGCCGGGACCATTTCCCGGGCATTGGAGACCTGTGCCTCTTCGGCTCCGTCCTTGATTCATTTTTTGGAGTGTACTGCTCTATCAACACCTTTGTCCAGTTCGCGCTTCGGGACAGCATTTCGGGAGAAACTTTTGAATGGCCGGCAAGGCTGGGAAACAGACCGCTGATATAAAACGGAAGCTTCTGCGGGAAGGACCGCGGTACTCCTTCGTCCAGGCGCTGCGACTTCTGGATTCCATGATCGCCCGGGAATCGGGCGCGTCCCCCGACGAAGAGATGTTCCATTCCCGGCTGCGGGTGCGTCCGGAGCTTTCCCTGACCTATCCGGAAAGCGACATCACCCGCATCGAACGCATCGCGGGAGACCCGGACCGGTATATAATCGAGGCGACCTTCCTGGGCCTGTACGGCGCGTCTTCCCCACTCCCGACCTTCTACACGGAGGATTTACTCGAGGACCGGTCGGCGGACCGGTCGGCGGGACGGGATTTCCTCGATATCCTGAACGAGCCGATGTACGCTCTCTTCTTCCGGGCATGGAGCCGGTTCCGCCTGTTCCACCGGGTGGTCGAACGTCCCGACCCGGACATGCTGCTCCGCCTGTTCGCCCTTGCCGGGCTGGAAGGCGAGCGTCTCCGGAGTTCGGTGGAGGACCCATACGGATTCATCCGGTACGCCGGGCTGACCACGCTGTTCCCCCGCTCCGCGGAGGGACTCCGGGCGCTCCTCTCCGACCGGTTGGGCGAACCCGGCCTCCGTATCGAGCAGTGCGTGCTCCGGACCATCCCCATCCCGGAGGGACAGCGGTGCGCCCTGGGCCGCTCCGGCTGCCGTATGGGAGAAGACGCTCTCCTCGGCACGGAAATCGCCGACCGGACGGGGGCGTTCCGGGTGGCGGTCGGTCCCGCCGGGACCGAGACGCTGCACAGGTTCCTGCCGGACGGTCCGGTGTTCCGGGAAATGCGGCGGATGATCAAATTCGCTCAGGATCAACCGCTGGCCTGGGACCTGGAAATAACCCTTCCCACGGAAGAGATCCACACCGCCGGACTGGGAACGGAGCATTGGTCCCGGCTCGGGTGGAACACCTGGGTGTTTTCCGGAAACCTGTCCGCCGAGTGTGCGGCCGTAGTCATGGAAGGGGAAGCGTAGCGTTCCGGAGGCGGGGAAAAGCATGCGCTACCGCCGCCTTCGATACAGCCGAACCATCTTGTCCCGGCGTTCCCCGCTTTTACGGGGGATGTCCGCAGGGGGGCAGGCAGGTTCAGCGGAGTGAGTGAAGGCAGCAGGCTCTTTTTTCGTTCCCGGCGCGGCTGAACCCTCTGCCGTCTCCGGCGGCATCTCCGGTGTCAAGAGAGAAAAAAGCGTACTGCATCTGCGACTCCCGGGCAGCGGGGTCACACAGGGCGAAACCGAGGCAGTTGCCGTCCAAAAACCAGCGCCCATAGTAATGAACATGTCTGTACCGGTCGCATAATACGTGCCTTTTTTTAGTTCTGAAACGAATTTTTCCGCGACGGTCGGGAACAAGGGGAGCGCAGGTTCCCCGTCGACACCGAACCGTGTTTATCGAGAAGAACGGCCGCGCCTCACGGATGATGCCGTTCTCCTGAATTCTGACTTCTGACTCCAGTATTCTTTTTCTCCATCTCACTTCCAGCAAAGGAGTGGAACATGGTTTCGGTGGACATGAGGGGCTTGCTGCAACGACTCAACGGATACTGCACCAACCAGCTTCAGGCCGCGGCGGGACTCTGCGTCTCCCGCACGCAGTACGAAATCAGCGTGGAGCACTTCCTTCTCAAGCTCATGGAGGAGCAGCGCTCGGACCTGCCGCTCATTCTCCAGAAGCACAACATCGAAGCCGGACGGCTCATCAAGGCCATCGAAGACGTGCTGGAGGATTACAAGGCCGGCAACTCGGGTAAGCCGGTGTTCTCCCCCCTGCTCCTCGACCTCCTGCAGGAATCCTGGCTGGTGGCCTCCATCGACCTGGATGAGCGCTCCATCCGCTCCGGCGCGGTGCTCCTGGCGATTCTCTCCCGTCCCACCTATTTCGCCGCGGGACGCTACTCCGACATTCTCAAGGGTGTCAACCGGGAAACCCTTCAGCAGGAGTTCTGGACGCTTACCAAACCCTCGGTCGAGGCCCGCACCGCGGCAGTCGGCGCATCCGGGTCCGGCGAGTCCGGAGCGGCGGCAAAGGGCGACGGGAGCTTCCTCGCCCGCTTCTGCACCGACTTCACCGAGAAAGCCCGTGAGGGCGGCATTGACCCGGTTTTCGGCCGCGACGTGGAAATCCGTCAGATGATCGACATTCTGGCCCGCCGCCGCAAGAACAACCCCATCTGCGTCGGCGAGCCCGGCGTGGGCAAAACCGCCGTGGTGGAAGGACTGGCTCTCCGCATCGTGGAAGGCGACGTGCCGGATGTCATCCATGACGTCCGCCTGCTCGGGCTGGACATGGGGCTGCTGGAGGCCGGCGCGGGCATGAAGGGGGAATTCGAGAACCGCCTCAAGGGGGTCATCAACGAACTCAAGGCCTCCGAGAAGCCCACCATCCTCTTCATCGACGAGGCCCATACCCTTATCGGCGCGGGCGGTTCGGCGGGAACGAGCGACGCCGCCAACCTCCTCAAGCCCGCCCTCGCCCGGGGAGAGCTCCGCACCATCGCCGCCACGACATGGAAGGAATACAAGAAATACATCGAGAAGCACCCGGCGCTGACCCGCCGCTTCCAGGTCGTGCAGCTCGGCGAACCGACCGAGGACAAGGCGATCCTGATGATGCGCGCGGTCGCGTCGAAGATGGAGCAGCATCACCGCGTGCAGGTGCTCGACGAGGCGCTCGAGGCAGCCGTGCGGTTGTCGAGCCGCTACATTCCGGCGCGCCAGC
>JAWLHT010000420.1:0-3183 GCA_041690195.1 Candidatus Latescibacterota bacterium
GTTGCGCTCCACAACCGGGACATGCTTTTCGCGGGCGGCATCAACCGTGTTTTCCTCGAAATGCCGCATCGGCTCACCGCAACAAACCAACTGCCCTTCTCCGGCGTGAATGACTTCAACGATGTTGCCGCAGGTCTCGCACTTGTAGATGCCCAGCATGACTGCCATGGTGAATCCTCCCCCTGATTTGGTAAAGTGAATCCCCTTGTGGGTGAAAACCGCACGAGCAAACCCGGCCGTTCCGGAGTGCTCCGCCTCTCTCCCGGCTTCCGGCGATACCCGTTTCCTGCGCTGCTTCCCGGATTACACCGAAAGTTCGACCAGTTGAACGCTCACGTTCGGAATCACCTTGAGCCGGTCGTACAGGGTATTTTTGGACTGGTGATCACCGATAAGCTCGAGAATGATCAGACCGGTGTTGGTGCACTGGTCGGGACTACCGTCATGCAGGCCTATGCGGGTCTTAATGAAGCATCCCATGTCGGTGAGGGCGGACTGAACCTCCACCGCATTCTCCCGCCGGTTCTCGAGAAGAACCAGCATTATGCTTTTTTCCATTCCGCTTCCTCCTGTGTAATGTCGTTCAGCGCGTTCAGCACCTCATCGTAATCAGGCTCGGTGTTGAGATCCCGCATGATTTGTATGTAACGCACAACCCGATCAGAATCTATTATGAATACAGCGCGCGCCAGGAGACGCAGTTCCTTGATGAGGATACCGTACGCTTTCCCGAAGGACATGTCCTGGTGGTCCGAGAGGAGAGTCAGGTTCGGCACCTGTTTTTCCCGGATCCACCGTGCCTGTGCATAGGGAAGATCGGCGCTGATGGTAATGATTTCCACGGAGGGCCCGAGCTTGGACGCCTCCTCGCTGAACCGATGAGTCTGGAGGTCGCATACCGGGGTATCCAGCGAAGGGACCGCCGAGACAACCAGGTTTTTTCCCTCGAAGGAGGACAGACCCTTCCGGGTGAAATCAAGGGTAACAATATCAACCGGCTCAACCGCCTCAAAGTCGGGGGCCGGATCGCCTACTTTCAGGTCGGCGCCGATCAGTGTCAGCGGTTCGCTCTCGAGCGTCACCACTCCGATTCGCTCTCTCATCCGTGTATCCTTTCCGAACCGTCAACGGCCCTTCAGGAACAGGGAGCGCCCTCACCAGTTTTCCGCAAGCACCTCGAAATGGGCCTGGGGGTGGGTACAGGCCGCGCAGAGTTTCGGAGCTTCGATTCCCTCATGGAGAAAACCGCAGTTCCGGCAACGCCAGACCACCCGCGCGTCCTTTCTGAACACCTTCCCCTGCTCAATGTTGTTCGCCAGTTCAGTATACCGTTTACCGTGCTGTTTCTCGGCCACCGCAATGGCGTCAAACACCGCGGCTATCTCATTGAACCCTTCCTCACGGGCTGTTCTGGCGAATTCAGGATACATCTGCGTATATTCATGATGCTCGCCTTCAGCGGCGGCCCTCAGATTCTCAAGGGTAGTCCCGATGGTCCCGGCGGGAAACGACGCGGTTACTTCAACCGCTCCGCCCTCCAGAAACTTGAACAGGCGCTTGGCATGTTCCTTTTCCTGGTTTGCGGTTTCCTCAAAAATATCCGCTATCTGGACAAACCCTTCTTTCCTGGCCTGACCGGCGCTGAAGGAATACCGGTTTCGAGCCTGCGACTCTCCCGCAAATGCCGTCAACAGATTCTTTTCCGTACTGGTACCTTTTAAACTCTTCATGGAATCCTCCCCCACAACTGTTCAATGCAAAATATTAATGCACAAGAATACAGAAACCTCGTCCTCACCTTCCGGCTGGACAGATTGAATCCACCAAACCAACCAGCCGGTGCATACCGCCTTCCGTCCGGAACACCCTTGGATGAAAAGTCCAGATGGAATGCACCACAGTATCTGATATCACTGATGCCACACATTGACGTAACTCTTGTGCTGCCTGATACTGACGTGTGCCGCACCTGTCATGTTATCCACGGGATCCCACTTCCGGCGCATGCCCAAACGGCCACACCGCATCTACTGCAGCCAACGGGCTGAACCGGCGAAATACATCCAGTACCGCTCACAGGGACATATTCAGGGGAAAAAAACAACCGTCAGCGCTTGTCTTCGGAACCGGGGGAACGGTCTTCACCGGTGCAACAATCATCGCATACCCCGAAAAAGAGAAATCGGGTATCAAGCACCTGAAATCCCGGAATACGCTCCGGCAGGAAACTGAACGAGGAAACCGCTCCTGAATCCACATCACGCACGATACCGCAGCCGGTACACCGGATATGATGATGCCGCTCCGGGTTTCCGTCATATCTCCGCTGGTTCCCGGCGCACTCAAGCTTCTGCACCAGCCCCATATCGGTGAGTATCTCGAGATTGCGGTAGACCGTTCCCAGACTGATATGGGGGTGGACCCGTCGGACCATGATATAGACTTCATCCGCGGTCGGGTGGGTGGTTACGGCCCTGAGTTCCTTGAGGATAACCTGCCGCTGACTGGTCATCCGGAATGATGCATTTGATGACACTGTTTTCCCTCTGATGTTAATAGTAATTTTTACTAATAACGTTCAGAAATCTCTTTTTGTCAAGTGTATTTTTTGAATTTAGCACTGGATTAAAGAGAATGCAAGACAATCTTCCCGATGGAATTTACTGCATCTCCGTACGCTACGCCGGTTTCGCCCAGTTTCCGTTTTCAATAGCGGAATATCGCCGCGGCGGGGAGGTCTTCCGGCATATCTTCCCGCCGGAGGTCGAAAACCGCTCCTCCGGCCTGCAGCGTATTCACCGTCGCCAGATCAAGCAAGTCGCCATCACCCGCCTGCTCTTCGTCATGACGGGTGATTGTCCGGCTCTCGGAATCGTACGTACCCCACACGTGGGCGCCCGCGTCAACAAAAAGCGTATCGATCCGTCCTTCCGCCGAAGCGGGAACGATAACATCAAGGTCTCGGCCCAGGATACCCATCCCCTGGCTGTTATGATAACGCTCCACGGCTTTTTTTCTTCTGCCCTGGAATATGGGTTCGACAATTTTCCATGCCTTTTCGTGCAGATGCCGGATATCGGCCAGATCCGGATTGCCGGATATCCCCCCGGGCACGAAATGAGGGTATGTATTTGCTTCCCGGTAGATGGACTGCAGATGATCAACCCCCGCCATGACCAGGGG
>JAWLHT010000421.1:0-3170 GCA_041690195.1 Candidatus Latescibacterota bacterium
AGTACTTCGGCAACAGCGAAGGAGCCGATACGGTCGTCGAACGCGCGTCCAACCCAGCAGTCGTTGCGGAGTTCGACCATATCGTACTGGAGTGTTACCGGGTCTCCAATGGAAACGATGCTTTCCGCTTCTTCTTTGTCTTTGACACTGATATCGATCCAGAGATCATTGATCTCGGCGCCTTTTTTTCGGTCCTCGGGCTTCATGAGGTGAATGGGCGCCTTTCCGATGACTCCCGTGACCGGTCCCCCGGAGGTGTGTATGGTTACCCGTCGGCCCGGAACAATTGTCTCATCGAACCCGCCGATGGCGCCGAAAGAGAGAAACCCCTTGTCGTCAATGTATCGGACCAGAAACCCGATCTCGTCGCAGTGTCCCGCGAACATGACCCGGGGATTTCCGTCCGGGTTCACCACGCCGATGACATTCCCGTGGGTATCCGTGGTTACCCGGTCGCAGTAGGCGCCGGTGTATTCACGCCAGATTTTCTGTACGGGCTGCTCGTATCCGGAAGGGCTGGGGCTGGCCAGAATTCGTTTCAGAAAATCAAGGGACTCGTTCCGCATGGGCGATTCCTTTCGCTAATAGATGAAAATACAAGACCTTGCCATAGATGAAAAATAAAAAAAAACCGGAAACGGGGCAATGTAATTCGGGAAACTCCGAATCCGGCGGGCATCCCGGCGCTGTCTCCGGAAGTTGTTTGTCAAAAAAAACCTCCCCCAACCCTTTCCCCCCAAAAAAAAGGTTGTATGCCTCGAGAATTTCAGCGTATTATGTGATGCCATATGGTCAGAGAGTTCTCTATTTGAGGAGGGAAGCATGGCTGTTGTCACCATCGCCAGGCAAGCCGGGGCTTGCGGAGACATCATAGCCGCCCGGGTTGCCTCGAAACTGGGATATTATCTTGTTGATTCCGCCCTGATCACCCGGGTGGCGGAATATGCAGGAGCGGGTGTGATACAGGGTATGCGTCCGGGCGACAAAAATGTTTCCCGGGCAGTGGAATGGTTGATGAGCGCCACGACTCTCCAGGCGGGTAAAAAAAGTTCAGAGATAGACAGTCATCTGAGTTCCGACCGGTACATCGAGTATCTCCGGAAAGCGGTGCTCAATATGGCGGACTCCGGAAACATGACCATTGTGGGACGCGGCGGACAGTTTATTCTCCGGGATCGGGAGAACGCCTTTCATGCGCTCATTGTGGCCGACATGAACACCCGTATCGAATGGATGAAAAAAAATCACGGGGTTTCCGAACGCGAAGCGGAGGACCGCATACGACGCTCGGATTCCATGCGCCGGGACTTTATCAGCCGTTACTTCCGGGAAACCTGGGATGATCCTTCGGCTTACCACGCTGTCTTGAACACATCAAAGCTCGGCATGGACGAGGCAGTGGAAATGGTTGTCGAGATGGTCAAGAGGTTCAGTGCGGGACGGGAGTACGTTCCCGGAGTTCGGGACCGCCGCCGCAGCCGGGACCGCCGTCAATCTGACCGCCGTATCGGCGAGCGCAGGAATATTGTAAGCGTCTGGACTATTCGGAATGTTGAGCAGGCGTTGCTTCGGGAAGGACGTCCCATCCGCTCGCTTTCGCGTCCGGACCGCCGTCAGTCGGATCGTCGCCAGCATGTCCGGCGGGCGGAAGAGATACCGCGGATATAAACAAGTTACGGATATTGGGTTGAGCCGGCAGGGGAGGGGAAAACACGCGTTTCCCCCAATCCGGGCGGTTCTGATATCTTGCCGTTTCCGGCGACATCTCCCGTGTCAAGGGAGGCAAAAGAGGAAAAACAGAATATGTACGGAACCCGTTTCTGACCATACCCGATGTTCGTGCATAAATTGTCAGTCAACAAAAACCGCGGTACGTGGAGTGTTGCTACCCGTACCGCGGTTTTTTCGTTTCTTCGGACAGACCGCGGTTATTTCCGGAACATCGCCTCGTCCACAAAATTCGGCCGGATGATCGCCGGAGCCCAGTCCACTGGGACACTGCCCACCGGTACCGGCGCGCCGCCCTTGACCTGGTGAGAGTAGTGCGCGGCGAGGAAGATTTCGAACTTTTTCCGGACTTCGTCCAGCGGCTGCCAGTGTTTTTTTGTCGCGAAGGTTTTCTGCATATCGATAAGCTGCGGGGCGAAGCGGTAGAAGTAGCCGGTGTTCCCCGGCATGCTCGCGGTTTCCACACCCTCGGTTCCCACAATGGTGATGTTGTAGACATAGGGTCCGGGCGCGGAGTACATCCCGCAGACGAAAGGCGGCTGCTGTTCCGTGCCGGCGTAGATATAGCTGTTCTGAAGATACCGGACCTTCATGAGGTCGTTCGCGACAAGGGAAACCTGCTCCACGTTGTAACCCAGGATGCGGGGCATCATGTACTGGATGTGGAAGTGCGGGAAATCGCCGCCGGTGCAGGTGGCGGTCGCCGCCTTGATGGTCCCGACGTTCTTCAGACGGGCCTTGAGGCTGTCCGCGTCGCTGTAATGCTCATAGGCCGCTGTGGCCATGAGCGCGGCGTTGTGCTTTTCGGCGAGTTCCAGCATCTCGTCAAGATCGCGTAACCGGTTGGACCAGGGACGGCTGAGATAGACCGGAATGCCCGCCTCCAGGTAGGGCCGGAAAAGCCGGTGCTGCCAGGGAACTTCATAGAGCCCGCCGCAGGCCACGCCGTCTACCTTGCCCACCATTTCGTCATAGCGTTTAACCGCGGCGCCGCCCCACTTATCGGCGAAGGCGCGGGCTTTTTGGGGATCCACGTCCCAAACATGGGTGATTTCCATGTTCAGGAGCGCGGTGCCCGCGCTGCCCTTATCGCTCATGTAATCGGCCCATAGCCCCCAAAAGGTGTACTCGCCGACCCCGAACGCGCCAACCTTGATTTTGCGGGCCGGAGCCGTCTGCGCTTCCGACGGCTTCACCACACCCACTGCGGCGGTACCGGCCGCGGCCGCAGCCGCTGCTTTCCCGATAAAAGAGCGTCTGGATGTATCCGGCATTGCATTCTCCTCTCGAAGTTTCATGCGCCATTCACTGTTACGTTATCGGGTTGAGTCCGCAACGAACCGAAGCAGCACACGCAAGACTCACGCGCATGAGTGATGTCTTTCCTGCCCCCTGCAAGGGGGAAGGTGGCCGCAAGGCCGGAAGGGGGTCTTGGCTGCGCT
>JAWLHT010000422.1:0-3169 GCA_041690195.1 Candidatus Latescibacterota bacterium
TAGTTGTTCCAGAGAACTCCGGTGTAGCCCACAATCCCGCTGTTCATGGTGCCCGCCCAGACCTGCATGGCCGCTCCCGGAACTACCGCGGTTATGCCGCCGCCGGGCAGACCGTCCCGATCGGTCCAGTGTTTCCACCTGTTCCCGTCGAGCCTCGTGATTCCCGCATCAGTGCCGAACCACACTGCGCCGGTCCGGTCTATGGCTATGGAGTAAATGCCGGTGTGATAGGCCGGACCGAGCAGTATGCCCGATCCCGCCGCTTCCATGGGTCCGGGTGGTTTCATCAGGGAGCATCCGGCAAGAAACGCGGAGAGACATAGTGGGAGGATAATCCGTGGAATCATGGGCGGCCTCCGGTCGGTGAATGCGGAACGCCGTCACGCGACGCTCCGATTGCCTATATTGCAATATACGCAATCGGAGCCAAAAGAGGGCCGGAAAAGGTTTCCCCGCTGCATCCGGAGGGAAAAACTCTTCGCCCATTGTGGTACAAGACAGCGCCGTATGCGCAGGGGCGGTTCG
The DNA here is from genome assembly GCA_041690195.1 of Candidatus Latescibacterota bacterium. Lineage (GTDB taxonomy): Bacteria > Latescibacterota > Latescibacteria > Latescibacterales > Latescibacteraceae > JAWLHT01. Next base: position 526 of record JAWLHT010000422.1, read on the forward strand.
TGAACCGCCCCTGCTGTTGTACCGCGTATTCGTATAAATCAGGGTTGTTCGAGCCCCTCACTCCACCTCGTCCCAAAAATCCCGGATCTTTTCCTCACGCTGGGGGATGCCGAAGATTTCCCGTTTCTTGCGCAGGTAGAACCGGAAGTCTTCCAGGGTGACATCGGAGGGGACATAGTGATCGCAGAAGGGGATGTACCCGCCTTCCGCCACAACCGGAGCGAGCCGCTCCAGTTCGCGGACCAGCGTATCGCCGCCCGCCGCGATTTTGGTCTTGTCCACGCCGCCCATGAGCACCAGTTCGCGGCCCCATTTCTCCCGGAAGCGCACCGGATCGGAACCGCCCTTGGCCTCCATGGGAAACATGCCGTTCACCCCGGCCCCGAGCCAGGCGTCCACCAGCGGCTCGATGTTGCCGTCGCAGTCCACGCTGATCACGTCCACGCCGAACTCGTGCAGCAGGGCGTTGACCTGCTCGTAGCGTGGGACGACATGTTCCCGGAACCACGCCGGCGAGATCATGGGGCCGTTGTTGAAGCAGATGTCCTCCCAGTAATGGGCGTGGGCGATCTTCCCCTTCACCATCGGGAGGGCCTGTTTCAGCACGGCGCAGGAAAGATCGGCCATGTGCTGGATCATCTCGTCCACCAGGTCCGGGTCGTCGTAGATCATGTAACAGATCTGCTCGAACCCGACGAAATTCCGCAGGTGTCCGAACAACGACCCGGCGTAGATGTAGGGGTTTTCGTCCCGGGCCAGGAGCTTGTCGCAGATTTCCCCCAGGGTTTCCGGCACGCGGCCCGGAGTGTCCGGGTCCAGGCGGGGCTTGAAGATATTTTCCCAGTCGGCGCGGGATTTGAGGGAATACTCGATGTGCTCCGGCATGGTAGTGACTCCGCTGCCGTCCGGCACGCGGCAAAGCACCCGGTCCACGTCGTAGAAGTACCGGTAGCCATCCTTCACCTCGATCGTTTCCGCGGTGAAGGGGGGGTTCATGCGGAAATCCGCGGTGAGCCGGGTCCGCTGTTCCAGGCCGAAAAAGAGGTCGATGCCCCGGAAGGCGAATATGGCCAGTCGGGGATTGCCCGCGCCTCCCGGGAAATAATAGTCATACGCGCGACGGGCGTTGAGTCCCCGGGGGAGGCCCTGTTCCTCCCAGAGGCCGGGCACCTCGTCCCAGTACCCAAACTCGATATCCGGCACGTGGTCCACCGGAAGATAGTGCATGCAGCGGTCGAAACGGTCGCGTGCGCTGAGTTTTTCCATGATCCCCTCTCCAGTCGTATGTTCCGCCCGGGCGTCGGCCCCCTGTTCCCGGTTTCCTCGGGAATCCCCGCCGGTGCTTTCCGGACGCGTGAATACCGGATAATATACGCCATTCCGGGCTCGGCCGCGAGAGAATCCCGCATTTTCCGACCTTGATTATGGGCGGAGTTTCGCCTCGATGACAATCTCGCGGAATGCCCGGACTTCGGCGGCGACATCATCCGCGCACACCACGGCGGAAATGGCCGCGACTGCATCGGCGCCCATCCGGACCGTTTCGGCGGCGTTTTCCCGGGTGATCCCGCCGACCACAACGATGGGCAGGGAAATGCGGCGGCGAACCTCGGCGATCCGCTCCACACCGCAAGCGCGCCCGGCATCCTTCTTGGTGCTCGTGGCAAAAATGGGACTCAGCCCCACGTAATCCGCGCCGAGCCGCACGGCCTCCTCCGCTTCCGCGAGATCGTGAACGGTAAGTCCGATGATCCGGTCCGGCCCGAGCAAACGGCGGGCATCGGAGAAGGGCATATCGTCCTGACCGATGTGGACCCCGTCCGCTCCCGACGCGAGCGCCACATCCAGACGGTCATTCACCAGGAAAAGCGCCCGCCCCGCGCAGAGCGCCGAGAGAGCCCGGGCCTCCGCGACCATCTCCCGGGTGGACTTGTTCTTCTCACGGTACTGCACCACCGCACAGCCCGCGGAAACCGCCCGCTCCACATCGTGGACTGTTCCCCGGCGGCTCAAACCGGAATCGGTGATCAGGTAACAGTCCATGGAATCGAGAAAACGTCGTCTGTCCGTCATACGGGAACCCTTTTATGGATTGTGGAAGCAATCAGTGTCGCGACAGTCCCGCCGGTCGAGCATACCCTCGCCCTGCTTGCGCCGACGGCATGCGGGGAATGAGCACCCTTTCTCCGCCGTATCCGGACTCATCCCGCGGCGGGAGTATCTCCCCAGTCCGGCTCTTGTCATTCCCAAAGTTTTTTTGAGGATGGGAAAACGGGTACAGTTGATTGCTGTAGGTGCGCCAAACCTTGGACGCATTGTGTAATTATAAGTCTCCCATAAAGTCATCCCCTTCTTTCACCCGTGCGGGAGAATCCCGCACGGGGCCCTCTCTTCCCGAGAGTCGGGGTCCCCAACCCTATATTCCAGGGTTGGGGTGACAGAAGGGGAACGAGGGGCATAGTCGTAAAGATAAGAGAAAAACACTGAGCGCATGAGTACAAATAGAGAATCAATGGAGACGTTGGTCGGTAACTCACCCCCTGGCCCCATTGTCGTAAACTTAAGAGAAAAGGGCAAGACAAAGTTTCACTATAGAGGAGCAGCGGAGTTGGTAACCACGTGTGGGATCGTACTCCCCTTTTTC
>JAWLHT010000423.1:0-3094 GCA_041690195.1 Candidatus Latescibacterota bacterium
GGGTTAGTCTAACTGGTAAGGCAGCGGTCTTGAAAACCGCCGGGTTTACGCCCATCGGGGTTCGAGCCCCCGACCCTCCGCCATTAATCAGCGCAGGTATCTCAGTGTTGTCCGGATAGGATTTTGCTTACACCCATGCCAAGGAGCAACTGCATGATTTAACAGCGGTTACGATTTTCTGGAGCCGAACGGCTTGCATGTTCGTGTAACTCTTTTCGCAACAAAGGAGTACCGAACATGCAGCATCACATCCGGCCCCAGGCTGTTTTGAATACGCCGGTCAGCTTTACCCGCTTTCTGAAGCCCCTCCGAAAAGCCCTCACCCACATCGCACCGCTTGAGTCCAAAGGCAATCGTCCGATTGGCTTCGGGTTCGAAGATGAACTCAAGAGCCTTGTCTACTACCATCTCCAAACCTTCGAATCCGGCAACCACCTGATCCAGACCCTGGCGGAAGACCGCTTCGCCCGAACCATGGTTGCTCCCCGGAACGGAGTCGCCAAGAGTACCTTCTTCGAAGTCATCGGCTCCCGGGGACTGGACCAGATGCAGCAGGTCTTTTCCTTCCTCGTCCAGCAGGCGACTGGCCGGTTGCCCAAAGCGCATGCCGAACTGGGGAATCTGGTGGTGATCGACCCCACGCTCATCGACTGCTCGCTCTCCGTCGAGTTCGCCGATTACCGGGAGGGGCGACGAAAAATGCAGGCCCATATCAGCTACGACCCCCACCGCTCCATTCCCCGCCACATCGTGCTTACCGACGGGAAAGCGAATGCCCGTCAACAGGTTGAGGCACTTTCCGAAAGCGGGGATACCGTGGTGATGGACCGGGGATTCCAGTGCCATCAGGATTTCGACCGCTGGCATGCTCAGGGCCGGTATTATGTCTGCCGGATCCGGAATTCCACCCAGAAAACCGTCATCCATGCAGCCCCGGTATCTCCGGGCGGGGACATCCTCTCCGATGAATGGGTGATCCTCGGCAGCTCCGAAGAAACCTATACCCGCACCCCCGTTCGACTGGTTCGGTTCCAAGTCGCAACGGTGTACACCATCGCCACCAACCGGTTTGACCTTCCCGCCGAACAGATCGCCGCCATCTACCGCATCCGCTGGTCCATCGAAATCTTCTTCAACTGGTGGAAGCGCTTCATGCGGGTCTACCACCTCATCTCCCGCACCCGTCACGGCCTCTTCGTTCAACTCCTCGCCGGGCTCATTACCTACCTGCTCCTGGCACTCTACTGCCACGACCAGTTCGGCGAACCCGTCTCCATTCGCCGCGTCAGACAACTCCAAAATGAAATCAGAAATCAAGCCAACTGGCTTGTCTTTATACCACTTGCTTTATCTCCGCCTTCAAGCCTCAGACATGCAAATTCCTAACCGGACAACGCTGCAGGTATCTGGTTAATTTGAAGAAACAATTCAGTCCCAATCCGATACCCAACAAAAACGGCTCCTCTCTGTGGAGCCGTTTTTGTTGGGTGCAGGGCAGGAGAGACTCGTACTTCACTCGGAAACCCGGCCATTGTTTCGGTAACAGAGCTTCCGTGCGCGCCGGTTCCCCTTTCAGAACTGATCGCTTTCCCGTATGAAACTCTGTCTAAACTTGTGATGAATCCCATCCGCGATATGGAAGAGAATACTACTCACACTATCGCTTCTGTTGCCCTTGAACGAAATGGAGCAGCGTACGCATATTGCGGATGTAAGTTCCTGTTTCGATTCCTTTCAAGGTGCGCTGAGGACCATCTATGGGGTCCTGATAGTTCGGCAAACGAATATCAGTCACCCAGGCTCCCCGCGTATCGAGTGATGTCATGAGCGTTCGGGCCGTTTCCGCGGTCACCGTGGGGATGCGCGGCTCAGCCGTTCGGGAAGCCTGATATTCCGCCATGGCCTGTTCGGGAGAGAGCGCGCTCACCCGTTCGTACTCTTTCTTGATTTCCGCTATGTTAACTCTCAGAGTGGAACCGTAATGTTTGAGCTGTCCGAACGTGTAATCGATGTAGTAATGACCGTTCTCCTGCGTCGTTCCCGTACGGTGGGCATAGAGGGGCTTATTTGTGCCGAGCTCGTAAAATGTGGCGTGTGTATATCCCTTGGAGGGATCTGTATTGATTATGGAATTTTCGAGCCACTTGATGGCAGCGGGAATGTTCTGGAGATACCGGCGATCACCGGTAATTTTATAAAAGAGCTCGAGGTCTTTGATGCATGTTACAGTCTGGCCTGGCATTACCGACGCCGGTTCATAGGATCGCGCCGGAGCCGAACGCATTTCCATATCGTATTGCTGCCCCCATCCCGCCTGAGGTGAGGGGAGTTGGGAGATGATCAGGAAATCCATGCCGCGCAGCGCGGATTTACGGTATTCTTCATTTCCGAGTCGTTCATACGCTTCCAGCAGGAGATGGATATTACCCTGAATGACATCGTCGTTATATGTATGAAAAGAGGTGTAATCGGGGTGACCGTCGTGAGGATACTCATTGCTCAGAGGAAAACGCTGGGGCCAGCCCCCGTTGGGATACTGCGATTTCAACACAAAGTCGAGCGCCTTGAGAAGGGCTGGCCGATAGGAGGGATCCATGGTGGCCAAATACATGTTCATGAGGAAACGGGCCGCTCCGGTGGAAACGCCATCATCGAAGGTGCAGTTGCCATAGTAATGATAGTATTCTTCCCAGCCCCAGCATTTTGAGGCGACTTCGTCATAGTACTTGCGAATGCCCGGCATGTCAAAATCAATGATATAATGCCATCCGCCGGAAGGGTGCTGTCCCCATACGACTGCTGAAGCCACCCGCCTGGCCTGTTCCAGATAATACGCATCACCGGTGGCCTGGTAGATGTCGAGAAAGAGTTCCCCAACCCCAATGGTTCCGGGATCCTGGACCCATATCTGGGTCTTGCGGGCAGGAATTTCACCCCATTGTTCGGAAAGATCCGCGGAATACTTCCAGAGAAAGCCGCCGCGACAGGAAACCGTGTTCATCATGAAATATGTTGCTTTCCGCATGGCGGCGCTGGCTTCGGATTCAGGGGCGGCTTTGGGAGCAGCTGATACCCCGGAAACAGAAAGCAAAAG
>JAWLHT010000424.1:0-3085 GCA_041690195.1 Candidatus Latescibacterota bacterium
AAAGCTAACTCACCCCTCGTTCCCCTCTCTCGCAAGAGAGGGGATGACCCGTTATCGGCTGTCCCGGTCTGTTCTAAGGCTCGGTTCCCCCTCTCTCTGGAGAGAGGGCCCCGTGCAAGCTCTGCTTGCATGGGTGAAAGAAGGGGGCCAGGGGGTGAGTTACCGGCCAGCACCTCTGCATGTTTACGACTATGTGGCCAAGGGGTTAGTTAGCTTTCCTCAATCTTCTTAAAAAGATATCACTGCAATTTACACTAATCCCGCCCCGCGGACAAGTCCAATAACGCCCGCGCCGCTTCCCGGGGGCCGTCAGCCTCGTACCCCTCGATGCCGAGCCTGGTCCGGATCTGTCCCACGAAAACGCCGGACTTGAACGCCGCATCGAATACATCGCGGGCCAAGGTGTCATGCCGCTCCCGATACTGGGGCGGGCCGAAGATGTTGGCGAAATAGCTGTGGACCAGGCCGGTGGCGGATGTGGTTCCCTTGGCCATCGCCGCGCCCTCGCGGAACACGGCGAGCGCTTCGGCGGCGCTTTCGAATCGCTGGATAACCGGATGATCCTCGTCCACCTCCTCGTAGTTGTTGGCATAGAGGAGGATATCGACGGGATAGCCCCGGAGGACGTCATACATGCTGGTAACCGGGAGAACCACCCGGGCGTTGACCTTCTGGGGGCTCATGAAGATGGCCCGGTCCACCTGCCCGAAGGCGTAGCCCTGCTGGAGGTCGTCCAGACGCACGAACGCCCCTATTGCCGTGCCGTACCCGAGCAGAGCGCCATCGGTACCGACTTCCAGAGATCCCATGTCGTCGGCGACAATCCGCATCTCTTCCAGGACATCCTCTCCCATGATCCGGAGCGCCTCCAGGGATTCGGACTTCCCGGCGGCGTTGTCGCCGATGATGAGCACGGTCGCGGCGCGGCCGCCCCGGAGCATGATCCGCATCATGGCGCCGTGGAACGGCATTCGCCCCCGCTTCATCATGACAACGTTGTGCAGGGTGAGCACCATCTTCTTCAGGTATCCGAAATACCCGAACCGGTCCTCGCCGGGCACCGCCGCGACCAGGAGGCCGGTCTCGGGGTCATCGTGAAACACGGTGGGCAGTTCCCCGTACCGGGAAAGCGATCCGCCGGGAACACCGAAAAGATAGAGGGCATCGGGACCGGCGGCGATCTCATCGTCTCCCGCCAGTTCGAACAGGTTGGCGAGAGCGCACCCCAGCCCCATGAACCGCTGGTGGAAATACACGAATATGGTGAGCGGACCGACCCGCGCGGGAAAGCACAGCCACTCCCGGGGATTGATTTTCACGCCTTCCAGCGGATTGTCTGCGACCTTCCGGAATTGGCCGGTGCGGGTGTTCATCGGCGGATCAATGATCAGGGGCGGGTTGATCATGACCTGACGGATGAAGGGAATCCCCTCCACCACCGCCGCATACTTCTCCGGAATTGCGGAGACGCGGGGCACCGCAATGAGACCGACATCACAACCCGCTGACACCTGACGGTAGACGCGGGGACGGTCGCCGGAAATGTTTTCGCAGATGTCCCGGTACATCGCCCGCACGATGTGATTGAGATTCTCCAGGGTGCTGTTGAAAGCGCGGTAGGGCCGCTGGTCGAACCCGACCGGGCCGGACTCGGAGTAGAGCACCATGTAGCGGTCAAAATCCCGCCAGTAATTATAGAGCCCTTCCACGAAATCGAGAAGGGTGCGACGATTCTCCTCTTCGGAAAACCGCGCCGCCCAGGGGAGCATCCGGGCCGCCTCGTCAAGGGGAACGCCGTTCAAAACCCGGAGCAGGTCCACGACCTGGTCCACCGGGAGGGGCTCCCCGCCGGGTTCCCGGAACGACTGGCGGAGGGAAGAATTCCTCTCCCGAAGCTCACCCCAGTATCGGCGAACGATTTCATTGAACACCGAACTGCGCAGGAGGTCGCGTACCGAGGTGCAGATGCGGTCCCGGACATGGAGAATCACCTGATGACCGACCATATCGAAAAGCTTCTCTTCCGATGACATCTCCGCCATCCTTCCATTGGCAAAAAAAAACCGAACGACACGCCCGTGAATGGAGCGTTGGCTCGGTTTCTCTGCCCGGCCGTTCCGCCGAAGCGGCCCGTCGGACCCAGTCCGTGAAGTCTTCCGCCGGAAAACAAAGAGACGAACCCTGAATCCGCTCCCCGGCGCGGCTGGCTGTCCGTCAGCCCTCCGCGTTCCCCGTCCGGAATGCTCAAGTATACAATGCTTCTTTTGACAATGTCAACAGAATCAGATCGATGCGCACCGGGATCACTCCGCGAACCGGGGACGGCACTTGAGGGTAAAGATGATCAGCCGCTCCCCCGTCCGGGTGCTGATATCCGTGTGCAGACTCTGCACCTCTTCTCCGGTGATGGCGCGAATCGAAGCTTCCAGAAGCGGGCGGGCTTTTTCGATAAGCTGCATCCGGGTCTGTTTCACCAGTTCCCGCCCCCGGTCATCCTCCCCGTAATTGGCCAGATGGTACTCGGCCCGGGTGATCACGCCCTGAAGACGCACGACCACGAGGTCATCGACAATATAGGTACGGGTCGATTCAGGTCCCCGGCCCATGAATTCCTTTTCGAACCGGATGATCGCCTCGCTGATTTCCGCTTCCGTCTGTCCTCGTGTTTTCATGGAATTTCCACCGGTAATGGTGTTTCCGGTTCATACCTCCTCATGCAATCAAAGCTTGCACGAAGCCCTCTTTCCCGAGAGGCGTGCCCCGCCCCCTGGAGCACAGGTTGGGGGTGGCAGAAGGGAACCGGGGGGCATAGTCGTAAAGATAAGGGAAAACCACAGCACGCATGAGTACTAGATATAATCAGTCGAGGCTATGGCCGGTAACTCACCCCCTGGCGCATTGTCGTAAAAATACGGCTGGAATGCGGAGCAAATGAAGCTCATAGGTGCTCCTGACGCTGCTGAAACCTCTGTCGCCTCCGGCGACATCTCCCTTGTCAAGGGAGATAAAAGAGAAAAGGCACCTTCGCCCTGCTGTGGAATGATTTATCAGTTGTCCCCCTTGACAAGGGGGATGTCCGAAGGAC
>JAWLHT010000425.1:0-3078 GCA_041690195.1 Candidatus Latescibacterota bacterium
TCGCCAAACGGATCATGCGCCAGACCCTCAATGATCTCTCGGGACATGAGCTTGCCGACCCCAAGGCCATTCTCAATAAAGCCACCGAACTTTTTCTGGCGGGTATGGGCGAAGTGAAACCCATTCTCCTGGCCGGAACGAAGCCACGGGTTGTGGCGTTCGTTGGACCCACCGGGTCAGGAAAGACAACCACTATTGCAAAACTGGCCGCGGATTTCATGCTCACCCAGGGCAAACGGGTTTCTGTCATCACCACCGATACCCGACGGGTAGACGCGGTCGGTCAGCTCAAGGCCTACTGCCGAATCATCAACATCCCCCTCTTCATCGCCTATACACCGGACGAACTGCCCGGAATCATGCCGGGCATCATGCACTCCGACGTTACCCTGGTTGATACTCCCGGGTCGGGTCCGATGGACCGCTCGCAAATGATGGAGATGGTGGAGTTTCTCCAACGCCTGGTCCCCCAGGAAGTGCACATGGTCATGAGCGTAACCACCTCGCTCATGGAAATGAAACGGATATTCGAACATTTCGGGATGCTCAAACCCAACCGCATCCTTTTCACCAAGCTGGACGAGACCGAGCTCTTCGGGCCGCTGCTCTCCTTTGCGGTACTATCGAAAAAACCCGTATCATACATTACACACGGACAGAATGTACCGGGAGATTTTTCCATAGCAAACCCCAGAGACCTTATCAGGCGGACATTGGAAATAAATTCGGAAGGATAAGTCGGCAGCCGGCTGTCAGGCCCCGAAAACGAAGCCCTGGAAACTGTTTCGCCCCAACATACCGGTATGATACCGTTGCGGCGGCGCCAACGGGCAATACCGGCCGGTTTCACCGTGAAGGGAACAATCCGGATTCAAGCTCGAATCGGAAACAGCAGGCCACGGGAAAGGGAACAATCATCCGGTAGACGGAACATTTTGACCGCTCCGGAGCGCGCCCCCTGTCATGTTCGCCAGTGTTCCCCTCCGAGTGGGCGCCACAGAAACCCGGGATTTGTTCTTCTTTCGCATCGGAACACGCAACGCCGGAGTTCCACAACCACTTGCATGGTAAGCGTTGACAGACTGCATCTCCTTTCAAGGCGGAAATAAGCGGCGACATGGGCGTGAACACCGGAATTATGGTATGGAGTTTGCCTACATATAAGCTGTTCACTTCTCCGTGGCAGAGTGCACAGGATAGTTCACGGATTCTTGAAGGTCTTTGGCAGACTCTTCCGTCAGATCGAGACCATGGGGCGTGGTTTCGGGCAACAGGAAACCGCCGAATCCATTCATGGACGGGCGCGACCAAAGCGCCCGGGTCACCTCGAACCGAACATCAGGGATGCCATGCTCGAAAACCGTGAAACACGGCTGAATGCGCACCGGGGGAAAGTGTACGCGGTCACCAGCGGAAAGGGCGGCGTCGGCAAAACCTCTCTCGCGGTCAACTTGTCCATCACCCTTGCGGGAGCGGGCCTGCGAGTCCTGCTGATAGACGCCGACATGGGGCTGGCCAATGTGGATGTCATGACCGGAGTTGCCGCACCCCACACCATCGAGGAAGTCATACGGGGTGAAGCAAGCATTTTCGATGCGCTCGCCGAGGGACCGGAGAATGTAACCATTCTCTCCGCGGGTTCCGGACGGGGACGAATCCACGAGATGGGTGACGAGCACGCGGAACGGTTCCGCGCCGAGCTGCTGAAGCTGGAGAATGCGTTCGATCTTATATTCATCGATACCGGAGCGGGGATTTCGGCTAATGTCGTGGATTTCGTTTTCATGGCCGAAGAAGTGCTTGTGGTGATGACCCCAGAGCCCACTTCATTTGCCGATGCCTATGCCATGGTAAAAGTTGTGAACATGGAAAAGCCGGACATGGCGGTGGGAATCGTGGTCAATATGGTTCGCGGCGAAGCCGAAGGGGAAACCATAGCATCCAAGTTCAACGAAATAGTACAACGATTCCTGCAGAAGAATATCCGTTTCCGGGGCTCCATTCCCCGTGACGGCATCGTTTCCGAAGCCATCATGCGGCAGACGCCTCTGGCGCTCTATGCCGCCAAGTCGGCCCCCATGCAAGCCATCCGGAAAATCGCCCGGAACCTGCTTGGGCTGGAAATACCCAAAAGGAACCGTCTTTTCAACCGATAACCAGAGCGGGAAGCATGGAAGAGCGGAGAGCACAGCGAGACCGGAGAGTCGTTGACGTACCCGTCGAGGCAAACCGGCGAACGGCGGGACGGCGGAAAGCGGAATCCACGGCTTGTTCGGGGGACACGCGGGGCCTGAACGCATACCGGGATGTTTCGCTCAACCGAAATCGTGACGAACTGGTCAAACAGCATTTGAAGCTGGTCAGCTTTGTCGCTTCACGGCTGGCAATCGGACTCCCCAGCTGGGTAGACCGCCGTGACCTCATCAATGCCGGAGTAATCGGCCTCATCGATGCGGTCAACAATTTCGATCCCGCCAAGGGAGTTAAATTCGAATCCTATGCCTCCACCCGAATCCGGGGGGCCATGCTCGATGAACTGCGGGCGCTCGACTGGATACCCCGCTCCACCCGGGCCAAATCCCGCGAGATCGAAAGCGCCATTGGAATGCTGGTGGCCCGGCTCAATCGCTTCCCCACCGAAACGGAAATCGCCGCTGAACTGGGGTGGGACATCGCCCGGTACTACAAGGCAATCGAACAGGTTTCCGGCACAACGCTCCTTTCGCTCGATGAAACATTGCACACATCCCCCGGGAAGGAGCCTGTTCGCCGGATAGATACGATCCTGGGGGAAGAGGGCAGCGCACTCGACGACATGGAACACCGCGAGCTCCTGGACAATGTGGTCAAAATTCTCCAGGGACTCACGGAGCAGGAGAGGCTGGCCATATCGCTGTACTATTATGAAGAACTGACCCTCAAGGAAATCGGACTGGTCATGAATGTTTCCGAATCACGGGTATCACAGATACACACCACCGCGATTCTCAAGCTCCGGACCAGGCTGCGCATGATGTACAATGGAGTGTGATATCCGGGGCCTGTGCGGACGGGGGCGCCCCCCTCCGCTCAGGAGTC
>JAWLHT010000426.1:0-3074 GCA_041690195.1 Candidatus Latescibacterota bacterium
TGCAGTCCAACAAAAACTGGGACCCGGCTCTCTTTTCTTCTTGACTTTCAACACGGTCGCTCTCTTGCGAGAGAGGGGAACGAGGGGTGAGTTAGATTTCACCCGTTCACCACTAATCGCTTATCTTTACGACTATGCCCATCGATATACTCTCCTGACGCTATCGATTTGCGAGGTTCAATATACATCTTGGAGAGAGATCCGGTGTCAGCGGTTTACCGGCGAACCTTGAGCGTCGGTCGCTTCCAAAAAGTGTCGGAACCTCCACGGTATTCCGGGAGTTTCAAGTCAGCTCACACCGTATTATATTACCGCGGGAAAGGCGCGCCCCGCAGTCATCGAGCAGCGGCGTCCCGGAAGCCCCGTCGCAACGGCACGACATGTCCATCCTCATCGGAAAGAAGAACGGAATGCAGGCAAGCAAACGGTATCAGGAATCGGTAAAAACTCACTTTTTCCTTTCTCTCCGCGCGGCCGGAGAGACAACACGCCTGGCGAGGGGTGTGGAATTCGGTGTGGATGGAGAGCGGATGCGGATCGAGTTCCTCCGCCCGGATGTGGTTCGATTGAAGGTCAGCCACGGCGGGGTGTTTGACGAGGCTCCCACCCGGGCGGTGGTAAACGACAGTTTCGGTCCGGTTCCCTTTGCGGTCGGCGACGACGATATGGAGATCTGCCTGGATACCGGGTCTCTCCGGGTGGTTGTGCGACGAAAGCCGTTCAGCATCGACATATTCCGGGCTGACGGCGGTACGGTGATGCAGTCGGTCGAAGGGCGCGCTTACGGTCACCTGAACGGCCGATGGTGCATTACCCGGAAACGGGAGGCGGGTGACGGGTTTTTCGGGCTGGGCCAGAAGACCGGAACCCAGAACCGCAGCGGCAGGGTTTTCCGGCTGTGGAACACCGATGTTCTGGCCGATGTTTCCCTGGACGAGGGATTGCACCCCGAGTTCGACCCATACTACATCAGCATTCCGTTCCTGTACCATGTCGCGGAGAACGGGTCCGCGGCCGGTTCCTTCATCGACAACGGATACCGGCTCCATTACGATCTCTCCCGTTCCGATTCCTGGACGGTGACCGCCGACGGCGGCCAGTTGACGGAGTATATTTTCGCCGGGCCTTCGGTGCCGGCGATCCTCCGGCGTTACACCGAACTGACCGGGCGTATGGCTCCCCCGCCGCTCTGGGCGCTGGGTCACCATCAGTGCCGCTGGCACGACTACCGGGAAGAAGATGTCCTGGCGCTTGCCCGAACGTACCGGGAAAAGCGGCTTCCCTGCGATGTGCTCTGGCTTGATATCGACTACATGGACGATTTTCGCATTTTTACATGGGATGGGGAAAAGTTCCCCGACCCCGCCGCGTTAATGGGTAATCTCGGTCGCGATGGATTCCGGCTGGTCACCATCATTGATCCGGGAGTGAAGCACGACCCCGGCTTCCCGGTTTATGACGAGGGAGTCAGTCAGCGGCTCTTCTGCCGGGCGCCGGGCGGCTCCGTGTTTGTGGGCAAAGTCTGGCCGGGGCATACCGTGTTCCCGGACTTCGTGAATCCCCGGACCCGGGCATGGTGGTCCAAACTCATCGCCCGCCACGCCGAATCCGGACTCGGGGGCATCTGGATTGATATGAACGAGCCCGCCATGCAGGAGGTGGACGAGTGCTGCATGCGGTTCGACTGCGGCCGGGCCGAGCACGAGCACGAGCGCTGGCACAACCAGTATGGTCTCCTCATGGCCCAGGCGACCGTAGAGGGGCTGCGGGAGCTCCGCCCCGGTATCCGTCCCTTCGTTCTCTCCCGGGCCGGGTTCGCGGGTATCCAGCGCCACGCCGCCAACTGGATGGGAGATAACGGCGCCCGCTGGGAACAGCTCGCCCTGAGCGTCGCCATGTGCTGCGGCATGGGCATTTCCGGTCAGCCGTTCGTGGGCAGCGACATCGGGGGATTCGCCGAGGATACCACGGAGGAACTTCTCGTTCGCTGGTACCAGTACGCAGCTTTTCAGCCCTTCTGCCGTAATCACAGCATGAAAGGAGCCTGTGATCAGTACCCCTGGAGCTTTGGTGAAGCTGCGGAATCCCGCATCCGCGCCGCACTCGAAACCCGCTACCGTCTGCTGCCCTATCTCTACTCTGTCTTCATGCGGAGCACCGAAACGGGCGAGCCGGTTCAGCGGCCCCTCCTGTTTGATTTTCAGCAGGATTCCGCCGCCCGAGCGGTGAACGACCAGTTCCTCTGCGGTCCTCACCTCCTGGTCGCTCCGGTGGTCACCCCCGGAACAACGGAACGCCGGGTGTACCTGCCCCGGGGCGGATGGTATGTCCTTGATACGCCCGGTTGTGTTGCGGGGGGACGGGAGATCACGGTTCCCGCTCCGCTGGATTCCGGCAGCCCGGTGCATGTCCGCGCCGGAGCGGTCATTCCCGAAATCGAACCCATCCAGAGTACCGCCGGGTACGCCCCGGAGGAAGTCATCCTCACTGTCTATCTCCCGGAGGAAGACGGCGAATGGGAGAGCATGCTCCATGAAGACGACGGGATATCGGAACGCTGGCGGCAGGGTGCATTCGTGCGGACGACCTTCCGGTTGGTCCGGGAGGGGGACCGGGTTGTCCTGCACGGCATGGTTTCGGGCGGGGGATTCCCCGAGTTCCGCCGCGAGAGGTTCCGGATACGGGTGATCGGGGAGACGGTTTCCGAGACGGTGATCCCCAATGCGGGGAAGAGCTTTTCCCTTGAACTCGGAATGCTCCACGCGGGGACAGATGGGGAAGCGGTGGCCTGACACCGGGGGTGGGTTGCTTTTATCCGGGAAGCGCGGAGGCTCCGGCCGGTAACTCATCCTCTGGCCCCCTTCTGTCACCCCAGCCCTGCTCCACAGGGCCGGGGACCCCAACTCTCCAGAGAGAGGGGGAATTGAGCCATAGGAAGCACTGAGATGGCCGATAACGAGTCATCCCCTCTCTTGCGAGAGAGGGGAACGAGGGGCATTGTCGTAAACTTAAGAGAAAAGGGCAAGACAAAGTTTCACTATACAGGAGCAGCGGAGTTGGTAACCACGTGTGGG
>JAWLHT010000427.1:0-3042 GCA_041690195.1 Candidatus Latescibacterota bacterium
GGTTCAGCTCCCCGTGAGTGCCCATACGATACATCCGTTCCAGTATCACCCCTTAAGTTTACGACAATGCCCCTCGTTCCCCTCTCTCGCAAGAGAGGGGATGACCCGTTATCGGCTCTCTTGGCGCTCCCTGTGGCTTGATTCCCCCTCTCTCGGGAGAGCTTGTCATTACCCAAGTTTTTTGAAGGTGGGGGAAGGATGCCGGTGATTGCTGTACGCGCGCCACACCTCTGACATATCATATAACTCAAAGTCTCCCATGGAGTCATCCCCTCTCTCGCGAGAGAGGGGACCGAGGGGTGAGTTATATTTTGGGGAAGTTCGGCGGCTCCGGTCGGTAACTCACCCCCTCTCCCGAAATGCATCATCCCCAACCGAGACCGCGGCCGGACCGTGAATCCGGAATTGTATCTCCTGCCCGCGGCATCGGTTTGCTCCGATATCCGGGAAAAAAGAATATTTCGGTGAAATTTTCCTCCGGGACATCGCGTCATAATCAATGCGGGGAGGACTGTACCCGCGCCATCGGCGGATCACGGAGCGAATACACCGAGACGAATCGATCATACATCACCGGAAGCAAGGAGAATGCAGATGCGACGAAGAAGAATTGCGGAAATCGCGGTCATCGCGGTCATGCTGGCCGGGGGGGCGCATACGGCTTTTTCCGAAGCCACCGAGGAATTCAACCGCACATACTCCCTCCGTGAGGGTGCTCCGGTTCGGGTGAGCAATGTAAGCGGGAAAGTCGTGATTTCCACCTGGGACGATTCCCGGGCCGAAGTCCGGGCGGTCAAGCGCACCCGGGGTGATCGCGAGGAACTGTCCAGGGCCTCCGTCGAGGTGCACGCGGACGGCGTCCTGGATATTGAAACCCGGTATCAGCAGGGCTCCGGCGGCGGGTCTTTCCTTTCCTGGCTTTTCGGAGGGAACGGCTCGAATTCGAATGTCTCCGTGGACTACTTCATCCGGATTCCCAAAACGGCGGTTCTGGAGCGGGTGCACACCACCAGCGCCGATATCGAAATCCGTGATACCGTCGGCGACGCCTCCCTGCACACGGTAAGCGGAACGGTCACGACAGCCGGGACGAAGGGAGCGCTCGACATCCGAACCACCAGCGGCGATGTGCGGATGGAGGGCGGCGAACTGCGGAATATCCAGACAGTCAGCGGGAGCATGCGCCTGCGCGGAGTTCGGGGGCGAGTCCACGCTCAGTCCACCAGCGGAGACATCCAGGCGGAGGGGGCCGGAGGTCCGCTCGATGCCCGGACCATAAGCGGGGATATCCGGTTTTCCGGGCTTACGGCCGGCGAGGTCAGCTCAGTCAGCGGGGATATTCAGGCCTCACCCGCGGGATTCGGTGATCAGGCCCGGTTTGGCTCGGTCAGCGGGAACATCAACCTCCGTCTTCCGGAAAAGACCAACGTTGAACTCGTTCTCGAAACCACCAGCGGGGATCTGGTGAACCAGAGCGGCCAGTCGCTCACCGCCACCCAGATATCACGGCGGCGGTTGACCGGACGGATCGGAAGCGGCGGAAAAACCCTGTCCATTCATACCACCAGCGGGGATATTACCCTGGAGTGACCGGAGAATCACCCGCTTTATATTCGGCTTGTCACCGGATACCGGGACGCCTGCACCGGAACACGCATAGGCGTGAAAAACGCGCCTTATTGGAGGAACACATGTATAAGATCCAAATGTCACGATTTGTCGCGGCCGCCATGTTTCTCGCCCTCGGAGCGTCGGGAGTACGAGCTGCTGAGTTTACTGAAGAGTACCTGAAAACATTTCCCCTTACCGGCGGAGCCCCGGTTCGGGTGGAAAATGTCAACGGCAAGGTGGAAGTCCTCAGTTGGGACGAAGATTTCGCAGAGGTCAGGGCGGTCAAGCGAACCCGCAAAAGCCGGGAGGAACTCTCCCGGGTTTCCATCGAGGCGTCCACCACGGACGGGTTGAGAATCCGCACGAATATCCGTACGGGCAAGGAGGAGGACGACTCCCTCTTCTCCCGGATGTTCGGCGGAGTGGGGACAAGCCCGCAGGTCGATGTCAACTACACCATCCGGGTTCCGCGCACCGCCCGGCTCGAACAGGCGCGGACGGTCAACGGTTCGGTCATTCTCCGGAACACCCGGGGGAATACGGTTGCCACGGCCACCAACGGAACCATTTCCGCCGAGGGAGCGGAGCGGGTGGAAAAAGCCTCGACCACCAACGGAAACATCTCCATCACCGGCGGAGGAGTTTCTGTCGCCTCGACCACCAACGGGAGTATCTCGGTGACACTCACCGCGGCCGACCCGGGCGACATGGACATATCCACCACCAACGGCTCCGTGTCGATCACCCTGCCCTCTTCGGTGAACGTCGGCGTGGAACTTCGGACTGTCAATGGACGGGTGTCGGTTCCGGGCGGACTCACCCTGAACCAGGGAGTCATCTCGCCCCGGAAAATTTCCGGACGCCTCGGCTCCGGCGGCAACACCATTTCCGCGGGGACGGTCAACGGCAGTGTCAGCCTGAATATCGCCGGATCGGAATGACCGGGCGCCAATTATGAATCAACACTGGCAAAGCTGTTTGCCGCTGTTATTGACCGATGCGCCCGGGACGAGGCACTCCCTGCCGTACCATTGACGTAAAGATAAGAGAAAACCGCAGGCACGCATGAGTACCAAAGGTAGTCAATGGAGACTTTGGCCGGTAACTCACCCCCTGGCCCCCTCTCTCAGTGAGAGAGGGGAACGAGGGGTGAGTTAGATTTTCAAAGACACCCGTTCACCACTAATCGCTTATCTTTACGACTATGATCAGGGAGGGTGAGGGCCGGGGCGGGAAACGTTCGGAGTGCCTGAACACGTTCAGAAATTCTTCAGGAAGTCGATGAGCCCCAGAACCGCCGAGTAGGATATGAACAGCGAGAAAATGAAGGTGACCCCCAGCCCGATGTTCAGAAGCTTGGGATTGCGGTAGTTCCCGGTCGTTTTTTTGCTGTTCAGCAGAATGAACAGAAGAACGATGAGCAGTGGCATG
>JAWLHT010000428.1:0-2997 GCA_041690195.1 Candidatus Latescibacterota bacterium
GACTATATTTAGTACTCATGCGTGCCTGCGGTTTTCTCTTATCTTTACGACAATGGGGCCAGGGGGTGAGTTGCGCATTTTTGGCAGCGCTCCCGGCTCTTAAATAATGTCTGCTTGACTGTGGCAATGTATTTGGGGGTTTCTCCCCGTGGAGCGCCTCCCTCTGCATTATCCGTGTCTCTGAATTCCAATGATGTGAGCGTTTCTCCGGAGTACTCATTGAGCGAAGAACGTCGTACCCTGGCCCGGGCCGGGGAACTGGAATTCATCCGCCGCATCCGTCCGCTTATGCCGTCGGAAAGCGGAGACATCATCCGTTCCGTGGGGGATGACTGTCTCGTTGTCCGGTCATTCGGCGCGGACCTCATGGTGATGACCACGGATACCTTTGTGGATGAGATTCATTTCACCCGGCGATTTTTCACCTGGCGGGAAACCGGGGCGCGGTGCATGGCCGCCTCGGTAAGCGATATCGCCGCCATGTCCGGTCTGCCGGCCTATTCCGTGCTCTCCCTCTCCATGCCGCCGGTGATGTTTCTGGATGATGCCGTGGAACTCTTCACCGGACTCGCCGAAACCGCGGCCGCATACGGCTCCCCCGTAACAGGCGGAGAGACGACTTCCACGACCGGTCCGCTGACCGTAACCGTGACCGTGATCGGACGGGTCGAACCGGAGCGTGTGGTGACCCGTACCGGGGCGAAGGCGGGTGACGGTATCTATGTTTCGGGAACCATGGGGGACGCCATGGCCGGTCTGCTGGCTTTTCAGTCGGAGGAGCCGGGATTCGACGGTCTGAAGCGGCGGTTCGTTGCACCCGAGGCGAAGACAGACTTTTCCCGCGAGTTGACCCGGCGCTTTCGGATCAGTTCCATGATCGATCTTTCCGATGGTCTGGCCTCTGATTTGGGGCATATCTGCGAAGAGAGCGGGTGCGGCGCCGAGGTGCGGGAAGGGGATTTCCCGTTCTCGGAGGAATTCAGGACCATGATGGAGCGGTACGGCCGGGATGCCGGAGGGTTTGCCGTCACCGCCGGGGAGGATTACGGGCTTCTCTTTACCTCTCCCGACCCGGAGCTGCGGAATATCCGGGAGATTTCGGGTGAACCGGTTACCCGGATCGGGGCAGTTACCGGCAGTCCCGGAGAATTGGTCCTGATCCGTGAAGACGGCCGGGCTGAACCGATACGGGTGAAAGGGTACGAGCACTTCAGGGTATGAAAAGGCTGACCGATACCATGATTGCGGTTGCCAAAATCGGTGAACTGACCGCGGCGACCCTCGACACTACGGAAATCCTCCGGAGAGTGGTGTTTATCACTGCACGCATCATGAAGGTTGATGTGTGCTCGATTTATCTGCTGGAACCCGCCGACGGGACACTGGTGCTGGCGGCGACACAAGGATTGCGGGATGACGCGGTCGGCCGGGTCCGGATCAACCCCGGGGAGGGCATTACAGGGCGCGCGGCCAAACAGGCGCGAGTCGTCGCGGTATCCGATGTTACCATGGACAGCCGGAACGTGTATATACCCATTACCGGCGAAGACGAGTACCGCTCACTGCTGAGTGTGCCGCTCAAATTTCATGACGAGCTGATCGGGGTCGTCAATGTCCAGACGCGCGAGCCCCGCATGTTCGGCAAGCACGAGCGCCGTCTTCTCAAGACCATTGCCCACCAGGTAGCCGGTTCCATTCGCAATGCCCGTCTTTACGAAAGTGTGTTGCGCGCGAATCGTGAGCTGGAGCGGACCCAGGAGCGTCTGATTGAGTCGGAGAAAATGGCGGCCCTCGGGCGGCTTTCCGCCACCCTGTCCCACGAACTTCGCAATCCACTGGCCGGTCTCAAGGGGGCGTCCCAGCTCTTGCTCCGCCGTACCCCGGAACATGACGAGCGCAAGGAATATGTCAATCTCATCCTGGCTGAAGTGGCCCGGCTGGGACGTATTGTAGAAGATCTTCTGCATTTCGCCCGGCCGAGGGAGCTTCGTTTCGAACTGATCGATGCCAACCGTCTCATTGAAGACGTGCTGACACTCCACGCTGAAGATTTTGCCGCCCGCGGAATCACTGTCCGCAAGCGGCTCTCCAAATTGCCGCCTGTCCGGGCAGACCGTGACAAGTTCATTCAGATCCTTGTAAACATCATTCTGAACGCCCGGGACGCCATGCCCGAAGGCGGCCAGGTGCTCATCACGTCCGGTGGCATCACCCGCGAACCGCAACGGCGATCCTTCGCAGTGTTCCAGTTCCGGGATACCGGGCCGGGCATCCCGGATGATATCCTCAACCACATATTCGAACCCTTCTTCACCACCAAGCCCACCGGTGTGGGGCTTGGTCTCGCCATCTGCAAAGCCATTCTCGAAGAGCACGGCGGCGCAATTTCCGTTGTTTCCAGCCACGATGATTCCAGCGCCTACCGGACTCTGGTCAGCGTGGAGATCCCGATCATCGAAGATCGCCCGGCACAGGATTGACCCGGGAAACCGCCTCTTCGGACTTGCCGGTTATGGGGAATTATCTCCACGTCCGCTCACGCACGGGGCATCGGACAGGATACACCGGCGTCGTTCCCGAATCGTGGGCAAGTCGGTTGACTTCATTGAAGCCTTGAATATCGGGTGTTTTTCGATTGGCTTTCTTCATGATTTGATCACGGTACAAAAAAGTTTGTCTGGATGGTGCGTGCGATGGTATGATAAAAAAGGGTGTAGACTCAATTGTACCGATGAGTGAACTAAGGGCAAGAAAAAAAAGAGGACTCCAAAGACTGACGTGAAAGTCTAAGGTGTGTAACCACTTAGAAGCACGGCAGCAAGGAATCCCCAATGGTAGTACAGAATATATTGCTCCGGTGGATAAATGTATGAATCTGTTAAGGTATTGATTATATTAAGGAGCCAATTGCAAAAGTAAGAGCATGAAGGTGTATAGATTACCCAAATGGTGTGCAATAATTGATTTTACGGGTGATTACGCCTCCACAGAGATGAT
>JAWLHT010000429.1:0-2961 GCA_041690195.1 Candidatus Latescibacterota bacterium
CCATGGCTGCCTCCCGTGACAGGTAAGTGTAATACTTTATAATGTATAACTCCTGTCACTACTTTGCAACCTCTTTCTGACCCAACCCGATAACCGTCAAAGGGAATATCACCGACCGGGAACTGGCGGCCCGGACTAGGTTCAAGATCGGTAAGGTCTATCTGGCGTTTCTCTTCGAAGATGCGCACGCACGAGAAAGCTTTGAAATGGTGAGGAAGGAATATACGGATACACGTATCGCAAGGCATCCGTATGTACTATCCATCGAAAACCGGTAATATTATAATACTCCCCAAAAACTGGACAGAGGAATAAGGTGGAGTAGTCTTCTCTGAGGAGGGTATATTGACCACTCAAGGAGGGCATGCCATGGGGAGGGTCCGGAAGCGGTATGACGGAGCGATCAAGGCGAAGGTGGCGTTACAGGCGATGCGGCGAGAGCGGACCACGGCGGAAATTGCTTCGGATTTTGGGATACATCCGAATCTGGTGACACTGTGGAAGAAGCAGGCGCTGGAAGCACTCCCGGCCTCGGTTCTGTCGGAATTTTTGTGTAAATGGGATTATGATTTTACATCTGGACACGGCCCTCGAACCTGATAGAAAGTTGATGGAGGGCGAGATTCCAGTCTCGAATTGGCATGGTCCATCGTTTAGTGATGTGTTTGAGAGCCATGTAGAGCAATTTAAGGGCTGCCTCGTCTGAGGGGAAGCAACTTCGGTTCTTGGTCACCTTCCGCAGGGAATGATTGATGGATTCGATGGCATTCGTGGTGTAGATGACCTTCCGGATATCCTCGGAATAGGGGAAAAACGGGATAATCCGGCTCCAGTTGGCTCGCCAGGACTTTTCGATCATGGGATACCGCCCGTCCCAGGTCCGTTCAATCCCTCGACGGTGGTCGGGTTTTCGCTCGCTCGTCTCACACGGGTCCGGCTCGGCGTGTACGCCGCCGATGGCCGGAAGGTGCGTGAACTGGCTTCCGGAGAGTTCCCCGCCGGGATGCATTCGGTTACTTGGGATGGCCGGGACGAGCATGGGAACCCCGTGGCATCGGGGATGTACCTCTCCTGTATGGAGGCGGAGGGGCGTGTCGAGGCCCGGAAGATGCTTTTGGTACGATAGCTGCCGTTGGCCAGGCAGAATGAGAAAACCCCCGTTCGCCTTGCGGTGAACGGGGGCTTTGCCTTAAATCCACTGAAAGTTACTCCGCTTCGGTGTCAATGCCGGGGCGTCTGACCGCCGGGGAGATGCCCGGGGCTCCGTTCAGTTCGGAGTAACCGATGCTCGGCAGGTTCGGATGGAGCGCCTTGATGAGCGGCAGGAATATGTCCGAGCCTTCCTTGTGACGGGACTGCTCCAGGAACTCCCGGCGCTGACGGAACCGGTCGTCCATGGTGTGGACATAGCCTTCCTGGTTGATGACCTTGGAGGGGTCGTACTTGGCGCTGTAGCCGGGAAGGATGGCGTCAATGGACGCGTTGTCCGGGATGCTCGCGCCGGGGAGCATGTCCCAGGGGACCCATTTGATCTTGTTCATGAGCACCGCGGTATGGAGCATGTGGCTCGTGGCCAGCGGGATGGGAGTCAGGGTCTCGCGGCCCTTGTCGTCGTACCCGCCGCCCCAGAAGCCGCCGGAATTGAAGGCATAGGCCACCGCGCCTTCCTCGATGAGGGTCTTGAATGCTTCGCAGTCACGCCAGAGTTCATAGACCCGGAAGGGATTGGCGAAGGGCTCGAACACGAGCTTCTTCATTTCAGAAGCCGGCACGTTTTCCGCGGCGGTCCGCTTGGTCATGAGCGTGGAGCCCATGGCCAGTCCCAGCGCGAGGTCGTCGAACTTGACGATGGGCGGGAGCACGGAGTCCTTCATGAGCCAGCACACCGCATCCGGATAGCCGGTGGAGTCTGAGTAGGTGGTCAGGAGGTCGCGGTCCAGCATGGCGCGGCTGTTGGGGTTCTTCAGGTCCTGGCCCACCGGGTAGAGCTTGCCGTCTTTCATGAAAACCGAGCAGTTCTGGGCCGAGATGCAGTACTTCCACTCGGGGTGATCCAGACCGCGCTGGTCCATCTTGTCAAAGAGCGTGGGTTCCAGCACATAGGCGACCTTCTCCTGCGGGAAGACCACAAAGGCGTCGTCATGGTGCACCGTGGTCTTGGCCTTCTCGGGCAGGGTGTCGCCGTTGGTCAGGCTGTTGGTGTGGGAGGACTTGCCGCTGCCGGAAAGCCCGAAGAACGCGATCTTCCGATTGCCGAGTTCGGGGTTTTCAGTCTCGGAGAAATCGACGGTCTTGATGCCGCCGTGACAGGCCACGCCGCCGAGCCGGACCGCGGAGGTCCAGGCCAGCGTCAGGGTACCCTTCTTGCGTTCGCCGACATACCGCATGCCGAGGTTGAAAATCACGTTGTTATACGGATCGACCACCACCATGCCGTCGCGGAAAAACGGAGCGAAATCGGGATTGGGGTGCTTGCCTTCACTCCTCCACAGCGGATCGGAGAGGATGAAGATGTCACGGAGCGGAAGCTGCTTGCTCTTCTTGTAGCGCTCCACGAACTCACCCTGAAACGGGGTGAAGTTGATCATCCAGGAAAACACGTTCGGGGTATCCAGTTCGCCGGTGAGATAATTGGCCCGCATCATGAAATCCGGGTGCGTTCCGATAATAGCACTGGCCCGGACCACCGGTCCGCGGTTCTGCAGGTCGTACAGCGCGTCGCGGAGGATTTCTTCCAGATCCTGCTTGCCGAGCGTGAGATTCGGAGTGACCTTGACCGGAGCACGGTCATAGAACATCCGGGCGATGGCTTTGCGGCCGACGATCGAGCCGTGATTGTCAACAAAAACGGTAGCCCCCTCGCGGAGATTCAGACGTTTTCGTACCGGCTCGTAAATGGGCATATCGGTAAGGGCCACGTTGGGCTGGGAAATGGCGAGACCATACGCATCATCGGCGGTG
>JAWLHT010000430.1:0-2825 GCA_041690195.1 Candidatus Latescibacterota bacterium
GTACTTCGTGGAATGCAGGTGTTGTGGGGAGTCATCATCCTGATCAGCGTGGCGATCACCGTGGACCGGATTATCAATCCGATGTAGGGAGAGACGGCGGGAATGAAAGTAGAAACTCCGCTTTCCGCCGCCATGGAGAGTTCATGTTTCTGACTGACCATATTCGCGCCGACCTTGTGGCCCATGGAGCGGATATCGCGGCTCCGGCCGATCTCCGGGAACTGCCGGAGGACGTGCGCGATTCGCTGCCGCATGCTTTGCTGATCGGGGTCGCGCTTGACCGGGAAGTCGTCCGGGAAATCGCCGGAGGCCCCACCCCACGGTATTTCGAGATATACCGGGAAGTGAACCGCCGTCTGACCGGTCTGGCCGGACGCGCCTCGGAATTGATCCGTCAGAAAGGTTTCCGGGCGGTTCCCCTATCCCCCACCACGGAGAACGTGGAGCGGATCAACCTGCGCACTCCTTTGCCGCACAAGACAGTGGCGACCCGGGCAGGAATCGGCTGGATCGGTCGGAACGCACTCCTGATCACTCCCCGGTTCGGATCCGCCATCCGTTTCGCCAGTGTCCTGACCGACGCGGAACTGGGGCCGTCCGCACCGGTGAACGTATCACGATGCGGAACCTGCACCGCCTGTGTCGAGGCGTGTCCCGGGAAAGCTCCTTCGGGGTTGAGCTGGAAAGCCGGTATGGAACGGGATGATTTTTTCGACGCCAATGCCTGTTTCCGTACGGCGAAAGCGCTTTCCGGACGGGCCGGGATGAACGCCACCATCTGCGGAATCTGCATCGCGGTCTGTCCATGGACCAAGCGCTATCTCCGACGGGGATGAACTTTATCGACGTGGGCCCCGCCCTCATTCCCGGCCGTATGCGAACACTGTTCCGAACGTGTGTTGATCCGAACCAGTTTCAAGGGAAAGCCATGTCCATCATCGTTCTCGTCATCTATGTGTCCTCTCTGCTCTGGGTGGGCGCGGCGGTACTCGGGGGGTACGGCCAAGCTCCGGACCTCATGCGGGTTGTCGGCCTTGCCGCGGGATCCGTTTTCATCTTCATGACCGTTTTCGCCACGATGCGGTTCATGCGCCACCGGACCCCGGCGGACCTCTGGAAAATCATGTTCCTGGGCATACTGGGTATACTGGGCGTTCTTCCGGAAGTAAACAACGGATTATTCGGACTTTTCGGGCTTCTCGGCTTTATCGCATACCGGAACCAGGGACGCTGACCGTCTTCAACAGGGAAAGAACGACCGGCGCTCTATCCCCGGTTACCGGAACGTACCGGAACACACCGAAGCCGCCGGGCGGGAGAGGGAGCAGGGATGATGAGGGCCGGAGCGGACAGGCCGGGCTCTTCCCCCCGATTCGATCCAACGTGAGTATCATCGGGCTAATGAAAAGCAGGCACCATGGGACTACCCGGAAAGAATAACCCACACCATGACGACGTAACGATGCCACTTCCGGGGCTTGCAGGAAAAACCGTCACACGGCCGGAGCGGTGTGATCCAACTCAATTTCTACGAGGAGGAACATGCGTATTGTCATCATCGGCGGCAGCGGACATGTGGGAACTTACCTGACGCCATACCTGGCCGAATCCGGCCATGAGGTCGTAAACATTTCGCGCGGCGGAAGACAGCCTTATCAGCCGCATCCCGCCTGGACCAGGGTCGAACAGATCACCGCGGACCGGGAACGGGAGGAAGAGACCGGCTCCTTCGGGCAGTTGATTCTGGACCAGAAGCCGGACGCAGTTATTGACATGATCTGTTTCACTCCCCGGAGCGCCCGGATGCTGGTCGAAGCGCTCCGGGGCAAGGTACAGCATTTTCTCCACTGCGGCACCATCTGGGTGCATGGCCATTCCACCAGTACGCCCACGACCGAAGATCAGACGCGACGGCCGTTTGGTACATATGGCATCCAAAAGGCTGAAATCGAGTCCCTGCTCCTCCGCGAAGCCCGTCTCCACGGCTTTCCGGCGACCGTTCTCCATCCCGGACACATCGTCGGCCCCGGCTGGATTCCACTCAACCCGGCGGGAAACTTCAACCCCGACGTCTTCAGCCGTCTGGCCCGGGGTGAATCGCTGATCCTCCCCAATCTCGGGATGGAAACCGTGCATCACGTCCATGCCGGCGATGTGGCGCAAGCCTTCGCTTTGGCGCTCACCCGCCGGAGCGTCGTCCTCGGCGAAAGTTTCCATGTGACTTCTCCCGCCGCACTGACTCTCCGGGGGTATGCCGAGGCGGTTTCCGAATGGTTTGGCCAGAAACCGGACCTGCGGTTCATGCCCTGGGAGGAACTGCGGTCCCGTCTGAGCCAGGAGGATGCCAGCGCCACTTGGGATCATATCGCCCACAGCCCCTGCTGCAGCATCTCCAAAGCCGGGAGACTCCTCGGTTACCACCCGAAGTACACCTCGCTCGAAGCAGTTCGCGAATCGCTGAATTACCTCGTCGCACGGGGTACAGTTGCCGTCAGCTGAACCCGGGGCCGCGCAGCTCCCCTGCACCGCGGCCCCCCCATTTTCTCCTCTTTCGCACGAACCGTATCACTTCTCCCGCCATGCTCCTCCCCGAAACTGAAACCGCATTCTCAACGAAAATCGTATCAAGTGAGTAATTACCATTGTCGGAAAAACAGTGAAAAAAGTCGATCACCTGTTCGATGAGAGGCCGCTCAGGATGGTAATGGGGATGAGCACCCCGGAAAACCTGTCTGAATGGGGATGCGCGGGATAAAAGCATGATGAAACGCGGATGAACGAATTGAGCACCCCCCCTCTTCTCTCTTTCATCCTATGCGTATCCC
>JAWLHT010000431.1:0-2822 GCA_041690195.1 Candidatus Latescibacterota bacterium
GTGGAATCCAGGATCAGCTCTGTTCCGCCTATGGCGGTATCAACTTTATCGAAATGTTCCGGTATCCCCATGCCACGGTTTCCCCGATCCAGGTACCCAATGCAACCTGGTGGGAACTGGAGCGCCGTCTCGCCCTGATCTATCTCGGAAAGTCCCACCACTCATCCGCCGTCCATGAAACCGTCATCCGCGAACTGGAGAACAAGGGGCCGGAGTGCCGTGAACTCCGTGATTTGCGCCAGACCGCGGAGCTTTCACGGGATGCCGTGTACGCCGGAGATTTTCAGTCGCTCGGCCGGGCGATGATCGACAATACCGATGCTCAGGAACGTCTCCACTCGGGGTTGGTCAGCGCCGATGCCCGTCGGGTGATCGAAATTGCGCGGGAACACGGGGCGGTCGGCTGGAAAGTGAACGGAGCGGGAGGCGAAGGCGGCTCGGTCACCATTCTTGGCGGTCCGCTCTCTCACGCCAAACGCACCATGATCCGGGAAATCGAGTCCGATACCCCGCTTTTCCGCAACATTCCCGTGTATCTCAGCCGTCACGGGCTTCGGACATGGGACCAGGCGTGTTGAATGTGTACGCGCCCGGGAACGGATCGCGGGTCCGGGAGTAAAAGGAGCCGGTACGAAACGGCAAAGCCGGTGGAAACGGGGAAAGAGTGTGGTTCTTCGCTGTTGTATGGGGATACGAGGGCGGACGGTACAACAGGGGCAAAAGCACAAAGGTACAAAGGGGGGACCGCAGGGGCAGGGCATGCCTCGCCCGTCCTGAACCGCACGCTCCGGCATTGGCACCCGGTTCCCTTCCCCTGGCCCCTTCTTGATTCGCCCGTTTCCCCGCATTAATCCGCAAAACGCCAGGAATATTTCCGGCGGGTAGTGTCCTTCCGTGCCGGAGTCTGTCACCGCCGTTCTTGACCGTGATGGAGTTCCCGTCAGAAATGACCCCGGACAGGTCGGCTGATTCCGTGTTCGGCCTGCGATTCATAATGGAGCCGGAACACTACGGGGAAAGCATGCAATCGGGCAAAACCTGTCTGAATTGGGATGCGCGGGATAGAAGCGGGATAAACGCGGGATAAAAACTCCATATTCCCGCCGTCTTTGTCTTTCATCATCTTTTATCCCATGCATCCCGGGGTCCCCGGGCGAGTCGGTACGATTCGGCTGGGGTGGTACCGCGCTTCTCCATTCAGACAGGTAGTTCCGGGGTGTTCACGCGCATCCCCGTTCAGACAGGCATTGCCGGCTTTCTTCACGGTTTGACTCAACGGTAGTATCACTTATCCAAGGAGCATCCATGAAACGACCAAGTCTCTTCCTGATTGTATTGGTCATCTTCACGTTCGGGGGGTGCGCCTCGCGGAACGAACCGGCCCCGCGGACAGAGAAATCCGCTGGAGCCCGGACATCTCTCGAACTCGGCGCGAAGCTGCCGGTTGCACCGGAAGTAACCATAGGTAAGCTCGACAACGGGCTTACCTATTATATCCGACGGAATGGCGAACCGGAGGACCGGGCCGAACTTCGGCTTGTGGTGAATGCCGGCTCCATTCTGGAAGACGAAAACCAGCGGGGCGTGGCGCATTTCGACGAGCATATGGCCTTCAACGGCACGAAACATTTCGAAAAGCAGGAACTGGTGGATTATCTCGAGTCCATCGGCATGCGGTTCGGTCCGGACCTCAACGCCTACACGAGCTTCGATGAGACCGTGTATATGCTTCAGGTTCCCACTGACAGCACTGCCATTCTGGAAACCGCGTTTCAGATTCTCGAGGACTGGGCGCACCTTGTCAGCTACGATACGGAGGATATCAACAGTGAGCGCGGCGTGGTTGTCGAGGAATGGCGGCTTCGTCGAGGCGCCCGTATGCGCATGCTCGACGAGCAGCTTCCGGTCATTCTAAAGGGATCCCGCTATGCCGAGCGTCTGCCCATCGGCCAAATGGAGGTTATCAAAAACGCTCCGCCCGAAGTGTTCCGGGACTTCTATAATACCTGGTACCGACCGGAACTCATGGCGGTTATCGCGGTGGGCGATTTCGACCCGGGCCGGATAGAGGATCTCATCAAACGGCACTTCTCCAGGATAGAACCGGAGAAGGACGCTCCTGAACGGGTGCTTTACCCGGTTCCGGACCACACAGAAACCCTTTATGCCATCGCCACCGATCCCGAGGCGACCGATACGAGCGTGGGGGTATACTACATGCGTGATGTGGAGCCGGTGAGCACGGTACGGGATTATCGCCGGACCATCGTGGAAGGGCTCTACAACGCCATGTTCAACCAGCGTCTCGATGAACTGGCGCGTCAGGCCGAGCCCCCGTTCCTCTATGCCGCTTCCGCACTGGGCGAACTGGTACGGACCAAATCCGCGTACATGCTTGACGCCGGGGTGGAGGAATCGGGGATAGAGCGGGGACTGGAAGCGGTGCTGACCGAGGCGGCGCGGGTGGAACGGTACGGTTTCACCCAGTCCGAGCTGGACCGTCAAAAGGAACAAACGCTCCGGAATGTCGAGCAGCTCTATGCCGAGCGCGACAAGATTGAGTCCAGCCGCCTGACTTCGGAATATGTGGAGAACTTCCTCACCGGGGAACCGGCGCCGGGGATCGAGTACGAGTATGCGCTTTACAAAAAATACGTACCCGAGATCACCCTGGCGGAAGTGAACCGGTTGGCCGGGCAGCTCATCCGGGACCGCAACCGTGTGGTTACGGTAAATGCGCCGGAAAAACCCGGGGTGGATGTTCCCACAGCCGACCAGTTGAATGCGGTCTTTGACCGGGAGGCCGGCAAAGAAATAGCCGC
>JAWLHT010000432.1:0-2807 GCA_041690195.1 Candidatus Latescibacterota bacterium
GGTCACTGCCGCCCTTCGAAACGGAAGGTGAGGAAGTACACGCCGTCTTCCAGGTGGGTTTTGATGTCGAACCCGCTCCGGTGGAAAACGTTGAGCATCTTGCGGTTCACAGCGAGCACCTCGGCGGTGAATCCGCTGATGCCCTTTTCCCGGGCCACCTCGATGAGCTTGCCGAGCATGAAGCTGCCAATACCCTCTCCCTGCCAGTCGGGGTGAACGGTGAAGGCCACCTCGGCCATATTGGTAGCGCGGTCCAGGAGCCAGCGCGCCACTCCCACGAACTCCTCGTCGGGTTCATCGCCGATATATCCGGCAATGGCGAACTTCTCCTCATAGTCGAGAACCACCAGCGGCTGGGCCCTGCTGTGGGGCAGGGTTTTGACCGCCGCCATGAAGCGGTAATAGATGTCCTCCTCGCGGAGACTGTAGAAGAGACGGCGGAGACGTTCCTCGTCGGTGGAACGGATGGGTCGGAATTTGACTGCGCGGTCGCTCGGGGTGGTATAGGTCCAGTAGTACCGCTCCGGATAGAGGCTGCCGCCCTCGGGCGGGAGATCCTGGTCGGGATAGACGTAGCGCAGGTCCTTCGCCTCGTAGAGGAGCCACTGACGGAATTTGGGGTGGGCGATGTTGATGAGCGCCATGGCCCGTTCCCGGATGTTCTTGCCGTGGAGATAGGCGATGCCCCACTCGGTTACCACATAGTGAACATCGCCCCGGGTGGTGACCACGCCCGCACCCGGAGAGAGATAGGGCACGATCCGGGAGATGGTGCCGTTCTTGGCGGTCGAGGGGAGGGCGATGATGGGACGGCCGTTGTGGGCGAGCGCGGCGCCGCGGATGAAATCGGCCTGCCCGCCGATGCCGGAGTAGAATTCGTGGCCAAGCGAGTCGGCGCAGACCTGACCGGTGAGATCCACTTCCAGGGCGGAGTTAATGGCCACCATGTTATCGTTGCGGGAGATGTTACGGGGGTCCGAAACGTAATCGGTGGGATAGAACTCGAAAGCCGGATTGTTGTCGATGGTGTCATAGAGACGCCGGCTGCCGATGCAGAAGGCGGCGATGGTCTTGCCCTGGTGAAAAGTCTTGTGGGTGTTGGTGATGACCCCGGCCTCGTAGAGGTCGATGAGACCGTCGGAGAACATCTCTGTATGCACCCCCAGGTTGCGCTTGTCCATGAGATGCTTGAGCACGGCGTTGGGGATGGAACCGATCCCGGCCTGGATGGTGGCGCCGTTGGGAACGAGCCGGGAAACGTAATAGCCGATACGGTCCGCTTCCTCGTTAATTTCTTCCGGGAGATACTCGCATACCGGCTCGTCATGCTCCACGATGGCGTCCAGATGCTCCACGCTCACGAAGCTGTCCCCGAGCGTCCGGGGCATATTGGCGTTCACCTGGGCGATGACATATTCCGCATGCTCGATAGCGGCCTTGACTGTTTCCACCGACATTCCCAGCGAGCAGTTCCCGAAGGCATCCGGCGGGGCGACCTGTACCAGCGCCACATCGATATGCAGCCGTCCGGTCTTGATGAGCTTGGGAATTTCCGAAAGGAAGATCGGAGTGTAATCCGCGTCTCCGCGTACCACCGCGGCACGGGCGGCCCGTCCGATAAAGAACGTGTTCAGACGGAACATCTGCCGGAACTTCTCGTCGGCATACGGCGATCCCACATTCAGGGAAACCAGGTGCAGGATTTCGGAATCGGCAACATTTTTTGGGAATCGAGTCAGATTACGGACCAGATACTGGGGTTCTGCACAAGCCGTGCTGATGAATATCCGGTTTCCAGGCCGGATGCCCCGGTAAGCTGTCTCGATCGTGGTGCGGCGGGAGTCATAGATGTCCTGAAGTCTTTTCAGTTTCCATTCCATGGCATGCACCTCGGGGAATGACCGCGTTGAACGCCGGGTTATCCCCGGCTCGGGGCGTTCCGGCCATTCCGTTCATCCGGCTTCCGCCGGGATAAGGGGTGACCCGGACGACAATGGGGCCGCACCGAACGGAATGGCCGGTGAGTGGAACTGCTTCCAGTTCAGATCTTCTTCGCGAGATCGAAGTACAGCTTGACCGCGAGCGAGATGGACGCCAGCTTGGAGCGGGCCGAATCGCCCCGCGAAGTGAGCACCAACGGCAGGTCACCGGCCATAATCACACCCGCGCAGCTAGCTCCGGACTGGGTGGTCAGGGATTTGTAGAGCACGTTTCCGGCGTCGATATCGGGCATGATAAGGATGTCCGCGTTCCCCCGTATCTGGCCCTTGTAATGCTTCTCATGGGCAATCGCCGGATCCATGGCCACATCGAAGGAGAGCGGACCTTCCACGATGCAGTCGTTCCGGTCGGCGAACCGCTGGGCGATTCGTTCGGCCTCGATGGAGCTCTCGATGCTCTTGTTCACGCTCTCGATGGCGGAGATCACCGCCACCTTGGGTTTGCGGATGTTCAGGTTGGCCGCGACCTTGAGCGTATTCTCGACGATTTTTACCCGCTTTTCTTCATCCGGATAGGTGTTCACCGCGGCGTCGCTGATGAGGAGCAGCTTGTTCCGCACCGGGATATCCATGACGAATACGTGCGAAATGAGCTGGCCCTTCTGGATGCGCCCGGAGGCCTTCAGGTAATGGAATACGCCCCGCAGAAGATCCTCGGTTTTTATAAAGCCTTTCATGAGGACTTGTGCCTT
This sequence comes from Candidatus Latescibacterota bacterium, assembly GCA_041690195.1. Classification (GTDB taxonomy): domain Bacteria; phylum Latescibacterota; class Latescibacteria; order Latescibacterales; family Latescibacteraceae; genus JAWLHT01. Next base: position 2,693 of record JAWLHT010000432.1, read on the forward strand.
GTTCTGGTCGAGCAGTTTCACCGCCTCCTCCACCGGGTTTTCCGTATCGGTGATGGAGTAGTTGTCATTGTCGATCATCAGGTCGAAATCGTAGGCGATCTTGTTAATGGCGGCG
>JAWLHT010000433.1:0-2768 GCA_041690195.1 Candidatus Latescibacterota bacterium
GGGACAACTGAGAAAACAAGCCCCAGCAGGGCGATGATGACGTTGCTCTTCTATCTCCCTTGACAAGGGAGATGCCGCCGGAGGCGGCAGAGGGTTCAGCAGCGACAGGAGCACCTATGAGCTTCATTTGCTCCGCTTCCAGCCTTATCTTTACGACAATGGGAACGAGGGGTGAGTTATATTTTCCAGACACCCGTTCACCACAAATCGCTTCTGTTTCCGCCTATGGGATCAAGGGGGTGAGCTACTCTTCACCGGTAAGGGGAAATCAGTATTTTTCCGATTTCCCCTCTTCCCGCCGTGCTTCCGAAGTGACCGGCGTTCAGGTCAGAATATCTCGTATTTCAGCATGGCATGAAACTCCCGGTTCCAGCCCCGTTTGGGGTTGGTCGCGGCGAAATCGTTGTTGATATCCCTCCGGTTTACCTTCAAAACCATGGAGAGATTCAAACGGTTGTAGATTTCATAAGAGTATTGGGCGGCGAGCTCGTTGAATATGTAGGAATATTTGTAATCCCGGACGGTGCTGTCGGCGTCGACCGTATACTTCCGCATGTCCGCGGTGAGACCCCAGGAAAAGGCCAGTTCGGTTTTCACCATGCTGTGGGTAAGTGTGGCCAGCGAGCGGATATTGTTTCCGGTACCCCGGCTGCCCCAGCCATGGAGAAAGTCGAGAGATTCCACCAGTCCGAGACGGTCGTTGAAGGCTTTCCCGTAATACGCCCTGCCGCCGATGAGCTTGAGCTTCTGCTGGCGGCTGTTTTCCTTGGAAAGCTCGTGCCCCACCCCGAGCCGCCACTCCAGACCGGTTTCCAGCTTGTCGGCGCTGGAGTCGATGATGCGGCCAAGGGCGAAGATCGTGTCTGCGTCGAACGTTTCCTTTGTCAGGAGCCCCTCTTTGGCGAGAAGCGCGTTCAGTTCCTGGGCCAGCCGGGTGGATTCCTTTTTCTGGCGGAGCAGTTCCATGATGCGATTGAACAGCGCTTCCGGAGGCTCTCCGGCGAGGAATCCCCTGGTGCGGAGTTCGTCCACAACTTTCAGGGTGCGGATGGAATTTGCCCGGTCCAGCACCTTGCCGCCGCCACCTCCGGACGAAATAAAGGAGTAGATGCCGCTTCCCTTGAAAATGTCGTTTTTCGATGAGGCGGGCGCGGGATGGACGCCGTACTCGTGCGCCTCAAATACACTGAAAAGGAAATAGGGAGAGTTGCCGAGATACTTTTTCCCGCCGACCTTTGAATCGAGCCGGGTGAGCTGCTTCTTGTTCTTCCCGCTCTTGTACCGGGTGACATCGAAGTTGACCTGCTGCCAGTTGCCGGAATAGACGTTCTCGATGTTCCGGTTGAACACCAGGCGGTTGTTCCAGTTCGATGTGCCGTGAGCGTCGGTGACGCTTTTCAGATAATCGTAGGTGCCGTAATAATCGAACTCAAAGGTTTTTGACTGGGAGATTTTCCGGTCGATGTACGAAATATCCATCTGGGCCGAAACGGGAGCGGCGGCGAGGAGAAACGAGGCAAAAGCGAGTGCGGGCATGGTCAGCCGCGAAAACCGGTGCATGATGCTCCTTTCATGGACAGGTCGGGCGCGCCGCGCACGGACGGTGAGCCCGGTGATTACGGGTGCTCCCGGGCCGGGGGGAGGACGGCGGGGGATTGGGGACGGGGGATCCGGAAAACGGCCCGGCGTCCGCCATGCTGAAGGGATATGGAAAATACATAGTCTCCGGGCCGGAGGCAAGAAGCAAAGGTCCCTGTCATCAAAGAACACAAAATGCGCGGCATTCTCACATCCGGGTGACCGGCCCGCTCCCGGCCGCCCGGTCACATTGACGTGAATCCGCCGTCCACATAGATGGTCTGCCCGGTCAGGTAGGCCGAAGCCTCACCCGCCAGAAACGCCGCGATGCCCGCCAGGTCCTCCGGCCGCCCCCAGCGGCCCAGCGCCATGCGGGAACGGAGCGCTTCGTACCGTGCCGGGTCCTCACGGAGCGCGGAAGTCATGTCGGTTTCGAAGTATCCCGGACCGATGGCGTTCACCCGGATGCCATACCGGCCCAGGTCGTTGGCCATGGCTTTCACCAGCATGCGGACCGCCCCCTTGGAGGAAGCGTAGGCGACGATGTTGCGGCCTCCGGTGTGGGAAACTACCGAATCGGTGATCACGATGGACCCGCCGCCCCCCTGACTGATCATTTCCCGGGCCGCGCGCTGGGCCAGCACGAAACAGGAGTGGACATTCACCCGGAACACTGCGTCAAAATCCTCCACGGAGAGGCTTTCCGCCGGGCCGCGCCGGATGATTCCCGCGTTGGCGAAGGCGAAATCGAGCCCGCCCAACTCCCGGACAGCGGTGTCCACGGCAGCATCGAGACGGTCGTCATCCGCCACATCCGCCGGGAAGGGAATGATCCGGCCGCCAAAATGGGAAAGATCTTCGGCCGTCTGTTCCAGTTTTTCCCGGTCCCGGGCCACGATCACGAGTTCCGCTCCCATTTCGGCCAGTCCTTCCGCCATGGCCCGCCCGAGTCCACGGGATGCTCCGGTGACAATGCCCCGCTTGCCGGCGAGGCTGATTTTTTCTTTCAGCATGGCTCCCTTTCGGGGGAGATGGGTTTCCCGCAGAGACGCGGAGAAAAACAATAGTGTTGGACGGGGGTTTTGAGGTGCTGGCCGGTAACTCACCCCCTGGCCCCATTATCGTAAACTTAAGGGGTGATACTGGAACGGATGTATCGTATGGGCACTCACGGGGAGCTGAACCCCCTG
>JAWLHT010000434.1:0-2687 GCA_041690195.1 Candidatus Latescibacterota bacterium
CTTGCGGCCACCTTCCCCCTTGCAGGGGGCAGGAAAAACATAACTCATGCTCGTGATTCTTGCTTGTGCTGCTCGGTTCGTTGCTCACTCAACCCGATACCCGTATAGCGTTATGGTTACGACTGTGGGAGCAAGGGGTGATCTGCTGCTTCAGTCCGAATCATTCAGTTATCCGGCAACGCTTTATGTTGTGTAAACTTGCGGGACTGTGAACAGATGCTGCTGCGCGGGGTGAAAAAAACGGGGTGTACCGGCCGTCCGGTACACCCCGTATGTGTGACCCGGTATTCCGCTCAGTCCATGAGGAGTGAGAGTATGCGCGACAGTTCGTCTTTCATGTCGTGACGGGTGACGATACGGTCGCAATATCCGTGTTCAAGGACGAATTCGCTTTTCTGGAATCCTTCCGGCAGATCGCATTTCATGGCGGCCTTGATGACACGCGGACCGGCGAATCCGACCAGGGCCTTGGGCTCGGCCAGGTGAACATCGCCCAGCATGGCGTAGGAAGCGGTCACTCCGCCGGTGGTGGGGTTGGTGAGGATGACAATGTAGGGCAGCCCGGCCTCGGAAAGCCGCCCGATCGCCGCGGAAGTCTTGGCCATCTGCATGAGTGCAATGGTACTTTCCTGCATGCGGGCTCCGCCGGACTGGGTGACCAGGATGAGCGGCAGACGACGCTGAAGGGCTTCGTCGACCAGCCGGACGATCTTCTCTCCCACGACCGAACCCAGACTTCCGCCGATGAAGCGGAAATCCATGATCCCGAGAGCCACGGGACGGCCGTTGAGTTTCCCGACTCCGGTTTTGATCGCCGAATTCTCTCCGGTTTCGCTCCGGGCGGCGCTGATACGGGCGGAGTAGCGTTTGGTATCCACAAAACGGAGGAAATCGGTATCGCGCATGGCCGCGTCCTTTTCCGCAAAAGATCCCCGGTCCAGGAGAAGCGCAATGTAGTCGTCGGGCGTGATACGGAAATGGTACTCGCATTTACTGCACACCCAGAGATTTTCGACCACTTTTTCCTTGAGCAGAATCGCGCCGCAGCTATCGCACTTAATCCAGATTCCTCCGGGCGCTTCGCTCTCTCCGATGCGGAAATTCCGCTTCATGGTGTCGAACCAGGACATACTCCCCTCCTATAATGAAACCGCGAATTCTATCCGGCCGGGGCAAATCATTTTGAAAGTCCGGACAAGCTGGGTCAATATACGCAAAAGCGGGCAAAAAGGAAAGCGAATCAATCGTCGGGGTGACAGCCCCTGAATTCGGGAGCATTTTTTTTAGAACGGGCGGCGTATCCCGCAACTGACATTGAGAATGTCATGGAGTGATACATGTCTCTCCCGCAGCCAGTTTCGCAGGTACAGCGCAGTGGTTCCCGCCTCCAGGAACATGCCCGCGCGACGGGAAGATCCCGGGATCCGGTAATCGAAGCAGGTTCCGACGGTCAGGAGTAAATGGACGGCAGTGGGGGGGTAGTAGTTTTTCGGATAGCGGTTGGGCAGAATCACCCATGTTTCCCGGTTGTTGTTGCCCACTTTGCAGGACAGATGCGCTCCGGCGGCTACCGGCGTCCATTGTATCCGTTTTGAGAGCCGAATGGAGCCGGGCAGAACGGTATTTTTCCAGGTAATCTGGTGGATGTGTTCTCCGCAACGGCTTATGGGCGCGTATCCATAAAACACGTCTGAATGCACATGTCCCCCGAGAATGGAGTATCCGGTTCCAATGGAGATAAAACCCATATTGCCGGCGTACTGGAACTTCAGGTGATCCGGTATCAGACGGTGACGGTGTGCCCGGTTTTCCTCCGTCCGGGCGGTGCTGACCAGGGCAAGCGCCAACGCAATTCCAACGGAAAGAATCCGTATGTTAAAAATGAATATTCTTGACATGGACGGTTATCCGATCTCCCGTGTATACGGTGATCAGGTGATAAACCCGATCCCGGATATCATCCCCGACCAGGTACTTCACCCCATCGCCGTAATATTCGCTGTATGAATACCGGTGCTCATGCCCGTGGAGCGAGAGAAAGACTCCGCTGGAGGCAATTTTCGAGCGGTAGTATTCTTCACTGGCATCATCGAAATAGTCCGGGTCGAACGGCGGGACATGCGCGACGGTCACAAGGCCACGGAGTGCGCTTCCCCCGGAAAACACTGAATCGCTCCACGTTTTGAACGTCTCGGTTCGCGGGTTTTGAAGGCTGTACTCCAGCGTGTTGTCGTTGAGAATGATGAACCGTATGATTCCCCCGCCCTCCAAATTCAGGTCAAAGGCATAATACGTGGGGCCGAATAATGTATCATAAATACGCGTACCGTTCGAAAGGCAGTCATGATTGCCGATAACGGGAAAGAACGGCAAAATGCACTCTTCGATTATTTCCGCCGCCCAGGTGTACTCCTTCCGGAGTCCCAGATCGGTTATGTCGCCACCGTGGATCACAAACAGTACTTCGGAACGGCTGTTGATTGCATGGACCGCGTCGCGGAAGTCATCGTATCGAGCGTGGGTATCGGTCAGAAACGCAAAAACGAAAGAATCAGGGCTTGCCGTCCGTAGGTGCTCGATGGATCCGAGACTCCGGCCGATCAGACCTGCGCTCGGGTTGTCGATACGAACATCGTACGGGCTGTATTCAAAAAGATCACAGCCGGACTGGAAAAAGACGAGCGCAA
>JAWLHT010000435.1:0-2672 GCA_041690195.1 Candidatus Latescibacterota bacterium
GGTTGGTGTTCACGAGAAGCTCTTCAATGACGACCCGGCAATTGATTACCGGGCGTTCGTTGATGCGCAGCTCAGATACATCGCAGGAGACCCGGTTCTCGGGAAGCTTCCCGGACTGGCCTTCTATGCTCCGATGAAACTTTCCCTGGAAGGTATTCGGGAACTTGATCGCGCCGTGTTCCGGTATTACGGAGATGCCATCCGGAAGCGGGACAGCAGGTGAGCATTCTCCGCGGTACGATGTTGCCAACAAAGCGAAACGGATAGGGAATGTTTGGGCATTTTTCTTTCTTAACGAGGAACGAACAGTTCGGGTGCGCGTTTAACCAAACGTAAGAAAAGGAACTGTGATAACCGGCGTTTCGCCTGGACATGTGGGCACGAGTGGCATGGACATTAACGACAGGGGAATATATACGGGATGATGGGATTCTTCGGGAAGATAAGGGAATCGCTCGATAAAACCCGGACGCAGTTGTTCGGGTCTTTACAGAATATTCTGCCCTTCGGCGGCAAAATCACCGAAGATGTGCTCGATGAAGTGGAGGAGGTGCTTTATGAGGCCGACCTCGGACCGCATGCGGTGGAGCGGATTATCGAGCAACTCCGGAAGCGCGCCGGGGAGATAAACCGTGGTCAGACCGATCCGTACACGGTTATGCGGGAATCAATTCTTTCCATTATTGACCGGTTCGACGATACCTCGATCCGGGTTGAAGCAGCGAAGCCTTTTGTCATCACCGTTGTTGGGGTCAACGGCGTGGGCAAGACCACCACGATCGGGAAATTGGCCCTTCGGCTCCGGAAGGAAGGCTTTTCGGTGCTCCTGGCCGCAGGCGATACGTTCCGGGCCGCGGCTGTTGAACAGCTGGAAGTGTGGGCGCAGCGGTCCGGATCCGATTTCCTCAAAGCGCACCTTGGAGCCGATGCCGCTTCGGTTGCCTATGATGCCGTGATGCGGGCGAAGGCGCGCAATATTGACGTGGTTATCGTGGATACGGCCGGCAGACTGCATACCGCCCGGAATCTCATGGAGGAACTGAAGAAAATTCACAAGGTGATCGGGAAAAGCATGGAAACGGCGCCCCATGAAACGCTTCTGGTTCTCGATGCCACCAACGGTCAGAATGCATTAAGTCAGGCGGAGACTTTCAGCCGGGATCTGACGGTGACAGGGGTCGTGCTCACCAAGCTGGACGGTACCGCCAAGGGTGGCATAGCGGTGTCCATTATAGACAGGCTGGGAATTCCTCTCAAACTGATCGGCGCAGGAGAAGGAATAGATGATCTGCGGGATTTTTCTCCCGCCGACTTCTCCGAAGCGCTTTTTACCCGCTGACCGCGTATTGGTGAATATAGCGTATTAGCGTATTGCTGAATATAAGATATGTGGCCGTGAGAGCAGAAGGTCTCCGTCAGGGATGGCACGAACACGGCGGACGCTGGCATGATCCTGTTTTCCGGCTTGACTCCGTGCGGAAATTTGCGTACCATTTCTCAAATGGATTAATGGAATGCGCGCGCCGGAGCCCCGTGCTGTATGGGTGGACGTGAAGGGGGATTGGCACGAGGTGCGCAGGGAGGCAAGGCTTCGGCGGGCCGAGAATCCCTTTCCCCGGGATAATGATCCCGGCGGGATGGTTTCGGTGTACTTTTCCCGTCGAGGCGTCCCATGCTTGATTCCGCCGTGTTGCTTCTCAACCACAATTTTGAGCCTCTCGCCCTCTGTTCCGTGCGTCGGGCCATCGTTCTGGTCTGGTCGGGGAAAGCTGAAGTTATCAGGCAGTCGAGGCAGTCGATTCGCACCGTAAGCCGCCGATATGCGGTTCCGGAAGTAATCCGGCTGCTCATGTTTGTAAAGATCTCGCGTGGTTTCAACATTCCCCTGACCCGTCGGAATATCATGCGCCGGGACGGTCAAGTCTGCCAGTACTGCGGCCGATCTGAAGCGAACATGACAATAGATCACATCATCCCGCGCTCCCAGGGGGGGCGCGATACTTGGGAGAACATGGTGTGCGCATGCTCGCTCTGCAACAGCCGAAAGGGAAACCGTCCGCCGGAAAGGGCCGGAATGCGTCTGCTCCGTACCCCGCGCAAACCGAACGTCATGTCGATTCTGTTCGCCGCCAAAGAGCCGCTTGCAGAGGCATGGAGAACGTACCTGAACCTTTTCTGAACCGTGTTCCCCATGCAGCGTAAAACGGACCCCCTCTCCAGCCCGGATTCACCCGGAATTCCCGATACGGTTTTCGATGTCAGCGGACTCGAACCCGATGATGGATACCGGGTCAGCATCCCCGTGTTCGAAGGGCCGATAGACCTCCTCCTGTACCTGATCAAGAAGAATGAACTGGACATTCACGAGATATCCCTTGCGATGATTGCACGGGAGTATCTCGAGTACGTTGAGCTGATTCGGCTGGTCGATCTGGAACGGGCGGGAGAGTTTATCGTAGTGGCGTCCACGCTCATGAAAGTAAAGTCCAGGAGTCTTTTTGTCACCCAGCCGGAAGGGGATGACCCTCCGGCCGAAGAAGAGCGCGAAACACTGATCCGGTACCTCTTGGAATATCAGCGTCTCAGCGGTGCAGCCGAGAAACTGGCGGAGAAGGAAACAGCACGGCACGGTGTATATCCTCGGGCGGGAGAGAAGACCCGGGTGATCGAGC
>JAWLHT010000436.1:0-2619 GCA_041690195.1 Candidatus Latescibacterota bacterium
AACTCACCCCTCGGTCCCCTCTCTATCCTATAGAGGGGATGACTCGTTATCGGCTGTCTCGGCTTGTTCTATGCCTCAATTCCCCCTCTCTCTGGAGAGGCGGGGTCCCCGGCCCTGTGGAACAGGGCTGGGGTGCCAGAAGGGGGCCAGGGGGTGAGTTACCGGCCAGCACCTCCACTGATTATCTTTAGTGCTCATGCGTGCCTGCGGTTTTCTCTTATCTTTACGACAATGCCCCTCGTTCCCTCTCTCTGGCGCTTGCCATTACCCAAGTTTTTGAAGATGGGAGAAAGGGTGTTGGTGATTTCTTTACGTGCGCCTTACCTTTGACGCATCGTATAACTCTAAGTCTACCATAGAGTCATCCCCTCTCTCTGGAGAGAGGGGACCGAGGGGTGAGTTAGATTTTCGGGAAGCGCGGCGGCTCCGGTCGGTAACTCACCCCCTTACTCCCCCTCTCGCCCCACATGACCCTTTCCCGGCGCCCGCTTCCATGTTACATTACATAACAGGGGGATCACCCGAACCCGTGCGGAGGCAGGGGCGGCTGTTCCACGGTTGTACCAGGAGCGGGAAAACCTCGATCTCTTCGGTACAGCCGGTATGTCCGTGGCCGCTGCCTGGAAAGGAGGCGTCATCATGTCCGAAAGCTTCTTCGGCGGCATCGTTTCCGCCATTGCCCACGGCCGGGACCGCGCCGTATCCGAGCTTGCCCGGCTCCTCGCCAACCGGTTCGCGCTCGCAAGGTACGGCGAGATGCGGGAGTTTTCTCTCGATTCGGATGCGAGGGAGTTCCGCGCGGAATTTTTGCTCCGGGGGGAAGATCGTCCGGTGAGCGTCCGCGCGGCCTGGCGGCTGGAAAAGGAAGGCGGTGCGACCGTGCTCACCCTGGAGCGGGTCCGCACCTCGCGGGAGTGGATGACCCGTCTCATCGCCGACCGGGCGGCCAGCCAGCCCCTGCGGGTGGAACTCTCCCCCGCCGCGGCAGTCGCCGCACGGATTCTCGGGCTGTGACCGCGGCGGAATCCGGGAAAGGGCCCGCACTCCCGGTGCGTTTCGCTCCGGGAACTCACCTCCCCTCCCAAACGTCTAAAGGTCAGGACATGGGAAGCATAGATGCACCTCACCTGTAACCGGGAGGTGAACCATGAACGCCAGACTGAACCGCAGGACATTCCTCAGGGCTGCCGGGACCGGAGAAAGGCCGACGCCTTCCTGATGGACGTGCGAAACCTCATGTGGGACGAGATGTGGGGCCAGCGGACGGCGGATACGCTTTCGGCGCTCAAGCCCTCCATCAACATCGTGGAGGGGGTGATCGGCCGGGACGGCGACGCCTTCGCCAACGGCACGGACCATCTCACCAACTACGTCATCGCCGGGCTGGACCTCGTGGCGGTGGACACCGTGGCCTCCTGGCTCATGGGGCAGGACCCGCTGGAACTGTACTACCTCCGCATCGCCAAAGAGCGCGGGTTCGGCGATAACGACCCGTCGAACATCCCGGTCTTCCTCGTCGAGGGGAAAACCATTCGCCGTCTGGACGACCTCCGCGCCCTGGAACGCTACAAACTGGGCGTCTATCTCCACTCCGACCTCAAGGCCGGGCTGAAGTTCTTCTGATGCATGCAAGTCCGGCACGCCAACGCCCCCTCTTTCGGGAGGGGGCGGATTTTTTTGCCCGCCCGGCGAAATCGCCTCTTGCGAATACATTCTCGGGTCGTTAGTTTTCACATCCACCGCTGAAAGTCCCTGTTCCCCGGTTTCAGGAGACAAGCATGTTCCTCCGGATCATGTGTTCCATTCTCGCCGTGACCCTGTTCGCAGCCTCCCCCGTCCGGGCCGACACCGCAGTATCCCCCGTCCGGGACGACACCGATGTTTCCAGCTATATGATTTCCGCCGGATGGATCACTCCCTTCCTGGACAACTCTCTCCTTCCCCTGCCCCGGCTCCTGTTTTGCCCCGAGGTCCGAATCGGCGGACGTTTTGGCTCGACACTCGATTGGTCGGCTTCCTGGGCATACTGGAAAACAAACCGGTATGACCCGTATGCGGATGTCGTGACTTCCGCTCCCGTGACCCCGTCACGCATCAGATATTCCGGCCATGTGCTCGGCGCACGGATTGATTTCCCCATGCGGCGGGCCAGTGACGGCAGTCGATATCCTTTCGGAATTCTCCTCGGAATATCGCGCCATTTCAACCGGAAGCAGACCCAGAGCTTCCCGGAAAACGAACAGGGAACCCGCTCCCGCAGTATCTCGCTGTCCTATACCTCTCTCGATTACGGCGCATTCGTGAAATACCGCCTCTCCGAACACGTATCCCTTCGGGGCGAATACCGGGAAAACCTTTCCTTCGTCAATCTCACACTTCTCCATCGCCGCGTGTTGCTCTTGGGCGTGGTTTTTTCGCACCCGCGGAAGGAATGATCCACGCTTCAGCTAACCACGGTAAAAAAGCACCCCTTCCGACCGTCCCGGCCTTCTCCCCGGCGACAAAAGAGAGAGCAGATAATAGTGAACGGGTGTCTTGAAAATATAACTCACCCCTCGTTCCCCTTGTATGTTACCAATGAGGCAGGAATGGAGTCCGGTCAAGGGTCATCCGGCAGTA
>JAWLHT010000437.1:0-2614 GCA_041690195.1 Candidatus Latescibacterota bacterium
CCCTGCTGCGGAGGAATTCCGCGCCCCGGGGGGAGAGGGCGTAGGTGGGAAGCTCGCCCTCGTTGCGGGCCAGGTAGCCGCGGTCCGCGAGTTGCTGGAAGATGTCTTTCAGGGCGTCGGCGGTGAAGTCGCCCGCGATGCCGAAGACGGAGAGGGAATCGTGGCCGGTATCGGCGATTTTCGGGGTCCGTTCGCCGAGGAGGACCGTGACGACGTGGTCGCGGCCGAACCGATGGCCGGTGCGGACCACGGCCGAGAGGATTTTCTGGGCGATGATCGTGGCGTCGAAGCTCTCCCTGTCCGTGAGGCAGTTGTCGCAGGACCCACAGTTCATCCCCGGCAGGTGCTCGCCGAAATACTTCAGCAGGTGCTTCTTGCGGCAGGTGGAAAGCCCGGCGAATCGGATGACCTCCTCCAGCTTGTTGCGCTGGATGCGCTGCTGGGATTTGTCCCCGACCTGGTCGATGAAGAATTCGTGCTTGCGGACATCGGCGTAGGTGTAGAACATCACGCATTCGCTCGAAAGCCCGTCCCGCCCGGCGCGCCCGATTTCCTGGTAGTACCCTTCCAGCGTTTTGGGGAAGGTGTAGTGCACCACCAGGCGGACGTTCGGCTTGTCGATGCCCATGCCGAAGGCGATGGTGGCGGCGATGACGGTGATTTTGTCGGTGACGAACTGTTCCTGCACCGACTTCCGTTCGTCCGGGTTCATTCCGGCGTGGTAGGCCCGGGCGTTGAACCGGTGCTCGCGCAGGTTTTCCGCGATCTCTTCGGTCTCGTTCCGGGAGAAGCAATAGATGATCACCGACTCCCGGCGGTAGTCTTCGAGGAGTTTGACCAGCTTGGCGAAGGCGTTCTTTTTGTTGATCACCCGGATGTTGAGGTTCTCGCGGTTGAAACTGGAGACGAACACGCGGGCGTGGGGGATGTTCAGATGCTCCAGAATGTCGCGGCGGACCTTTTCGGTGGCGGTCGCGGTCAGGGCGATGAGCGGGGTTTGGGGATAGAGTTCTTTCAGGATGCCCAGGTTGCGGTAGTCGGGGCGGAAATCGTGCCCCCACTCGGAAATGCAGTGTGCCTCGTCCACGGCGATAAGGCTCACCGTGATGCCGCGCAGGAAATTCTGGAATCCCTCCGAAGCGAACCGCTCGGGCGCAACATAGAGGATTTTTGTGTCACCCTGGCGGATACGCCGCATCACCCCGCGGATTTCCTCTGCGGAAAGGCTGGAGTTGATGAAATCGGCGCCGATGCCGTTGGCCCGGAGCCCGTCCACCTGGTCCTTCATCAGGGCGATGAGCGGCGAGATCACCAGCGCTATTCCCTCCATCCGCAGGGCGGGAAGCTGGAAACAGAGGGATTTCCCGCCGCCGGTCGGCATGAGGGCGAACGTATCTCCTCCGTTCAGCACGGTTTCGATGATCTCGGCCTGCAGCGGCCGGAACTCGTCGTAGCCGAAATATTTCTTCAACAACCGTTTCATGTGCATATCAGAGTATCGGGTTTGTGGTGGCGACGGGAGACATGATACGGGTTGCGGCGGGAGTAATCAAGCGCAAAGTGAGGTCGAAGCAACCGGTACGCCCCTTCCCGTCGAGGGAGGGGTAAAAACTGTCAAACGTACATACAAATAATGAAGTATAATAAATATAATAGGTAGTTGTGGGATTGGTGCATGTATGCTCAATTCTGTTCGTTTCATGCGGTGGCGTCGGACTGTTCCGCAGATGATGCACGACACAGGCTTTCAAGGAGGCTAAGTATGGATACAAGCAGTGGAAAGACAGGCTCCGCCACGGGAGCGGAACGAGAGGAACTCGTCATCTCCCGCGTCATTGATGCTCCCCGCGAGGAAGTTTGGAAGGAATGGACCGACCCGGAACGGGTAAAGAACTGGTGGGGGCCGAAAGGCTTCACCGCACCGGTCATACGGATGGATTTCCGCGAGGGGGGATCCTATCTTTTCTGCATGCGTTCCCCGGAGGGCGAGGATTACTGGAGCACCGGAACCTATCTGGAGATCGTTCCGCCGGAGCGGGTCGTCAGTACGGACAGCTTCGCCGATGAAAACGGCAATGTTGTCCCGCCGACGGATTACGGCATGAGTCCGGATTTTCCGAGGGAACTGCGGGCTACAGTTACTTTTGTGGAACAGGAGAACAGGACCAGAATCAACCTGCGGTACACGGGCTTTCCCGCCGGTGAGGACCGTGACAGCACGAGGATGGGGTGGGACGAATCCCTCGACAAGCTGGTCCTCGACCTGGAGCGGCGGAAGGAGAGGGCGGTATAAGCCGGGCGAGCACTGAGTGAGTGAACCGGTGACTGATGTGGTTTTCGAAAAGAGATACTTGCCCCCTGGCCCCATTGTGGTAAAGATAAGGAAAAACCACTGACACGTATGAGTACTAAATATTCCTGTGGAGGTGCTGGCCGGTAACTCACCCCCATGCCCCCACTCTCCAGAGAGAGGGGGAATCGAGCCTTAGAACAGACCGGGACAGCCGATAACGAGTCATCCCCTCTCCCGGAGAGAGGGGACCGAGGGGTGAGTTAGCTTTTCAAAACACCCGTTCACCATTCTCTGCTTATTTTTACCACAATGGGGTCAGGG
>JAWLHT010000438.1:0-2553 GCA_041690195.1 Candidatus Latescibacterota bacterium
ACCAATCATGGCCTCCGAGAAACTCACGGCGGTTCAAGCTCATTGTTGAGTCACGTCACCTGTGATAATTTAGGAGCGGGAAAAGATTTGTATGCGGTATCGTTCCGCAAGATCATGGTTGAGAGGGGCATATGGGACAGCGTAGCGTTGTGCCAACGGTGGCATTAGTTGGGCTTTTCGTCTTCACAGCGATCTTATTTGGTTGCAATCAGCCGGTAGGTGGCGGCGGCGATCCGGGTCAAGCCGATATTCTTGCAGGAAAGCAGGAGACCATCGGTGGCCTCCGGTACAAGAGAGCCATACGGGATCTGGAATCGTCCGGATGAATTCTCCCCCGCCCAGGTGCCATCGGAAAGCTGTACGTGACGGAATGTGATGTCCCGCTTGCGTTCGCACCCCACATCGCACCGGTGTATGTCGAGGAAATAGTGGCCAATGCCCACGGTGTCATGGAAGAGCCGGGCCCGGCTGGTCCGGGGACCGAGCAGGTCCTGCTGACGGACGGTGAAAAGAGCCTTGCCGCGGCGTGATTCCCGGATGTAGGGATACATGCTCAGTCCGTCTTCGGTCCCCATGACATCGGGGCGGAATTTAAGGTTGGCCCAGCCGGTCTTTTTACCGGTGACCGGGTCAACGGACCAGTTCTCCTCTTTCGAGGGATCGAGCCTCGGGTCGTCCGGGTCGCGCGGCGCCTCGTACCAGAGCCAGAAGAGGAAGCCGAGGGAAAGCTCCTTTGCCTCGCGCAGGGCTGCTTCACGATCTTCGGTGGAAACATCTATAATGCGTCGGGCCACATAGTCGTTACTGTTCCAGTTAACCTCGATGATGTCGCCCGGAGCCGGGAGACTGTGCTCCCAGTTGGGGATGAAGTACCGGGGATTGCTCTCCGGAGTGTAGGAGTCATTCCAGACGCCGTTCACAAAGCGGGGGAAGACATCCGCGCCAATGGACGGGTCCAGAATGCGGGCGTCCAGCATCCGGCGGTATGTCCAGAAGGAGGGAATCCAGGGAACCGGACGGTTCCCTCCGGTACGGCGGTTTTCCGATACGGCTTCGGCCGCGGCGAAATCATTCCAGCGGGTCATGGGAAACCAGCGGTTGGCATCGATCATGGTGAAACGGTGACGGTTTGTTTCGTAGCTTTTCGGCCTCTGATCCCAGGGGAGACGGTTGTCCTCGGAAGGCGGCCGCCATTCGACAGCGAAGGTGTAGGTAAAGGACTGCTGGCAGTCGGTCATGGGCTCGGGATAGAGCGGCCGCCCCTGTTCATCGTACAGTGACGGCTCTTCAGTATCACTCGTGGCCTCGATGCCGAGACGGTAGGGAGTCCCGGAAAGCGGGAGGAGATCGCCCAGTTCGGTGGCGTCGAGGGTGATCTTCGCCCGGATGGTGGATTCCCCGCCGGTTTCGGAATCACGGAACTTCACTCCGGTGATCCGTCTGCTCTCCTTGAGAACTTCTACCGGAACGGTGTGATACCGCACTTCGAGCAGTCCGCTCCTGATATACGGCGCCAGCATCTCGTCAATAGCCGTAACACCGTCCTTCGGGAGGAAACTCATGCGGGAACCCCAGGCGTTCCCGGGGGAGAACTCGTTCCCCTTGATCCACTCGATTTCCAGGGCGCGGGCCGGACTTTCGGGACCGCCGTTCCGGCCGGCTGATTCAGCGGTTTTCAGAGCCTGTGCACGATATATGTTGCGGATGATGTCATGAAAACGGAAGAACAACTCCGACGCGGCCTCGTGATAGCGCCCCTGCTCCACGAGGGAATTGTCGTCCGAGGCGGTCACGCCCTGGGAGGTGTACTGGCCTCCGAGCCAGGCGGTCTCCTCGGTCATGATGACCTTTTTGACCCCCCATTCTTCTGCCATGGCGCAGGCTTGAAGGGCTGCGGCCACCCCGCCTGTCCCGCCTCCGGCGATGAGAATATCGCATTCGTTGACCGCACCATTCCGGCTGCAGGAAAGAGCATAAAGAGACAGAAGCAACGCAAACGGCAGGAGCACAGCGGTAATCGTACCGGTCGATGTTTTCATGGGTATCGGGCAACTCCGGAAAGGGTGAGCGGTTCTGCCGATTTTTTTTACACGACTATTGGCCTGATGACTACCCCTGAATCATCTTCGGGTAATGCTTCTTCAGCCAGGCGACATAATCCGTATACAGCTTCGTCGAGTCCGGATGACCGGCGAAGGCCCGCGATCCCGGCTTGTTCATCATGCCCTGGTACTGATAGATAAGCACGACATCGACAAAGGGCGACACCGAGGCGAGCTGGCGCTCCACCCGTTCGAAAGAGGCGGGCAGGAGCGCGCTCCTGTAAACCTGCCCCTCGAACTCGAACACCTCCATGTCTGCCCAGAGTTTCCGTTGCGGAACCCGGTCGTGGGCTTTCCGGAGCGCCTCATAGAAAGCGGGAGTTTCTTCCGGTTTCGACTTCTGCACCCCGACCTCGTCCTGGTAGGCGATGATATCGACATCCAGGCGTTCGAGCTGACGGACGTACGCATCGTCGGGTTTGGCCACCCGTGTGCCATAGGGTGCAATGAG
>JAWLHT010000439.1:0-2540 GCA_041690195.1 Candidatus Latescibacterota bacterium
CTATCCTGCGGACATCCCCCTTCTGGCACCCATCACCGATTCGGAGAATCGGCGATGGGACCCGCCTTGGGGGACAACTGATAAATCATTCCACAGCAGGGCGAAGGTGCTTTTTCTCATTTATCTCCCTTGACAAGGGAGATGTCGCCGGAGGCGACAGAGGGTTCAGCAGCGTCAGGAGCACCTATGAGCTTCATTTGCTCCGCATTCCAGCCGTATCTTTACCACAATGGGGCCAGGGGGTGAGTCACCGGCCGTCGCCTCCGGGCTTCTTCGACAAGCCAACGCACTCCTCGCTCGCGAGAGGCCGGGATGCTGCAAATACAGGGGAAACCGGCGGGGGCTATTTTTCCGTCTTGTAGATTTCCAGGCGTTTGCGGTTCATGGCAAGGGGAATATCGGCGAGCTTGCGGCTGACCTCCGCGCCGTCCAGCGTGGGACGGCGGGATGCGGGAGGGGCGAAGGAAAGCCCTTCGCGCGTTACATCGGCGACCGAGTAGAGGGTGTTTGCGGCGGAACTCCCGGAAGAGATGAAACGGTCGTCACGGGTTCCGGGCTGCGGCTGGGCGGTATCGTCCTCTCCGCTCCGGGGCTCCGAAGTGAGGATTCGCCGCGGGACGGCGGCGGCGGCCGCGCCGGGATTGAGTTCAACGGCCGGCGAAACGGGGATGCTTTTGTTTGTGGCGTCAATCATGTCGGAATCCTCGGTGGTGGGACGCCCACTACACCTCTCACGCGGTAAATATACACTGCTTTTTCCGAAACGCAATGGTTTTCTTGCAGTTCGCTTTTTCGGCCGCCTCTGCGAAGAGCTGTTGCCTCCGGCTCCGGATTCAGTATATTTCTTCCACACTGTATCCGGGATTTTCTCAACGCAAAGGAGTATTTCATGCGAATCGCACTGCCCGGGCTGGCCGCCGGACTGGCCGCCGGCATTCTCGCCGTTTTCGTATCCGCGCAGGAGGGAAAGGTCGTCGCAGCGCCGGATGTGGTCCCCCCGGCCACTGAAGCCATGCAGAATCCCGGCTTCTGGATCAAACGCATCGGCTCCGGAGCCGAAAAGGTGGTCATGACCCCCGCGCAGATTCAGGAGCTGAACCGGAAGAACCGCACCCGCCCGCTGGAGACGAAGGATATCAGTGGCAATCCCTATTCCTTCGCCCAGGTCAATCGCAACCGGGAATTCTATGACCTCCAGTTCTATCCCCAGGACCCGCTTGCCCTCCGTCCCCTGCCCGGCGACAGCCTGCGGACCGGCCTGGCCCGCTGCCGTGAAAACATCCTCAAGGGGAAATTCTGGGACCGCCGACGGCTTCCCTACACCGACGCCATGCGCCGTGAACTCGTGGCGATGCTCGCCGAGGACAGGGTCCCGGAAACCGTGCGGCCCCGGTACGGCATCGTGGTCGCCCATACGGTGAACCGCTTTGCCCCGACCGACATGCCCGCCTTCTGGGCCCAATACGCCTGGCAGGACATGTTCGCCATCGGCATGCTCGACGCGTTCACGCCGGTGGCGGTGCTTCATGCCTCGGCCGACGGGGCGTGGTACTACGTGCGCTCGGAATACACCTATGCCTGGATTCCGGCGGTGAACGTGGCCTTCGGCGAACCCTCCCGCATCCGAACGGTATCCGAGCCGAAGGATTTCGTGATTTCGCTGCCGCACAAGGTTTCCGTCTTCGCCGACCGTGAGTTCCGCACGCTGGTCACCGAGATGTACCAGGGCGCCCGTCTGCCGCTCCTGGAGAAGAGCGCCGCGGGATACCGGGTCCTCGTGCCGTACCGCCGCTTCGACGGCTCCCTTGATACCGGGGAAGGCTGGATCCAGCCTGACGCCGATGTCAGCGTGGGATACCAGCCCTACACCCAGGCCAATGTCATCCGCACCATGTTCCGCCTGCTGAACCGTCCCTACGGCTGGCATGACTCCTGCAACGAGCGCGACTGCTGCGGCATCGTCCGGACCGTGCTCCGCACCTTCGGCATCATCACGCCGCGCGGCACCACCCACGAACTCCACTGCTCCGACCACGTCCATGCCTTCCCGAAGGACACCCCCAAGGACGTGAAGTACAAGTATCTCTCCACCTGCGAGCCGGGCATCACCATGTGCGGATTCAGCGGCCATATCGTGATGTACCTGGGAGAGGTGAACGGCAATCACTTCGTCATCCACTCCAACGGGTACAGCTATCACGACAAGGACGGCACGGAAATCCGCATCGGGCGGGTGGGTATCTGCGATACGGAAATCGAGGGCGGCTCCTACATCGGCGACTACACCGAGCTGACCACCTTCAAGCCCTGAAACCGCCGGGTGCCCGGGAACAAGGGGTGAGTGAATTGCGGGAAGCACGGAGGTGCTGGCGGTAACTCACCCCCTTGCTCCATAGTCAAAAACATGTAGAGGTGCTGGCCGGTAACTCACCCCCTGGCCCCATTGTCGTAAACATAAGCGATTTGTAGTGAACGGGTGTCTTTCGGTACAGGCCGGAAAAGAGTAACTCACCCCTCGTTCCCCTCTCTATCCTATAGAG